>CANQVT010000035.1 GCA_947627365.1 uncultured Lachnospiraceae bacterium | reverse complement strand
TGCTTCCTGTGTACGATCAAGTCCGGGCATCTGGTTCTGAAGGAGCATGAGGCGGCGCGCTGGCTGACGCGCGAGACGCTCGACAGCGTAGACTGGCTGCCGGCGGATCAAAGCCTGATCGGGAAGCTGGCAGCCAGAGAGTGGAAACTGTAAAAACACGTATTATGTTTCACGCTGCGTCAGCCGGCAAGCAACTATTTCCTTTTCAAATACGTAAGTAATGCAATAATAACATTAAATTGGTACAATGGAACTCTGATCTTACAGTATAAAATGTACGGACAGAGTTTTTATTTACAAAGAAAAGTTTTCACTGTCTGTTTACTTTTATGAAAAATATGACAAAATATAAACAGAAGGAGGAGATGAGATGCTGAGTAAGAATATAAAATATTATCGTTTGAAAAATAATCTGTCTAAAAAAGAGCTTGCGGCGTTGATTCAGGTGACTCCTATGTCGATTAGCTATTATGAAAGCGGTGAGAGAAAACCTTCGATGGAAGTGATTCAGGCGTTGGCAAAGGCATTGAATGTTAAGGTTTCTGATTTTCTTGCGAAACGCGATGAGAATCTGGTATTTGTCCACGGTGAATTTCGGAAGGGCAGCAAGCTTTCGAGAAAGCAGCAGGACTATATCTGCGCATCTGTGGAAGAGTATATGAGCCGTTTCTTTTCGGCTGTCGAAATCCTGGGCGGGGAAGTTCTTCCTGCCGCACCTGCGTGCCACAGAGTAAGGCTGTCTTCTAACGCGGAAGATGACGCGAAAGCGCTTCGGAAGTACCTTCGCATTTCCGAGGCAGGGCCGATTGGGAACCTGGTCGAGATGCTCGAAAATAAAGGAGTTCTGATATACTTTCTCGACATTGACAGCGATGCTTTTTCCGGGATGAATGGTCTTGTTGATGGTAGACCATACATTATTGTAAACGGAAATATGTCGCCGGAACGCATCCGTTCCACGATTGTACATGAGATGGCTCATTTCATTTTTGAGTGGCCGAGAGATATGGTTGATAAGGAAATTGAGGACAGGGCAACAGCGATCAGCGGTGCGTTTCTCCTGTCGGCAGAAGATGCGAAAAGAGAACTAGGTATCCGTCGTAGTGCTGTCACGAAGGATATGACGATTGTCTGTAAAGAATATGGGATTTCCATGTACCTGCTTGTAAAGAGGGCTAACTTGTGCGGGATCATTACGGACAGTATCGTTAAGGATTTTTACATCAGAGCCGGACAGAATGGATGGAAGCGTAACGAACCGGTCAGAATTCCGAGAGAGGAACCGATGCTGTTTCCGCAGCTTGTATTCAGGGCGGTCAGCGAAAATGAAATTTCTGTCCAGAAAGGGGCAGAGCTTCTGAAGCGGTCTTTTTCCTATGTCGCTGATCAGTGCTTTGCAACAGAGGGCTAATGGATGGAGTATATCAGCAGTGACACCAATATCTGGATTGATTTTGAGACAATAGACCGTCTTGAGCTGTCATTCCGGCTTCCGTATATTTATTTAATGGATCAGGACGCTATCGAAGACGAAATGTTGAATCCTCCCGGATTAGGTGAAAACTTAGTCCGTCTGGGTCTTCAGAAGACGCAACTTACAGAAGAAGAATTTTTCCTTGCAGAGGAATTAGCGGAAAAGTACAGAAGGCTTTCTTTGTATGACTGTATTGCCGCTCTGTTAGGGCATAACGGAGGAAAAGTTCGTCTTCCGGAAAATGAGTTAAGAAAACGATTAGATAATACGAAGTGACCTCACATTTGCAGCAACGTGGGACTGCTTCCTGTGTACGATCAAGTCCGGGCATCTGGTTCTGAAGGAGCACGAGGCAGCGCGCTGGCTGACGCGCGAGATGCTCGACAGCGTGGACTGGCTGCCGGCGGATCAAAGCCTGATCGGGAAGCTGGCAGCGAGGTAATGGTAAGATGAGCTATATATGACGGACAAAGAAGGCGGCCGTGTGACTTGGCGGCCGCCTGACGTATCAAAAGAGTGTGGCGCGGGTCTGTGACTTTGTCAGAGGAGTTTTATCAGAGAATTGCTCGAATTGCTCACTTCATCTTCACCTGTTTCACGGCGCTGAATTTTCCGTATACCCGTTTTCCGGCAGAGTCGATCTTGTAAGCGCGCACCTTTACATAGAGGTACTTGTTTTTCAGGGTATGTCGGATCGTCGCCGTTTTCTTTTTGGCTGAGACCTCGGCGATGATGCGTCCCTTCTTTTTGAATTTTTTGTTTGCGGATACATAGACCTGATAGCCGCTGATGCCGCTTACCTTGCGGAATGTGACCTTCAAGGTCTTTTTCTTTTTGCCGGAAGCCTGCGTGACGGCAGTTTGCCCGACGGTGATCTTTTTCCACTTCGCATAAAGCTTACCGACCGCATTTTTGCTGATCGATACTTTGGTGGAAGAGCGAACTTGCTTTCCTTTCGCATCGAACCAGCCTGTGAATGTATAGCCTTTGCGGATGGGTGTGGATAAAGTTCCGTATTTACTGCCGTTTGTAACGCTTAATGACTGAGAGGTCTTGCCGTCTGAGAATTTGCCGCCTTTCGCGTAAAGCTTAACTGTGCGGCCGTTGGGGTCCGTCACGGTATATTGCACGGATACCTTGACGGAGGGGTCTTCGAGCAGAGCGGCAGTGCCTGCAGACAGCGATTTTACATTTCCTGTAGGATCTACGGAAACAATTCCGGGAGCGCTGCTGGAAAACGCAAATCCGTCAGGATCCAGACGGACACTGTGAAATCCAAGCTCATGATCCTCATAGAAAAGCTGGATGGTATCGGTGCTGCCTTTTTTGAGCGTACTTCCGGAGGTTGAGATCAGATTATGGCGAGCAGCATCGGATATGACATTTACGATGTATTTGTTTGTCCGAACTCCGGATGTGGCAAAAGAGTCTCCTTCATAACATGAGAAACACTGCACCCAATAGGAGCATCTGTCCTTCGTGAAGTGACCGACGCCGATGGAGCGGAAATCCGGAGTCATGATATTAGCATAGTGTCCCGGCGAATTTCTCCAGCCATTGACTGCTTCGGCGGCAGTGCTCAATCCATTGTAGCCGGCGGCGATGTTTTCACCGTGCATTTTTTCGGATGCGGTGTAGCACGTGGTTGTGTCCGGACGGATGTGTTGGAAGACGAAGGCACACTCGGCAGCCCTCTGTGTCGCTGCTTCCATAAGATTCCGGTCCATCTGCAGCGGCTCTAATCCGCCCTCTGCGCGGAGTGCGTTTGTCAGCCGCAGCACTTCATAGTCCTGATCGTAGCTGCTTGTCCCGCTGATCCGGAATGAGACAGTCGGCGACATTGGTTCTGGCTCCGACCCTGTTTCAGGTTCTTCCGCAAGTACCGGAAACGTGAAGAAGCACATGCACAGCAGCCATAGCGCGAATGCCAGGAATCGGGATGCAGCTCTGTTTCTTTTTTCTTTCATAAAATTCTCCATTCCGCCGCCTTTTGATTAGCGGCACCAAAAGTAATAAAAAGTTATCTTTCACATAAAAGCTTCTCGAAGTATCTAATAGTTTGCAGGATTGTTTCTATAACTGCAAATTATTGGATATTTCTTTTTATATCATTATACTCCCTTTTTGATTTGCAGGCAATCAAAACAAGAAAGACTGGCGGCGGATGCTATGCTTTCCACAACGTAAGGTGAGCTTAACATTCCGGCGCGTAAGATGACCATAAGATTTGGGTGACTTGAATGAAAATCTATGCTACAATAATTTACATAGTTTGGTGATCAAAGAGGAGAAGGAGGAGCAGACGGATTATGAAAAGACGATGGAAATGTACGATTTTTGCGATGGTACTGTCGCTGCAGGCTGTTTTGGCCGTCGGGATTTGCGCTGCTGCGCAGGGGGACGGAAATACGCAGACGCAGGCGGCTGGCTCCGCTGCTGTGGCCGCGCCTTCGGTGAACGGGGCGCTCCATGTGGAGGGGACGCATCTGGCGGGTCAGAACGGAGAGCCGGTGCAGCTTCGCGGGCTCAGTACGCACGGGCTTGCGTGGTTCCCGCAGTACGTGAATGAGGAATGGTTTCGTCAGCTGCACGATGAGTGGAAGGCGAATGTGGTCCGGCTGGCGATGTACACGGCGGAGTCCGGCGGCTACTGCACGGATGGCAATAAGGAAGCGCTGCAGGTGCTCGTCAAGCAGGGCGTCCAGTACGCGACTGCCTGCGATATGTACGTGATCGTCGACTGGCATATTCTCTCGGACATGAACCCGAACGTCTATCTTGACGAGGCGATGGATTTCTTCCGGACGATGTCGAATGAGTTCAAGGGAAACGACAATGTGATCTATGAGATCTGCAATGAACCGAATGGCGGCACGAGCTGGGAGGCGATCAAGGGCTACGCGGAGCAGGTGATCCCGGTGATCCGTCAGAACGACGAGGATGCGGTGATCCTGGTGGGGACGCCGAACTGGTCCCAGTATGTGGACGAAGCGGCGGCTAATCCGATCACGGACTACGATAATGTCATGTACTCGTTGCATTTTTATGCGGCCACGCACAAGGACGACCTGCGCAGCCGGATGACGGGTGCGCTCGATCAGGGACTCCCGATCTTTGTATCAGAATATGGGATCTGCGACGCGAGCGGCAACGGCGCGCTCGACCTCGATCAGGCGAATCAGTGGGTTGAGACGATGGATCAGTACGGCGTCAGCTACGTCGCGTGGAATATGTCGAACAAAAATGAGAGCTCAGCGATCTTCAAAAGCTCCTGCGCCAAGACGAGCGGTTTCACGCTCGAGGATCTGAGCGATTCCGGAAAATGGCTGTATGAGACGCTCAGCGGCAATTCGGCAGAGCAGGAGGGCGGTCAGGACACAGGCGGCGGAACGAATAGCGCGGGAGACGGTACAGGCGTGGACGGCGGCGCGGGGCAGGAAAATGCATCCGGTGGAGCCGGTCAAAGCGACAATGTGCAGGCGGACGCAGACGGCTCCGGCGTGATCAAAATCACGGACGGCGACATTGAGGCCTCTGCTGTGCTGCGCGGGAATTGGGAGGAAAACGGCGCTCCTGCGTATCAGTATGACCTGACAATCAAGAATAAGGGCGAGACAGATTGTAGCTCATGGGAGATCAACGTTCCGTTTGCGGGGGAGATCAAGCTCTCCAGCGGATGGAACGGAAACTACACAGCAGAGGGCAGTACGTTGCACATCACTTCGGTGGATTATAACGGGACAATCGCGGCCGGTTCCTCGATCCGAGACGTCGGATTCATTGTGAGCGGCGCGCAGATCGCGGCTGGTTCCGAAGAGGAAGACGGTCAGGACGCAAACGCGCAGGACAAGGACTCCGAAGATGTAGGGGCACAGGGCTCTGATGACAGTTGGATCTGAGGAGGACTCCGGAGCGCGAGGAATAGACGTGGATGCTTCCGCGGGGAGAACGGAGTACACGTGCCAAAATCCGGCGGCATTTCGCTGAAGGTACTGGAGAAACCAAGACGGCTGTATTATAATACAAGCATATAAATCATTATAAAAGGAGGATCAGGAGAATGAAGAAACTGTTGACAGGCGCGCTGGTACTTGGAATGTCGGCCTTTGCGTCGTTCAATGTATGTGCGGTGAATCAGCCCTACGCGGACAATGTGGCCAGCCAGGAGGATATCGAGTCGCTGTACACGTTTACTCTGGAGGGGACAGAGTACACCCTGCCGCTTTCAGTGGATGATCTCAAGGCAAACGGATGGGATTTCTACTATTCGACAGACGCTACGACTAAGATACCTGGTATGACGGTGCAGGGGTGCTGGATGGTCAAGGATTCCGACGCGGATAAGGCGGTCATCATCACCCTTTTGAACGCCACAGGCAACGCAATGGAGATGCAGAGCGCGAGGGTTGCGGGTATTGATGTGGATGCGGACTCCACGCTGGAATTCGCTCTGGAGAGCGGACTCGAGATCGGCTCCTCTTCCGATGAGGTAGAAGCGGTTTATGGCTCTGCCGGGGACGAGGGGAATTATACATACGAGTTTTCCGAGATTCTTCGCGAGAAGGGGACGGATCTGCAGGAGACCATGCGCGACATGTCTCTGATGTTCAGCGAGGCGGCGAATTCGGACTCGACGGTATTCCGTGTGGATGAGGAATCCGGGGTGGTATCCGAGATTGAGCTAAATTATTACAAAACCTTCCCGGAAGACGAGACGGAGGTTTTGGGCAGGCCGGCGTATCTTGACGAATATAAGGCTCCGGCGGCAATGGGGGACAGCGTGACGCCGATGACTTTCGAGCTGGACGGAACAGTATATCAGCTGCCGCTGCCGCTGTCGGTACTTCTTGATAATGGATGGACGCTTGACGAGGAGACGGTAGTATACGGTCTGGGCGATAATTCGAGCGTATACATTTCGAATGGAGAACGACGTATCAATGTCGGGGTGGAAAATTTTGACGATATGATGGTAAATGTGCAGGATACAGTGGTCACAAATATTCAGTTCTTCCTGAGCGACGGCTGGAGCGCGGACGCTCTGAAGACTCCGTACGGGATTACGAACAAGACCACGGACGAAGAGCTGAAGACGCTTCTTCCGGCCATCAATGAAGTGGAGATTGACGGCACTTCCGGAACGCTGGAGAAGGACGGACTCAGATATTACGTATCGGATTACAAGGCTGATGACAGCGATTACCACAGCTATTCGGCGCAGGTATCCGATATGGAGAGCGATGAGAACCGCATCAGCGTAAACTACAGCCTGGACAAGGCGGACACGCCGGACTTCATCGTCATTTACTGCGACGGAGAGTGGGCGTACTGATAAGCACAGACAGATAATCTTCAGACGTAAAAAAGGCCGCTGCGCAAGCGCTGCAGCGGCCTTCGGCCATCTCACATTCCAATTCAGAGTTTCACTACATTGGCAGCCTGCATTCCGCGGGCGCCCTCTGTCAGATCATAAGAAACTGCCTGTCCTTCTTCCAGAGTCTTGAAGCCCTCACCCTGGATCGCAGAAAAATGTACGAATACATCGGAACCGTTCTCGCCGGTGATGAAGCCGTAGCCTTTCTCTGCATTGAACCACTTCACTGTACCTTTGTTCATCTGGGTACCTCCTAACTATTGTGCCTACCTGATTCGTTAAAAAATTTCACTAACTATTATAGACTATCAAAGGCTATTATTTCATAATCTATAATAGCTAGTGAAATTTACAAACAAACCACTCTACCAGCGATTATAGTATAGCACAATAAAGTCAAATGTCAAGCACAATTGAAGAAAATAACGTAAAAAACGTGTGTTTTTAAATTTTTGATACAATTTTAAGGTTTATTCCTCTGTCTCAAGCTCCGCGGCATAGATCTCGTCCGCGCCGAATGTTTCTTCCTCCGTCTCCACCTCGATGAACTCGTCGCCGTAAAGATCGTCTACAGATGCCTCGACAGGGGTAATCTCCGCCTTGTCGTACAGGAATTCAGCGACTTTGTTCTGGTAGAGCGACCACACGATATTCTCGCGGCCATTGACCTCTTCATATTCGACAGGGCTTAGATAGCCATAAGTCGCAGCAGACTCGGTTACCTCTGAAATATAGTCATCCTCGCTCACTTCCAGCCCCTGCGCCTCGCAGATCGCGCAGATGGTAAGGCGAAGATTGACAGAGTCAAGCACCTCGGCTTCCAGATCTTCTGTGGTGAGACCAAGCGCCTCCAAGATTTCATCGCGGTCATCTGTGCCAAGAAATTGTCCATAGTAGGAGATGGATTCATTTTCGCACTCTGTATACAGATCCTCAGGATATCCGTTGAATGTTGAATTGTCCATGACAGACTGGAACAGGCTATCTATCGCCTCGGAATAGCCTTCCTGCGCATACTCCTCTTCCATTGTCGCGCTCAGGGACTCCTCGTATTCTTCCTTTGAGGCGTATTCCGTATTCTCTGTGACGAATTTTTCATCATATTCGGGAACGACCGTATCGTAAATACCGGTCACAGTGACCTTGAAATTCACGGTCTGGTCAATCCATTCTTCATACCAGACATCTTCGTCGTAGCTGATAGAAAAGCTCAGCTCGTCCCCGACGGTCTTGCCGATCAGCTGGGCGTCAAATTCTGCGCCGTAATCCTCGTCTCCGATCGTGAGATATGTGCTTTCTGTGGATTCCGGATCCTCGCTTCCCTCAACAGAGTAGGTTATGTCTGCATAGACGGTGCTGCCCTCAGAAACCTTTTCAGCCTCTACGTCCTCGCTGTACATGTAAAGCTCCTCCTCGATTCGCTCCTGGAGGAGCTCATCTGTAACATCATAGACGTTCTGCGTGGCGGACAGATTGTCGAGAGAGCCGAGCGTGACGTACTGGGACACATCCTTCACCAGATAATCAGCAGGGGTGATCGGTTCCAATTCTTCCTCCGACTCTGACACTTCATTTGTCTCGAAGATCATTTCCGTCTCCGGGATGACCGGTTCGGGCTCAGATTCTTTTTTGCTTCCGCAGCCGGACAGCGTCACAGCGGCAGTCAGGACGAACAGGGGAAACAATTTTTTATTAAACATAAGAATTCAAGCTCCTTTCTCGTGATTCATGTGGATGAATTTGAAAATAGTTGCGAATTGCAGGTAACAATATTGGTACTATAACATTTTTGAATAAAAAATGCAAACACTTTACTGAAATAAATTCTTATGCTATACTGTTTGAAAATGTGGAAGGTGAAGCTTGATGGGCAAAAAGAAAAAGCAGGAAAAAGGAAAGAAACAGAAGGAGAAGCTGAAAAAATCCGAATTGACCGAAAAGAAGACAGACGGGGTAAAAAAAGACAAGGCTAAGAAAAAGGATCGCAAATCGGCGGCGGAGACGGCTGCGAAGAAGCAGGAAGCGAAGCCGATCGGGAAGGCGAACGAAAGGTCGACTGAGGGCACGGCTGGAAGGTTGGTCGGAAGACCAGCCAGGGGTACGACCGGTGGATCGGCTGAGGATAAGCTGCGTGAGATGGAAGAGCGCTTCCGGGCGCTCGGAGATAAGAACAGGCTTCAGATTCTTGCGCTGCTTGCAGATAAGGAGCTCTGCGCGGGCGATATTCTGGAATCGATGGATATCGCACAGTCTACGCTATCACACCATATGAAGATCTTGACGGAGGCCGGTATCGTGAAGTGCCGAAAGCAGGGAAAATGGTCTTATTACTCGGTAGACAGAAAGCTGCAGACGGAGCTGAAGCGCCTGGCGGAGTGTGGATCAGCAAAGGAAAGCTAAAAGAGCTAAAAGAGCTAAAAGAGCTAAAAGAGCTAAAAGAGCTAAAAGAGCTAAAAGAGCGCACAGACGTGAGGACAGGAAGAGAATTGTGTGGACCGGACCACAATACGAAAAACGGATAGAGAAGAAAACTGCCGATACAAGGGGGTGTGCGGGCAGAGAGGACAATAGAATCATGTGACGGATGAGGAGGAGAATATTATGATGAAGAGTGACGAGGACAGAAGAATCAGAGACATCAGACTGGCGGAGCTCGTTAAGTGGTGTATGATCTCAGGGGCGCTGGATCTGAACCTTTATGAGGAGTATGATGTGAAGCGCGGCCTGCGCGAATCGGACGGCAAAGGCGTTTTGACCGGTCTGACTGAGATTTCGGATGTGGTCGCGTTCAGGACGGAGGGTGGAAAGAAGATTCCGTCCGAGGGACAGCTATATTTTCAGGGTTACAATATTATGGATCTGAAGAAGGGCTTCGAGGAGAGAAAATTCAACTTCGAGGAGATTACATACCTGCTTTTGTTTGGGGCATTGCCGAATCAGCAGCAGCTTTCATCCTTTATCGAGATCCTGAGCCAGTACCGGGAGCTGCCGAACAAATTTGTGCGGGATGTGATCATGAAGGCGCCTAGCATGGATATCATGAATGCATTGCAGCGCAGTGTACTGACATTGTATTCGTACGACGAGAATCCGGACGACATTTCGATCCAGAATGTGCTCAAGCAATGCTTATCTCTGATCGCGACCTTCCCGTTGATCTCAGTTTACGCATATCATGCATATCAGCATTACCATAATGACAAGAGTCTTTTGATCCGCTATCCGGATCCGGAGCTTTCCACAGCGGAAAATATTCTGCGCATTCTGCGTGACGACGGGCAGTATACGGAGCTAGAGGCGCGCGTGCTCGACATTGCGCTGGTGATTCATGCGGAGCATGGCGGCGGTAATAACTCTACATTTACCACGCATGTCGTCTCATCGACCGGCACGGATACCTATTCCGCGGTTTCGGCGTCGCTCGGGTCGCTGAAGGGACCGAAGCACGGCGGCGCGAACCTCAAGGTGGAGAACATGTTCGCGGACATCAAGGAGAACGTGCCGAACTGGGGCAACGACGACGCGGTTCGCGATTACCTGATGAAGATTATGAATAAGGAAGCGTTTGATGGCAGCGGTCTGATCTATGGCATGGGGCATGCGGTTTATACGCTTTCCGATCCGCGTGCGGTCATTCTGAAAGAGTATGCGAAGTCTCTCTCGGAGGAGAAGGGGCTGACGGACGAGTTCGCGCTGCACGAGAGGGTGGAGCGCATCGCATCGGAGCTTCTGACGAACCGCAAGAAGCTGCACAAGCCGATCTGCTGCAACGTCGACTTTTACAGTGGATTTGTGTATTCGATGCTTGGTATCCCGAAGCAGCTGTACACGCCGGTGTTCGCGATCTCGAGGATCGCGGGCTGGAGCGCGCATCGGATCGAGGAGCTTGTCAACGAGGGCAAGATCATCCGCCCTGCGTACAAGTATGTGGGTCATCACAGAGAATATGTCGACCTGAACGAGCGCTGAAAAGAAAACCAGCGAAGACAGAAAAACAGGGCGTCCGTATTTGCCGTAAGGGAACCGGACGCTTTGTTAAATTTTTATAAAGTGATTGCAGGACGGACTTTGTACATGTAAAATGAAGGTCAGAGTACATGGATTCGGAGGTATGGGACGTGCCGGAGGCGTTCGTAAAGCTTGAGAATGTGACGAAGATCTACCACATGGGCGAGGTGGATATCCATGCGGTGGACGGGATCGATTTCGAGATAAAGAAGGGCGAGTTTGTCGTGATCGTAGGGCCGTCCGGCGCGGGCAAGACGACGGTGCTCAACATTCTGGGCGGTATGGACACGGCGAGCAGCGGCAGCGTGATCGTGGACGGCAGCGATATCGCCCGCTACAGCCAGAAGAAGCTGACGTCCTACCGGCGAAATGATATCGGCTTCGTCTTCCAGTTCTACAATCTTGTACCGAATCTGACGGCGCTTGAGAACGTGGAGCTTGCGCTGCAGATTTCGAAAAATCCTCTGAACGCGGAGGAGGTGCTGCGCGAGGTCGGGCTGGAGCAGCGTATGGGGAATTTCCCGACCCAGCTCTCCGGCGGTGAGCAGCAGCGTGTGTCGATCGCGCGGGCGCTTGCGAAAAATCCGAAGCTTCTGCTGTGCGACGAGCCGACGGGCGCGCTCGACTACCAGACCGGCAAGGCGATCCTCAAGCTTCTGCAGGACATGTGCAGAGAGCGCGGAATGACCGTCATCGTCATCACGCACAACACGGCGATCACACCGATGGCAGACCGTGTGATCCGCATCAAAAACGGCCGTGTGTCCGAGATGAAGCTGAATGACCAGCCGATCCCGGTGGAGACGATTGAGTGGTAATCTATACAAAACAGCGGGAATGTGAGATTGATGAGGAAAAAGGCATTACACAAAGATTTTCGCGTGGAAATAAAAAAGAGTAGAAACCGCTTCCTGTCCATATTTTTCATTGTGGCGCTGGGAGTGGCTTTTTTCTCTGGAATTCAATCCTCCGCACCGGATATGCGGCTGACCGGAGATTCCTATTTTGACGACAGTCGTCTCATGGATCTTCGCGTCATCAGCACGCTTGGCCTGACGGAGGACGACCTGGACGCGCTCGAGGAGATCGAGGGTGTCTCTTTTGTGGCAGGCAGCTATATGGAGGACGTCTACTGTGGCGAGGGCGACGCGCGCGAGGTGCTTCATGTGGAGGCGCTGCAGGACGGGATTAACGAGCTGACGCCGGCGGAAGGCAGGCTTCCGGAACATACAGATGAATGCTTTCTGGACGCAGCTTATGCGCTCAAGACCGGGTACAAGCCGGGGGATGAGCTGGAGATCGCTGTGTCATCGGAGGAGGACAGCAGCCTGAGGCATCGGAAATTTACGGTTAGCGGCTATGGCTACAGTCCTTGCTATTTATCCTTCAATCGAGGAAGCACGGCACTTGGCACGGGTTCACTGGCTGGTTTTGCCTATGTGCTGCCGGAGGAGTTTGATGCGGAGGTTTACAGTGTCGCGTATCTGAGAGTGGAGAACGCCGCGGAAAAGACAGCCTTCACAGATGCCTATGACGATCTCGTGGACGAGGTCAGTGAACATATCGAGGGGATCGTGGATGCCAGGTGTGAGATCCGCTACAATGAGGTGACGGAGACGGCGGAGTCCGAGCTGGCGGAGGCGAAGCAGGAGGTTGCGGACGGGAAGCAGGAGCTAGCCGACGCGAAGCAGGAGCTCGCGGATGGAAAGGCTGAGGCGGAATCTGAGCTTGCTGAGGCGGAATCTGAGCTCATCGAGGGGGAACAGGAGCTTTCTGACGGAGAGAAGGAGCTCTGGGACGCCAGCGAGGAGGTTGCGAACGGCGAGCGGGAGCTGAAGGAAGGCGAGAAGGAGATCGCAGAGAACGAGTCGACCCTGGAGGAAGGCAGGAGCCAGATGGAAGAGGCGCGTGGCACTCTGGATTCCGGGGAAAAGGAATACAGCTCTGGTATGAAAGAATACGAGAGCGAGTCCGCCAAAGGAGAGAAGGAGCTGAAGGCCGCGCAGAAGCAAATTGACGCGGGAAAAAAACAGCTTGCGGCGGGAAAGAAGGAATACAATAAGAATCTGGCGGCGTACAATGCCGGACAGGAGCAGCTTACCACGGCGGAGACGCAGCTTACACAGCAGCAGGCGACATATGATGCAGGTGTGAAGCAGCTTGCGGCGGGTAAATCACAGTATGATGCGGGATTGACCCAGTATAATACGGGTTTGGAGGCGTATAATACCGCAAATGCGCAGCTGCAGGGACAGATTCAGGAATACAATAATACGCTTGCGGCTCTGCAGGCGGCGGTGAACGCCGCGCAGCAGGCGCAGCAGGAATGCGACGCGAGGGTCGCGCAGAACCGTTCGGACAAGGACGCAAAGAGCGGGCAGCTTGCGCAGGCACAGGAGGAGCTTGAGGGGCTGGAGCAACAGCTGAAGGCGGCCCAGGAGGCACAGAAGAACGTCCCTGTATTGCAGGGAGAGCGAGACAAGGAGGCCGGCGTGCTGACTGATTTGCAGGGGCAGCTGTCCGAAGCAGAGAGTACGCTTACCGGCTGGCAGACTCAGCAGCAGACGGTGGAAGCGGATCTGCAGGCGGCTCAGGATGCGCTTGAGAAATTGCAGAAAACGCCTGCTTACAAGGACCCGGGGAACCCGGACTCAGAATATACGGAGGAGTACCAAAAGGCGCTCTCTGAGGCGCAGCAGACAGTGGATGACCTGCAGAAGAAAGCAGATAGTCTGGCAGGGCAGGTAAGTGCGCAGGAATCTAAGGCTGCCGGCCTGAGAACGCAGGTTGCCGACCAGGAGGCGGAGGTCTCCGGGCTGGACGCGCAGATTCAGGCACTGAATGCGGCGGTCAGTGTGGCGGAGAGTAATGTATCCGGAAAGAATTCCGAGATAGAGGCTCTGACGCAAAAGATCGCGGCACTTGATGAGGAATACAATGGGACTGCGAGTCAGGGAAAGCTGAATTTGCTCCAGGAGCAACAGCAGAAGCAGCAGGCAGCGGCGAAGGCCGTGGCCACGCGTGACAGCACTGTGGCTGGTCTTGCGGGCGCGAAGGCAAAGATGGACGAGGCGCAGACGACTCTGGCAGGACAAAAGCAGACGCTGGACGCGACGGCGACCGCCCTTGCGAAGTCGAAGCAAGAGCTGGATGCGAATGAGAAGGAGCTGAGCGCCGCCGGACAACAGCTTACCGCGGCATGGCAGCAGCTGAACACGCAGAAGACGCAAGCGGCGACCGCCGGAAAGCAGCTTGCCGCCGCGAAAAAGGAGTTGGACGCGAATGAGAAGAAGCTGAAGCAGGGCCAGGAAGAGATCAATCAGGGCTATCAGGAGCTAAAAAAAGCGCGGGCACAGTTGACCTCGGCCCGCAGGCAGCTGGATTCCGGTTGGGCGCAGCTGGAGGCCTCGCAGTCGCAGGCATCGGAGGGAGAACGGCAGCTTGCTGAGGGACGTCAGAAGCTGAGCGATGCGCGGAGCGATCTGGCCGAGGCCAGACGGCAGATTCGGGATGGTCAGAGGGAGATCGTGGAAAACGAGCACAAGATTCAGGAAGGTTGGAAGGACTACGAGGAAGGGAAAAAAGAGGCTGAGGACGAGATCGCGGAGGGCGAACAGAAGATCAGAGACGCGGAGGCAGATTTAGCGGATGCCGAGAAGCAGATTGCGGACGCTGAGGAGAAGCTCGCTGACCTGCGCTACCCGGACTGGTACATAGACAACCGCAGTGCGCTTCCGGAGCACGCTGGCTTCGGGGAGAATGCGGAGCGTCTCTCGAACATTGCCAAGGTCGTGCCAATCCTGTTCTTCCTGGTGGCGGCGCTCATTTCTCTTACGACAATGACGCGCATGGTCGAGGAGGAGCGCACGCAGATCGGGACGCTGAAGGCGCTCGGCTACGGCAAGTGGTCGATTGCTTCAAAGTACCTGAAATACGCGTTTCTGGCGACGCTTGGCGGCGGCGTGGCAGGCATCCTGATCGGCGAAAAGATCTTCCCGTGGGTGATCATCAACGCTTACGGGATCATGTACCAGCACATTCCGGAGATCCTGCTTCCGTACAACTGGACCTACGGTCTGATCGCGATGGGAGCAGCGCTGCTTTGTACGATCGGGGCGACGGTCTCCGCCTGCTACAAGGAGCTCGTGGCTGTCCCGGCACAGCTCATGCGGCCGCCTGCCCCGAAGGAAGGCAAGCGCGTCTTCCTGGAGCGGATCACATTTTTGTGGAAGCGGCTCAGCTTCACATGGAAATCTACGGTGCGCAATCTGTTCCGTTACAAGAAACGTTTCCTGATGACGGTCATCGGCATCGGAGGCTGCATGGGCCTTCTGCTCGTGGGCTACGGCCTGCTCGACTCGATCACGGATATCGGTACCTTACAGTTTGATGAATTGCAGCTCTACGACGCGGTCGTCGTGCTGGACACGGACGCAGAGACACCAGAGATTGAGGAAGTGGAGGACGCCCTGCGCGCGGATGAGCGGGTGACGCATTCCAAGCGTTTCTATATGCAGCTGACAGACGTGCAGACGGAGGGAATCACGGACAAGGAGTGGTCGGTATACCTGTATGTGCCGGAGAACCTGGAAGATCTGGACGGATTTTTCCGTTTCCGCGACCGCGAGACGAAGGAGCCGTACGAGCTGGACGACGAGGGCGCGATCATCACGGAGAAGATCGCGAAGGAATTCAAGCTGAAGCCGGGCGACGTGATCACACTCGAACAGGATGAAGGCGACGACGTCGAAGTGCCGATCGCGGCCGTGTGCGAGAATTACCTGTCGCATTATCTGTATATGACGCCGGGGCTGTATGAGAAGGTGTACGGGGAGGCGCCGGAATTCAACAGCATCTTCTTCGAGAGCGGAGAGCCGCAGGAAGGGATCGAGGAGATCGGTGAGACGATGCTGAGTCACGATGCGGTGCTCAACGTGACCTACACCGGCACGCTCGCGCAGCAGATAGAGAACATGCTCGGAGCGATGGACGTCGTCATGCTGGTGCTGATCGTCTCGGCCGGCGCGCTCGCGGTCGTGGTGCTCTACAACCTCAACAACATCAACATCAACGAGCGCCGCAGGGAGCTCGCCACGCTGAAGGTGCTGGGCTTTTACAACGGCGAGGTGGCGGCCTACGTCTACCGTGAGAATATTCTGCTCACCCTGATCGGCGCCGCGCTCGGGATCGGACTTGGGAAGCTGCTGCACGCCTACATCATCACGACGATCGAGGTGGATGCCTGCATGTTTGGCCGTAACATCAATCTGCCGAGCTTCGTGTACGGAACGCTCTTCACGATTGGCTTTTCCGTGATTGTCAACGGCGTCATGTACTTCAAGCTGAAGAAGATCGACATGGTCGAGTCGCTGAAGAGTGTGGAATAATATTATTTTACTGGACGAATGTGGGAAATCATAGTATGATGAATGTATCTAAATAAAAGCCCACGGATTGCTTCGCACTATGTGCTCTCGCAATCCTATCCGCATTCGCAAATCACAGCACTCACATCTGTTCGTGCTGCTGTATTGCTCATACGGATTAGCGTCTCTCATGGATGAGCGCACGAACAAGTGAACTTGTTGTCCGCTCTTCATGGAGACTGGGCTTTATTATCGATAGAAAGGAAAGGTACCCATTATGACGACACTTGAGTTACAGAAAATGGCGAACGAGGTTCGCAAGGGCATCGTGACGGCGGTGCACAGTGCGAAGGCCGGACATCCGGGCGGATCTCTTTCAGCCGCAGATCTGTTCACCTACCTCTATTTCGAGGAGATGAACATCGACCCGAAGGATCCGAAGAATCCGGATAGAGATCGTTTCGTGCTCTCGAAGGGGCACACGGCTCCGGGCTACTATTCCGCGATGGCACACAGAGGATATTTCCCGGTGGAGGATCTGACGACGCTGCGCAAGGTCGGCTCGCATCTGCAGGGGCATCCGTGCATGCAGCACATTGCCGGCATCGACATGTCCTCGGGCTCTCTGGGACAGGGCATCTCGGCTGCGGTCGGCATGGCGCTCGCGGGGAAGATGGACGGCAAGTCCTACCGCGTGTACACGCTGCTCGGCGACGGTGAGATCCAGGAAGGCCAGGTCTGGGAGGCGGCAATGTTCGCAGGCCACAGGAAGCTGGACAACCTCGTTGTGATCGTGGACAACAACGGCCTTCAGATCGACGGCAACATCGCAGACGTCTGCTCGCCGTACCCGATCGACAAGAAATTCGAAGCGTTCAATTTCCGTGTGATCAACGTGGCGGACGGCAACGACATGGATCAGCTGCGCGCGGCGTTCGCGGAGGCGAAGGCGGCCAAGGGTATGCCGACGGCGATCATCATGAAGACGGTCAAAGGAAAGGGCGTTTCCTTTATGGAGAACCAGGCGTCCTGGCACGGCACAGCTCCGAACGATGAGCAGTACGCCGTCGCCATGGCAGACTTAGAGAAAGTGGGGGAAGCATTATGTCAGAAGTAAAGAAGATCGCTACCAGAGAAAGTTACGGAAACGCGCTGGCCGAGCTCGGCGCGGAGCATGAGGATCTCGTCGTTCTGGATGCTGACCTTGCAGGCGCGACGAAGACAGGCGTATTCAAGAAAGCGTTCCCGGATCGCCACATCGACTGCGGTATCGCGGAGTGCAACATGATGGGGATCGCGGCTGGTCTCTCCACGACAGGCAAGGTGCCGTTCGCAAGCACGTTCGCGATGTTCGCTTCGGGCCGCGCATATGAGCAGGTGAGAAATTCCATCGGCTATCCGCATATGAACGTGAAGATCGGCGCGACGCACGCCGGAATCTCGGTCGGCGAGGACGGCGCGTCCCACCAGTGCAACGAGGATCTGGCTTTGATGCGCGAGATCCCGGGCATGGTCGTGATCAATCCGGCGGACGACGTCGAGGCGAGAGCTGCGGTGAGGGCGGCTTACGAGTATGTCGGACCAGTCTATCTGCGTTTCGGCCGTCTGGCTGTTCCAGTGATCAACACGAATCCGGATTACAAGTTTGAGATCGGCAAGGGCATCACGCTGCGCGAGGGCACGGACGTTACCGTATTTGCGACAGGTCTGTGCGTGAACAGCGCGCTCGAGGCGGCAGAGATGCTCGCGGCAGACGGCGTTTCCGCGAAGATCGTCAACATCCACACGATCAAGCCTCTCGACGAGGAGCTTGTGGTGGCCGCCGCGAAGGCGACCGGCAAGGTCGTGACCGTCGAGGAGCACTCCGTGATCGGCGGCTTGGGCAGCGCAGTTTGCGAGACGCTGTGCGCGAAGGCTCCGACTCCGGTGCTGCGCATCGGCGTGCAGGACGTGTTCGGCGAGTCCGGCTCGGCCGTAGCGCTGCTTGAGAAGTACAAGCTCGACGGCAAGGGTGTCTACGAGCAGATCAAGGCGTGGGTGTAAGGACGACTGGTCACTTAGACTGAATGTGAGAATTCAATATAAGTAAGGAAAGAGGACAGGTACGAAAAAACGTATCTTGTCCTCTTTTTTAGATGTCTAAGTCATTTCCTTTTATTCTTTCTGTCTTGAAAATGGCTGCGGAGTTTATCTTCGGAAATCCAGCCTTCTCTTTCGGCGGAGCGAATGCCCGCATTTAGCTCACACATCAGCCGGATCATGGCTTTGGCTTTTTGAAAATTTTCCTCATAATTTTCCGAAAGAAAGATAGAATAAATCACGAAAACAAATTATTTCTATATTTATATGCACGAAGACAAAAATTTGGAAGGAGAAATCACAAATGAGCACATTGACACTGGATGAGGAAATACTTGCCGCATACGGCAGATACCTGCGCACCAATGAAAAAAGCCCGCATACGATTGATAAATACCTTCGGGACGCAGAGGCATTCCGCGGTTTCGCATCTGGCCGGCCACTTACGAAGGATCTCTCGGTCGATTATAAAAGATATCTGATCGAATCCGGGAAATACGCGGACAGCAGCATCAATTCCATGATCGCGTCCCTGCGGGGGCTATTCAAATACCTGGGAAGAGACGACTGCAACGTCACGAGGCTTCGCACGCAGGAAATGCCGTACTGTCCTGAAAACAAAAGCCTTACGATGGAAGAATATCAGAGGCTACTGAAGGCTGCGGAGGGAAACCAGCGCCTGCAGATGATGCTTAAGGTGCTTGCCGGGACCGGAATACGGATTTCAGAGCTGAAATATTTCACCGTAGAGGCAATTCGCAAGAAGGAACGACAGACGAGCATTCGCGTCTCGTGCAAAAAGAAAAGCCGCGAGATCATCATTCCGGACGGACTGCGGGAGGAGCTTGCCAGTTATACGGAAGAAAACGGAATCAGAGAGGGCGTAATCTTTCGGACGAAAAGCGGCAAACCGGTGGATCGGAGCAATTTCTGGAGGCAGATGAAACGCCTGTGCATGAAAACAGGCATTGACGAGGCAAAGGTATTTCCCCATAATATCCGCAAGCTGTTCGCGCGAACGTTTTATGAACGATCCCACGATATCGCGCAGCTTGCCTGTCTGCTCGGGCACAGCAGCATCAACACGACGATGATCTATGTTAAAAGGACGGAGCGGGAGGTCAGGGCGAAGGTAGACTGGATCATGAAGGAGATTCTGTACAAGATTGGAAGACAGGAAGAACACGTCCTGCAGAAACCGAAGTATGGAAGCCGAAAGCCGGGGAGAGAGAAAGAGAAAGGCAAATATAAAAATTGCACCACATTATCTATATAATGTGGTGCAAAGAAGAATGGGGCACGGTTTAGAAACGGTAAAGCGGTTTTAAAAGATACATAATGATTATTTTTTCAGAAAAGATGTGCTCTATTTCGTTGCATCTGACATGGGGCCTGATAACCCGTGAAATTACATAGCAGACGGATCCAATAAAAAAGAGTCCCATCCCCTCCGGCGGCATGGGCTCCGACGATCTGTCTGTATTCCAGCATAAAAATAAAAAATCTGTCCGATAGCTTTTGAAATCACTTACGCAAAAGCTTTTTAAGCATGCCCAAAATATGTCCAAATTACGGATAGTCTAACCAGACACCTGTTTATCCTTGTATGACGATTTGTTTTAGACAATTCCTTTTGAATTTTCAGATAAATCAAATAATATCACATAAAATATTTGCCAAATTTCCAAAATTGCCATTTATATATCTCTTGCTATTTTACTTCGAAAGTGCTATTATAAGTCTCGACTTAGATTTTGGTAATAATATCTGCTTACATATTGCACCACATTATATAGATAATGTTGTATTTTTCCGACCGGAGATAAGGATGGGAGATATGGGGATCCGACTGTATGAGCACAACCAAACTGCATATGAATCGGCGCTCGCCATGCTTGCAGAGACCGGCAAGGCGGCTGTGATCCATCCGACCGGGACGGGAAAGTCCTTTATCGGTTTCAGATTATGTGAGGATTTTCCTGATAAGACGGTCTGCTGGCTGTCTCCGTCCGAATACATTTTCCGGACGCAGCTGGAGAATTGGCAGGCAGCGGATAAATCTTCGGATCCGGCTACGGACAGGACGACGGGAAAGGGATCAGATTGCTCCGGTATCCTTCCGAATGTCCGCTTCTTTACCTATGCAAAGCTTATACAGATGAGCAGCGAGGAGATGGAGGAGATCAGGCCGGATATGATCGTTCTGGATGAATTCCACCGATGCGGCGCGGCTGTCTGGGGCGCTGCGCTGAAAAGCTTTCTCGAGTTGTACAAGGGCGTACCGGTGCTCGGCCTGTCCGCCACGAACATCCGTTACCTTGATAATCAGCGGGATATGGCTGACGAGCTGTTTGACGGGAACATCGCGTCTGAGATGACTCTGGGCGAGGCAATTGTTCGGGGGATCCTTGCCGCGCCGAAATATGTCATGGCGGCTTTCGTCTATCAAAAGGAGCTCGAAAAGCTCAAAAGCAGGATCAGCCGGACGCCGAACAAGGCGGTCAGAAACACCGCGGAAAAATATTACGAGGCGCTGCGGCGCGCGCTGGAAAAGGCGGACGGACTTGACGAGATATTCAGGAAGCATATGGATAACCCGAAGGGCAAGTACATCGTGTTTACCGCCAATATCGAAGCGATGCGGGAGTGCATGGAGCATGTCCCGGAATGGTTTGGCGCGGTTGACAGACAGCCGCACGTATATTCGCTTTATTCGCCGGATCCGACGACGCTAAAGGCTTTTGACGATTTTAAGGCGGACGACGACAAGGAGCATCTGCGGCTCTTATTTTGCATAGACGCGCTCAATGAAGGCATCCATGTGGACGGGGTGGACGGCGTGATCCTGTTCCGTCCCACTGCTTCTCCGACGCTGTACAAACAGCAGATCGGGCGGGCGTTGGCGGTCGGGAAGACAGATAGCCCTGTCATTTTTGATATTGTGAATAATTTCGACGGGCTGTACAGCATCGGAGCCCTTGAGGAGGAAATGCGGGCAGCCGTTACCTATTATAACTATTCCGGTGAAGGGGACAGGATCGTCGCGGAGCGGTTCCGTGTGGTCGATGAAGTGCGCGACTGCAGGAAGCTTTTCAATGAGCTGGAGGAGGTGCTCACTGCTTCGTGGGATACCATGTATGCCTGTGCGAAAGCATATTATAAGGAGCACGGAGACCTCGATGTGCCGGTCAGGTATCGGACGCCGGACGGATATTCGCTCGGAAGATGGGTGCAGATCCAGCGTCAGGTGAGAGCCGGGAAGATGGCGGGAAATCTGAGCGGGGAACGTGTCGAGAAGCTGGATGCGCTCGGCATGCGCTGGCAGAGCGCGGATGATCTCTCATGGGAGCGCCATTACGCCGCATGCAGGAAATATTATGAGGAGCATGGCGACCTGAATGTGCCGGGAGATTATATTGCCGAAGGCGGTATGAAGCTTGGCAGCTGGCTGAAGGCTGTCCGCGCTTATCGCAGATATGGGATCCGCTCCGGCTATTTCACGCAGGAGCGGGAAAAGCTCCTCGACGAGCTGGGGATGGTCTGGAACCAGCCGGATTATCTCTGGGAGCGGAACTATGAGGCGGCGAGATCTTATTATGAAAAGCATGGCAATCTGGAGGTGCAGGCAGGGCATGTCGAGAACGGCGTGAAGCTGTACAACTGGCTTGCTGATCTGCGCAGGATGTACCGGAACCGCGCACTCACAGATATACAGATTGCGCAGATGGACGCGCTCGGTATGCGGTGGAGGTCGAAAGCAGACCTTGCCTGGGACAGGGGTTACGCCGAGGCGAGGAAGTATTACGAGCAGCATGGGGCAGCAGACGCGCCGTTCGATTATGCCACGCCGGATGGGTATAAGCTCGGCGTGTGGCTCTCGAAATGTCGCGAGAAATATGCGAAAGGCACACTTTCCGAAGAACACGTCGCTCAGCTTGAGGCGATCGGCATGGCGTGGGACAAATCCCGGAAAAACGACTGGGATGCGTGCTTTGAGAAAGTGAAGGAATACTATCTTGCGCATGGAAATCTTTCCATTCCGAGCGACTATATCGCGGACGGTGTGTGGTTGAATAAATGGCTGAATGAGCAGAAACAAATCCTGCTCGGCAACCGTCAGGGGAGAACTTTGACGGAGGAACAGAAGCAGAAGCTTGCAACGCTTCCGTTTGCCGCCGAAGGCGCGGGCGAAGAGCGCTGGCAGCGTCGCTACGGCGAGCTGCTCCGATATTACAGCACGCACGGGAACAGCCGGCTGCCGGTCGGTTATCAGGATTCACAGGGGCAGAACCTGTATGTCTGGCTCGTGAACCAGAGAGGGTACGCGAGATCCGGCAGGATGAGCGACAAGAGAAAGAAGCTGCTGATGGAAGTCGGAGCGCTGAACGCATAAAAGGACTGAAAAAAGGCTGAAAAAGAGATAAAACCGGGAATCAAAGACAAATTCTATCAATGGGAAGAATTCCGACTAGGTTCATGCATCAAAACGGAGAAAGGAGAACGGCAGGATGACCACGTTGTATGAGCACAATCGAATTGCATATGAAGCTGCCGTCTCCATGCTTGCGCGTACCGGCAGGGCGGCCGTGATCCACCCGACTGGCACAGGCAAATCTTTCATTGGATTCAAGCTTTGTGAAGATAATCCGGACAAAGTTGTCCTCTGGTTGTCGCCCTCCGAATACATCTTCCGGACGCAGCTGGAAAACTGGCGAGCTGCGGATCGGGCGGCTGATCTTGAGGTGTTGCAAGAAACACATTTCGATTCAACATCGGAAATACAGAATGACTTAATCAGAAGCACGAAAAATATGGAGGAATGCGAAGCTTCAGGAGAACTTTCAAATATCCGGTTTTGTACTTATGCGCGGCTCATGCTGATGCAGGAAAAGGAACTTGCGGAATTACGACCAGATCTGGTCGTATTGGATGAATTCCATCGCGCCGGGGCACAGCGATGGGGCGAAGGGCTGCATAAGCTTCTGGAAATATATCCGGACGTCCCAGTGCTCGGGTTGTCCGCAACGAACGTCCGCTACCTGGACGGACAGCGCGACATGGCGGATGAGCTCTTCGACGGCAACATCGCCTCGGAGATGACGCTCGGCGACGCCATTGTGCGCGGGATCCTGAACCTGCCGAAATACATACTTTCCACCTACTCCTGTCAGAAGGAGCTGGAGCGGTACCGCGACCGCGTAAAAAACGCGAAGAGCAAGGCGGTGCGCACAGAGGCCGAGAGATATCTTGAAGCGCTGCGGCGGGCGCTTGAGAAGGCGGACGGGCTGGACGAGGTCTTCCGGAAGCATATGAAAAATAAATCCGGCAAGTACCTGGTCTTTTGCGCTAATTATGAGCACATGCAGGAAATGATTGCCAAGGTGCCTGAGTGGTTTGCAAAGGTAGATACTGAACCGCATGTCTATTCGGTCTATTCTGAGGACGTGCAGGCGGAAGCGGAGTTCAAGAGATTCAAAACAGATGAAAGCGGGCATCTGAAGCTTCTGTTCTGCATTGACATGCTGAATGAGGGCATCCATGTGGATGACGTGAGCGGGGTGATCCTGCTTCGGCCGACGATCTCGCCGATCATCTACAAGCAGCAGATCGGGCGTGCCCTGTCCGCAGGGAAGAAGCAGGGTGAGAACCCGGTGATCTTCGATGTAGTGATGAATATTGAGAACCTGTACAGCATTGGGACGGTCGAGGAAGAGATGCAGGCCGCGGTGCGGTATTACCGGGACCGTGGGGAAGCAGGAATGGTCGTCAACGAGCACTTTTACATCACGGATGAGGTGCAGGACTGTATGAGGCTGTTCCGGAGGCTGAACGAGACGCTGGGCGCTTCGTGGGAGCTGATGTACCAGACGGCGGAGCAGTATTACGGGATACATGGGAACCTGGACGTTCCGAAACGCTATGTGACGGAGGACTGCCTGTCGCTGGGACAGTGGCTGGACACACAGCGAAAGGTGCGCGCAGGAAAAGTAAAAGGCATCCTCACAGAGGCACAGATCGCAAGGCTGGACCAGCTGGGGATGCGATGGCAGTCGAAAAGTGACGAGAACTGGGAACGCCACTTTGCGGCGGCGCAGGCATATTATCAGGAGCACGGGAACCTGCTGGTGAACGTGCGGGACGGGAAATACGAAGGAGTGGATCTCGGGAAGTGGCTCGCGCAGCTTCGCACTTATAAGAAGAGCGGCATCCGAGGAAATTACCTGACGCCGGGGCGAATTGAGGCACTGGAAGCGGTCGGGATGGTCTGGGATGTGCCAGACTACCTGTGGGAGCAGAACTACCACGCGGCGGTGCGGTACCACCGGGAGCATGGGGATCTGGACGTCCCGTATTATTACGTGAATTCAGACGGCGTCAAGCTTGGCGTCTGGATTGCAAATATAAGATTTGCCAGAAGGAACGAGGGAAGCGGCAGGGCTGAGTTGACGAAAGAGCAGACAGACCGGCTGGATGAGCTTGGGATGATCTGGGAGAACAAGAACAACGCCGTCTGGGAGCGTTCCTACGCGGCTGCGTGCCGCTACCGGAAGAAGTACGGCAACCTGAACATCCCGGTTGCTTACGTGACGGAGGACGGCTGTCATCTGGGCCGGTGGATCCGGAAGCAGAAGGAGACATACCGAAGCGGGATGAGCGAGGAGCGGAGGAGGAAGCTCCAGGCGATCGGAGTGGACTGAGCGGGAGTCAGAAACAGAGACTCCGGGCAATGAGGGCTAGAACAGAGTAACTCATGTGCCTGCCCAAACTTGCTGACATGTATCAAGAAAAAACCTGGAAGAGGATTGTGGGCCTTGAGGCAACGATTTCACGGAAAGGGGTCATAAAAGCCACGGCATATGTGCTGTAGAAGGTTGGATGTGGGGGAAGTGTTCCTGCAAGACGGCCGGAAACAGCTAGTGGGTAAGCAATGGATATTCGGGCGGTCCGGGGAGGACAGGCCGAAATGGCGAAGCCTACCCTGCCGAAGGCAAGAAGCCTGGTGAAATCGATAATCGATTATTGAATGAATGGAAAATAGATAGGAGAGATGCCAGAATGCCGTGGTATGTGATACAGACCTATACGGGAAATGAAGAGAAGCTGGTGGAGATGATCCGGCGGATTGTTCCCCAAAAGTATTATGGGGAATGCTTTGTGATTTATGCGGAGCAGCTCTGGCACCGGCAGCAAGAAAACCAGGTTCATGTGTTGCGGCTCTTTCCGGGATATGTTTTTATCTCTTCGAATGAGGTAGAGCGGCTTTTCAGTTATCTGAAGAAGGTTCCGGCCATGTCGAAAATCATGGCGTCGGATGATTTCACCTTTACCCCCCTTTATAAGGAGGAAGTGGAATTTCTCTTGGATATCATGGACATGGATCATATCGTGCGGCTTTCCTACGTGGCGACAGACGGCCGGGACCATGTGACCTACCTGTCTGGGCCGCTGGAGAGATGCCGAGACCAGATCCGATCCTACCGTTTCCGAAAACGGTACGCAGCTGTCCGGCTGACGCTGGATGGACAGGAAAAAGAAGTGAAGCTGGGGATTATCCTGAACGACGACATTCGCCGGGAGCTGGCGTACGGGAAAGTCGAAGCGGCGGTTGAGGTGACGGAGAAATACAGGATCTGGCGGGATGGCTTACCAGAAAAGGACGATATTGAAGCAGCAGACAGGGTTCCGACAGGCATAGGAGATTGGGGATCTGCTATGCAGAAAGAGGCCGTTTTACATGAAGAGGACGGGCAGAAGAAGATGCCGCAATTCACTGCAGGCGATCAGGTGCTGGTGATGGAAGGCGCGTTTGAAGGGAGCGTGGCATCGGTCTGTCAGGTGAGGAAGAGTACACTGTGGATCTCCGTGCAAATGTTCGGACGGGAGATTCAGGCGGAAGTGCCAAAGGAGAGTGTGAAGAAGATTAAATGAAATGAACTCAAAACTTTTTTGAGAAAAAGGTATGTTTTTATGTCAGGCATTAAATGTCGATGAAAACAAACAGAGAATGCAGGAATAAACAAAATCTACGGCCTGCAGTGAAAATGCCGGATGGAGAGTTTCTAACTGTATAAATTGGAATGTTCAAATCAAAAAGGGTAAAGGTTGTAACGTTGTATGGACATAGACAAAATCAGATTAGATCCTCGCTTTGCGGGGATATTACCGTTTGAAAATAAAATATGGCTTTCTTCCCCGACGATGCACGGGGAGGAGCTTGCGTTTGTCCGAGAAGCTATTAAGACTAATTGGGTGAGTACCGTTGGGGAAAATATTAACGGGCTGGAAAGGATGGTTGCCGATTATCTAGGGATGAATCATGCTGTGGCCCTGTCCTGTGGGACGGCGGCCTTACATATGTGTGTGAAGCTGGCGGCGGAGCGGATCAACCCAGGTGCGAAGCCGGGGAACAGCCTTGAGGGGCAGCGGGTCTTCTGCTCAGATATGACGTTTGACGCAAGTGTGAATCCGATCGTCTATGAGGGCGGGGAACCGGTCTTCATCGACACGGAGTACGAGACCTGGAACATGGATCCGGCGGCTTTGGAAAAAGCCTTTGAGATGTACCCGGATGTGAGGCTTGTGGTGCTGGCCCATCTGTACGGTGTCCCGGCGAGGATGGACGAGATCATCCGCATCTGCCGGGAACACGGAGCGCTGATTATAGAGGACGCGGCTGAGGCGATGGGGGCTG
>CANQVT010000034.1 GCA_947627365.1 uncultured Lachnospiraceae bacterium | reverse complement strand
AGGAGGCTCCTCCGCTGCAAGCAGCGGGGAATTAGACCCACTACTCGAAGCGCTCTACGCGCTTCTCGTTATTAAACGCCGCGGAGGACGCCGCCATCACGTCGGCGCCCAGGCTGTTGATCGCGGACTGGATACACATGTTGGACAGAGAGAAAACCATGCTCTGAAGCCCTGCCGGAAGCCCGATGCGAACAATGCTCCCGAGCACATCCGTATGGATCCGAAGCCGGGAAACCTCCAGCCGGATCAGATCCTTCCGCCTGCGCAGAAGCACAAACAACAGCGCGGAGCTCACCAGATTGGACAGCACCGTCGCCGTCGCGACGCCGTCCGCCGTCATCCCGACCACGCAGACGAAGAACAGGTTCAAAAACACATTGAGCACGCCGGAGATCACGAGACAGACCAGCGGGGTCTTCGTATCCCCCTGACTGCGGAAGATCGCCGACTCAAAATTATAGAGAAAGATCACCGGCATCCCGAGCAGATACACCCTCAGGTAGGCCAGCGCCATCGGAAACACCTCGTCCGGCACCGACATGAGGCCAAGAAGCGCGGGCGCGATCAGCTCACCAAGCAGTGTGATCACGACGCCGCCGATCAGGGAGAACAGCACCGAAGTATGTACGCTCTTCCCAATACCCTCCGCGTTTCCCTGTCCGGTAAACCGCGAGATCACCACGTTCGCCCCGAGCGAGATCCCGACGAAGCCGTTCACCAGCAGCCCGATGATCGCGCTGTTGCTTCCCACCGCCGCCATCGCGTTCGGCCCGACAAAACGACCGACCACCGCGACGTCCGCCGCGTTGAACAGCTGCTGCAGCATACCTGTCGCCGCCAGCGGAAGCGCGAACATCAGAAGCTTGTCCCAGATGCTCCCGTGCAGCATATCAATATTCTGTCGACTCAACCCAATCGCCTTCTTTTAAAAATGTACCGCAGGGCGGCTCCGCAAACCGCTTACGCACGCAAAGCCATCCCCCGCGAACTGCTCACGTTATCCATTTCGCATCCTTTTCCGAAAACCGGCAGATCAGACGCTCAGCTTCTTCTCCGCCATCCAGCCCGAGAGCACAAGCAGGATCACCGTGACCACGGCAGACACCCCGAGCCCGAGGCAGTAGTACAACATCTCGGTATCCGCCCCGGTCGACAATCCGTTGATCTTCCCATTCAGCCAGCCTATCCCCCAGTTGATCAGGAAATAGACGACAACGGCGAAAACCCCTGCCAGCTTCGTCCGCGAAAGAACGGTCCGCACCGAAATGATCGCCGCGAAGCCCGACGCGATCATACTGATCCAGGATACGAACATGGAGATAAGCACCAGCAGCACCCTGTTCCACTCGATCTCAATCTCAAACAGTTCCTCGATATACTGGCGCAGAAAATTCAGCATCTCGGCCAGGCTCTCGTTCGCCGCCATGTAAGTAGTAAAGCAGACCATAAACGCGGCGCCGAACATTACCATCGTCAGAAGGATCTGGCAGATCGCCGCCAGAATCTTGGCCGCCAGGATCTGGTACGCGGACTTCGGCAGCATGAACAGCATATAGCTCTCCTTGGTCCGGATGTCCTTGTTGAGTACGAGCAGGCTCTCGATCCCGACATAGATCGCCGCAAACATTCCTGAGAGCATCAGAAGCACCATGGCGATCCCTTCCCAGCTGTCCTTCTTCAGCAGCGTTCCCAGAATGTAAAAAGCGCAAAGCGCCAGAAGGATAAAGCCGATGATCATCTTCGAACCCATCTGTTTCTTCCATTCATATTTAAATAATTTCAGCATCTTCCTCACTCCTCCCGGCGTCAGCCATAAATCTTCCTGTACAGGTCTGCCACGGACTCGTTGTACTGTGCGCGGATCTCTTCCATGCTTCCGGCCAGCACGATCTCGCCCTCTTTCACGAAGATCGCCCCGTCGATCGTACCCTCGATCTCATCGACGAGGTGCGTCGACATCACGATCGTATTGTTCGGCGAGCTCGTCTCCACGATCGTCTCCATAATCCGGTCGCGCGCCACCAGGTCGATCCCGTTGAGCGGCTCATCAAGCAGGTAGAGCTTCGCGTCGCGGGCAAGCGTCGCCGCCAGCTTCAGCTTCGCCGCCATACCGGAGGATAGCGTCCGCGTCTTATCGTTCGGGTCGAGAGCCATCCGGTCGAGAAGCCGGTTGAAACGCTCCTCGTCAAAATCGCTGAAGAAATCCCTGTAGTATGTCCCGACGTCCTTGATCTTCATAAAGGAATAAAAGAACGGCTCCGTCGACATGTAGGCAATCTCCTCCTTGTCGTGGTAATTCAGGGGCTGTCCCTGATAAAGGATGCTTCCCTTCCACGATTTCACAAGGCCGGATACCATCTTCATCCAGGTCGTCTTGCCGCTCCCGTTCGGCCCCAGCAGGCCGTATATATGGCCGGTCTCAAGCTGCAGGCTGATGTTCCTGACCGCCGGCTTTCTTCCGTAATACTTTGCCAGATTACTGCATTCCAAGAGCATTTTCGTTTTCCTCCGTTTTTCGAATTCATGTATATTTCACTTAAAGTGTAATCCGGACGCGTGCGCTGTCTGCGGATGTTCCGCCGCAAACACGTTGTTCTCCTAGATTCGCTGCGCCGCCTATGGACAGCTGTCTCCGCAAACTCGCTTCGCTCAGACATGCTCCGACATCTGTCGCTATGCTCGCGAATCCTGCGTCGAACTGCCTATCGTTTGCGCGCGGAACACCGACAGCCTATCGCACGCTGTTTCGTTTCGTAATTCAATGCACAGCCCGGCAAAAGGGACTTGCTGTGTCAGAGCAGATCATTGAGGGCCGCCGGTGCTTGGTGAGCGCAAGCGAGCTTATGCACCGCTGCGTGCCCGATTAAGCGCGAGCGGGTCTGCCCTGACATTGCAAGCCCTTGCAGGGCGTCCGGGTAGCCAATATGTGAATTATACACGAAAATAGTTCCACATGAATGTTGCACTAATTCGCGGAAAAAGTCAAGTGATTGTTTTTCGTATGCATAAATGGTATACTTACGGTGACTGATTACAAAAGAAACGGAGGCTCCCATGCTCACCATCACCGAAAGAATCCCGGATTTTGACACATACGAAGAATATCTCGGCTATCGCAGTGACGCTGCCCTGTTCTTTGATATCGAGACCACCGGGCTCTCTCCCGCCTCCTCGACCGTATTTCTGATCGGAGCCGTAAAAAAGAACGGCGGCAGCTGGCAGCTCACACAGTGGCTCGCGCAGCGCTCGGAGGACGAGCCTCTGCTTTTGCAGGCCTTTTTAGACGCCGCTGCAGACTGTGACACGCTGATTCACTTCAACGGCAACACCTTTGATCTGCCGTTTATAATGGAACGGGCGCGGCGGCTCGGCCTTGCAGGGATTCCTGCTTCCGGCGATTCATGCGGTTCAAACATGCATCTTTCCGGGCGCTCTATGGACGGCAAGAGCTCTCTGGATTTATATCAGAAATTTCGTCCGCAAAAGCGGCTGCTCGGACTTTCACGCATGAATCAGACCACGCTGGAGCAGTTTCTCGGCTGGCCGCGCGAAGACCGCCTGGACGGCAAGCAGATGATCTCGCTTTTTCAGAAATATGTCGCCTCGCAGGAGCCGCTGCTTCGCGACCTTCTGCTGCTCCACAACCATGACGACGTGCTCGGGATGACCGGTCTGCTGCGTCTTAGCGCATACTGGATGCTGTTCGAGGGGCAGTTCAACGCTGTGCGCGCGTCGATCGTATACGCCGATTCTGGAAACGCCCGCAGCTGCATGCGGCTTTACCTGACGTTGAAGGCAGCCCTCCCGCAGGATATCACCCTGTCCTTTCCCTGCGCTTTTCCCGGCATGGCCTATACTCTCACCGCTTCCGGCACGCAGGCAATCCTGTCCATACCAGGAATCTGCGGCGAGCTGCGCCACTTTTTTCCAAACTGGAAGGATTACTATTATCTGCCGCTCGAGGATCAGGCGATCCACAAAAGCGTCGGCGCCTTCGTCGACAGGGAATACCGCGTCCCCGCAACTCCTGCCGACTGCTGCGTCAAAAAAAGCGGGCTTTTCTTCCCCCAGCCGGAGGAATGCTTCTCGCCCGCTTTCAAGCTGTCTTATGAATCCAAAGCTCTGTTTTTCAGCCTTCCCGAGGATCAGGAAGCCCGGCCGGAAGGCCTTGCTGCGCATTGCGCGCCGCAAAAAGCGGAAAACTGCCTTCGGCCGGAGGACTCGCTTGCCCTCGATCCCGGGCAGCTCGCCTCTTACGCCTCCTCGCTGCTGCGGCTGTTCGCGCATGCCTCCTGACAGACAAGCTCACCCTCTCAGGTTCTCCTTCCCCGTCAGCAGCTTTGCACCCTGCATCCGCCCGGAAACCCCTGCTCCGGCACGCCTCCTAGCGATCTGAGGTGTACGGCGGCAGCTCCGGATGCCCACCTGCGGCTTTCTGCATCCCGCGCGGGATCGCATCTTTCGAGTTCTTCCAGTCCGCATCCTTATTCCGATAGTCGAACTTGTCGCAGAACCATTCCAGATCCTCGTAGAGCCGCTCCATATTCTTTTTCATCAGCGGCAGGAGCACGTCGTAAAATTCCTTCTTCTCCTTGTCCGGAAGCGCTTTATCCGCGGCGTCCGCCACGGCTCCGAAATGCGGAACGCACAGCCCCTTGCTCTCCGCGAACATCCTGCGGAATTCCGGATCCTTCCGGTACTGGTCAAAGAACGAGCTCAGATAATGCTGAAAAGACTTTTTGTAGAAATTGCAGATATAACAGCTCTCCTCCCGCGCGGCCGCCCATGCGCCGAGCGAATTATGTCCGTCCCCGTCGGACGGCTTTCCCTTCTTCAGCCGATCCATAAACGAGACGTGCGAAGGTGAAAACTTCGCGATCTGCTCGTCCAGCTCCTGGTTCAGCTTCTTCATGTGCGTCTTCAGGATCAGCCCCGTTCCCAGACGGTTCCCGTAGTCATACATCTTCTTGTAATGCGTCCGGCAGAACCCTGCCGCGTCCGTCTCCGCCCGGATGTCGTCCTCCATGTAGGACGCGCCCGGTCCGAGCACGAAGTCCAGCGTGTGCTCCTCGAGCTTCCGCTCAATAAAGCAGAACGGGCACTCCTCTCCCGCCTGAAACGCGTCCGTCAGCGGTATCGTGTACAGCTTTTCCTTCATCTGCTATCCCTCCCTGATCTTGTGTGGCAGTGTCCGGCTTATCTCTCCTCGCACAGCTGAAAAATATAAAACTTCAGGTAATACGAATCCCCAGCGCCCCAGAGGATCGGATGATCCGGCGCCTGCGTGCGGAACTCCACCTGTCGCAGTCTTCTGTGCGCGTTTTTCGCCGCCTGCGCGATCGTCCCGGCGAAAAGCTCCGGCTCCATAAAGTGGGAGCAAGAGCAGGTTGCCAGATACCCGCCGTCCCGGATCAGCTTCATTGCGCGCAGATTGATCTCGCGATAACCGCGCACGGCGTTTTTCACGGAATTGCGCGACTTCGTGAACGCGGGCGGATCCAGGATCACCACGTCGAATTTCTCGCCCCGCTGCTCAAGTTCCGGCAGCAGTTCAAACACATCCCTGCACTGAAATTCCACGATATCCTGCAATCCGTTGAGCGCGGCGTTCTCACGCGCCTGCGCCACACCGAGCTCCGAAGCGTCCACGCCGATCACCCGCGCCGCCCCGGCTTTCGCCGCGTTCAGCGCAAAGGAGCCCGTATGCGTAAAGCAGTCCAATACCCGCGCGCCCGGACAAAGCTTCCATATCGCTTTTCGATTGTACTTCTGGTCGAGGAAGAATCCGGTCTTCTGCCCTTCAGCAACATCCACATAATAGCGGACGCCGTTCTCCTCAATTTCCACCTTCGTATCAAACGGCTCGCTCAAAAAGCCCGCCGCGCGCTCCATGCCCTCCTGCTCCCGCACCTTCGCGTCGGAGCGCTCATAGACGCCGCGGATCCGGATCCCGTCCTCCGCCAGCACCTCGCGCAAAAGCTCCACGATCAGCGGCTTGAAACGATCGATCCCGAGCGCCAGCGACTGCACGACCAGCACGTCCGAAAACTTGTCCACCACCAGCCCCGGCAGAAAATCCGCCTCTCCGAAGATCACACGGCAGCTTCCCGTATCCACCGTCCGCTTCCGGTATTCCCACGCCGCCTTCACACGCATGCGCAGAAATTCGCGGTCGACCACAGCCTTTGCATCGCGCGTCATCATGCGTACCGTCAGCTTTGAGCGGCGGTTCAGAAAGCCCTGCCCCAGAGCATACCCGTCGAAATCCTGCACCTGCACGATATCCCCGTCCGCCGGCTCCCCGGAAATGTACGCCACCTCATTATCGTAAATCCACGGTCTGCCCGCCTTCAGCGCGCGGCCTTCGCCCTTTTTTAATGTAACGATTCCCATCAGCTGTCTTCTCCATAAAATTTCCGTATGCTTTCTGTACTGCCTGACCCGATTATAACGAAAAAGCCGTCGTTTTGCAATCCTGCATGATCCGGAAATTATTTTGTAAAAAACTATTGACACAATCCCGGAAATACGTAGATAATAAAAAATAATACAACAGTGGGGCGTTTTCTGCCTTAAAAAATACAGGCTCAGAATGAATCGCGGGAGGAAGCTTATGGATCACAGAATGAGTGAACAGGAATTGCTTGCATGCTTTGACGACGCGTTGAAATCCGGACAGATCTATGCTGTTTATCAGCCCAAGATCAACCACGCCACAGGGAGGATGATCGGCGCGGAGGCGCTGATGCGCTGGTCGCACCCGGTCTTCGGAATGCAGTATCCTTCCGACTTTATCCCGGTTCTGGAGGAAAACGACCTTATCTATCGGGCGGATCTCGGGATCTTTGAGGCGGTCTGCCGTTTTCTGCGGAAATGTCTGGACGAGGGCGGCGCTCCCGTGCCAATCTCGGTTAACATGTCGAGATACGATATTTACGGGAAGGAATATGTCGATGAGATTGAAAAGCTCCGCATCAACTATGATGTGCCTGTGAAGTACCTCCATATCGAGGTCACAGAGACCTCAGCCATCGGAGGCATGGAGCTGCTTCTGGATGTTCTGGACCGGCTGCACGACAAGGGCTATGTGGTCGAGATGGACGACTTCGGCAGCGGCTATTCCTCGCTGAATGTGCTGAAGGATCTCGCGGTTGACGTCATCAAGCTGGATATGCGTTTCCTAAGCGGCAATATCGGCGGCAGGGGCGGCACGATCATCAGCTCCGTCGTCCATATGGCAAAGTGGCTGGGCACGCCGGTGATCGCGGAGGGCGTCGAGACGCTTGAGCAGGCAGATTATATGAAGAGCATCGGCTGCCGTTACGTACAGGGATATCTTTACTCGAAACCTCTGAATGAGGAGGATTTCCGCCGGAAGATGGAGCAGATGGATCATGAGCCGATGCGCGGACCCATGGACCTGATCAGCACGCTGAACGCCGGGAAATTCTGGGATCCCTCCTCCATGGAGACGCTCATTTTCAACAATTTTGTGGGCGGCGCGGCGATCTTTACCTACACAGACGGAAAGCTTGAAGTCCTGCGGATCAACAAAAAATACATAAAAGAAATCTGCACGAATGTCACCGAGCAGGAGATCATCGATTCGGATCCGTGGTCCGGATTCGACGCAGAGAACCGCAGGATCTATGAGGACACGCTGAAACGCGCCATCGAGTCAGGGGATGAGGAGACCTGCGAGGTATGGCGCATCTCCCACTCAAAAACCTGCGGAGAAGACCGGATCTGCACCCGCAGCTTTATCCGCATGATCGGCAAGACCGAGGATCAGTACCTCTTCTATGCGATGATACAGAATATCACTGCCGAGAAGCAGCAATATGACCAGCTCTATGACAGCGAGCGCCGTTTCCGCTTCGCGAGCGAGCAGATCAATGTCTATGCCTGGGAATACGACATCTCCAGCAAGGAAATGCGCCCCTGCTTCCGCTGCATGCGCGACCTGCACCTGCCGCCGCTGCTCGAAAATTATCCGGAGCCGGCGATCGAGATGGGAATCTTCCCGCCGGATTACGCGGATATGTACCGGGATTGGCACCATCAGCTCGAACAGGGCGTTGAGCATCTCGAGGCGATCATCCCGCTGACGCCGGATCGGGTGCCCTTCCATGTGCGCTATACGCTCGAGACGGACGAGGCAGGCAGGCCGCTGAAAGCCTACGGCTCAGCAGCCCTGGTGGTAGATAAGGAATAAAGGGCTCTTTACCACAATTTCTGTGGATACAGTCCGTCATCCTTCAGCTTCCGGATCGCCGCCATCACCTGCGGCTTGTCCTCCTTGTAGGTGACGCCGTGCCAACGGTCTGGCGACTGCACGACCTTTACGTCCGCTCTGCCCTCCTCGAGCAGCTCGCAGACCACAAACGGCAGGAAGTATTCGCACTTCAGCGGATCCTTTGCAAGATTTTCGTCAAGGAATTTCGCGAACCTGGTCTTAAGCTCCTCCAAGATGCTCGCCGAAAATCCCCACATGTTCATCGACACGGTGCTGCACGCCGGAATCTGCGTCCAGGTCTCACCGTCATCCTCTGTGTAAGCTGCACCTTCCCCGCGCTTCTCGATGTGCGTCCTCTCATCCACACGGATCAGCTTTCCGTCCGCGTCTGTCACGCACACGCCGCGCGCCACATGGCCGTTCTCTGTGAGCGTATTTTCGATCTGATAGCCGACCATCATGTAATGATATTTGTCCGGCTCGTCCTCCGTCTTTGTCAGGAAATCGTATGCCATCGAAAACGCGTGGCTTCCATAGTAATCGTCCGCGTTGATGACGACCATCGGGCCATCGATCTCGTCGATGCAGCTCAGCACCGCATGTCCCGTGCCCCAGGGCTTCACCCTGCCCTTCGGCACCGCATATCCCTCCGGAAGATTCTGCAGATCCTGGAACACATAAGCCACTTCGATCTGTTTGCTCAGTCTGTCTCCGATCGCCGAACGAAAGTCAGCCTCGTTCTCCCTCTTTATGATAAACACAACCTTCCCAAATCCCGCTTTCACGGCATCATAGATAGAAAAGTCCATGATAATATGGCCTTCCTTGTCAATCGGGTCGATCTGCTTCAGCCCGCCGTAGCGGCTTCCCATCCCTGCAGCCATTACGACCAATACCGGTTTCTTCATTTTCTCTTATTCCTCCGCTTTCTTCTTTATAATGCCTATATTTTCATCGTCAGCGAAATCCGCTTCTTCTGCAGATCCACGCCCAGCACCTTGACCTCGACAATGTCCCCGACGCTCACAACCTCGAGCGGATGCTTTACAAACTTCTTATTTGAGAGCTGCGAAATATGCACAAGCCCGTCCTGATGCACGCCGATGTCGACAAAAGCGCCAAAGTCGATGACATTGCGCACCGTGCCCTTGAGGATCATTCCCTCCTTCAGGTCCTTCATCTCCAGCACATCCGTGCGAAGGATCGGCTGCGGCATCCCATCGCGCGGGTCGCGCCCCGGCTTGTTCAGCTCCTGCACGATATCGCGCAGTGTCGGCTCACCGACACCAATTTTCTCCGCCATCTTCGCGTAATCTCCGACCTTGATGTTCTTCACGCCCTGCCCTGCCGCGAAATCCTCCGCGATGCCAAGTTCCTCAATCAGCTTACCGGCTGCCTCATAGCTCTCCGGATGGATGCTCGTCGCATCAAGAGGGTCGTCGCCGCCTGTGATGCGCAGGAAACCGGCGCATTGCTCAAACGCTTTCGGCCCGAGCTTTGGTACCTTGAGAAGCTCTCTTCGGCTGTGAAAGCGGCCGTTCGCCTCGCGATAGGCCACGATATTCTTCGCAATCACCTTCGATACGCCGGAAATATGCTCCATCAGCGGCACCGACGCCGTGTTCAAATCCACGCCGACGCGGTTCACGCTGTCCTCGACAACGCCATCCAGTGCCTCGCCGAGCTTTTTCTGGTTCATGTCGTGCTGGTACTGTCCGACGCCGATCGACTTCGGATCGATCTTCACCAGCTCTGCCAGCGGGTCCTGCACGCGCCGCGCAATCGACGCCGCGCTGCGTTGTCCAACGTCAAAGTTTGGAAATTCCTCAGTCGCAAGCTTGCTCGCCGAGTACACGGATGCGCCAGCCTCGTTTGTGATCACGTAGGCGACCTTCTGCGGAATTTCCTTCAGGATCTCCACGATCACCTGCTCCGACTCGCGGGATGCCGTGCCATTGCCGAGCGAGATCAGCGTCACGCCGTACTTTGCGATCAGCTTTTTCACCGTGTCCTTCGCCGCGCGGATCTTCGCCTCCGTCGTCGGGGCAGTCGGATAGACCACCGTCGTGTCGAGCACCTTACCTGTCGCATCGACCACCGCGAGCTTGCAGCCGGTGCGAAACGCCGGATCCCAGCCAAGTACAACCTGCCCCGCGATCGGCGGCTGCATCAAAAGCTGCTCCAGGTTTTTCCCAAACACCGAAATCGCTCCGTCCTCCGCCTTCTCCGTCAATGCGGTGCGGATCTCGCGCTCGATTGCCGGCGCGATCAGACGCTTGTAGCTGTCCTCCACAACCTCCTTCAGCACCGGCGTCGTGTACGCATTGTCTCGTGTGATGACCTGTTTCTCCAGGTAGCGCAGGATCTGCTCTTGCGGCGCCTCAATCTTCACATTCAGTATCTTTTCTTTCTCACCGCGGTTGAGCGCAAGTACCCGATGCCCTGCCACCTTCGACACGGGCTCCGTATAATTGTAATACATCTCATAGACCGACTCGACGCCTTCCTCCTTCGCCGACGACATGAGCAGTCCGTCCTTCTCCGTCATGCTGCGGATCCGAATACGGTAATCCGCCTCGTCCGAGATCATTTCGGCAAGAATATCCTTCACTCCAGCGATCGCATCCTCCACGGTCAGCACTTCCTTCTCCTCGGACAGAAAGGCCTCCGCCTCTTTCTCGATCGGATTTTTCGTCATCTGCAGCAGGACCAGATTTGCAAGCGGCTCCAGTCCCTTCTCCTTTGCGACCGTCGCCCTCGTCCTGCGCTTCGGGCGGTACGGGCGATACAAATCCTCCACGACCACAAGCGTCTGCGCCGCCTCAATCTGCGTGCGCAGCTCATCCGTCAGCTTGCCCTGCTCTTCAATCGTAGCAAGCACCTGCTGCTTCTTTTCCTCCAGATTGCGCAGATAGTTCAAACGCTCAAACAGCCTGCGCAGCACCTCATCATTCAATGACCCCGTCGCTTCCTTGCGGTAGCGCGAGATAAACGGGATCGTGTTCCCATCGTCGATCAACTCCACCGCCGCCTGAGCCTGCCACGGCTTGATCTCCAGTTCCTGTGCAAGTGCCTTTACAATATCCATACGTAATTTCTCTCTCCTCTGCTCTGTAAAAGTGAACATTACCATCTTAACATTACGGAGAAAAAGCGTCAATTTAAATAATTATATGCTTTTTGTGTATCTTGTCAGATTCTTTCCCTTGTGCTATGATAAGTGCGAAATCAGGGCGAAAAAGGCTGTCCTTCACATCTTACATGGTATCGGCAGCCACGAAATGGAGGCATTATGGACACAGAATATGGCTATTCCTACGGATATTCCAGAAATCCGATGGCCACTGCGGCAATCGTGCTCGGTGTGATCTCGCTGTTTACCGGCATGGTCTTTTACATCTCTGTCCCCTGCGGGGCGATGGCTGTGCTGCTCGCGATTCTCTCTCGCGGCAAAAGGCCGATGCCCGGCAAGAGCAAGGCAGGGCTTGTCTGCGGGCTGCTCGGGATGGTGTTTTCCATCGCAGTCACACTCTCCTCCGTCTGGGTAGTGCTGACGAACGCACAGATGCGTGCATACATGGAAAGATATATGCAGTATTATCTCGGAGACTCCTCTTTTGATCTTGACAGAGAGCTTGGTACAATGTTTCCTGCTCTAAAGGGTGTGCTGGGGCTCGATGATTCTGTTACAGACGATAAAAATGATGCTGTCGACGACGAACCGGAACACATTCCGACCGCACCGTCTAAGCAGCTCCCTGATGGAAAGGGGGAATTCATATGAATAGACGACCAAAATCCAGCGAGCTAAAAGGCCAGGCCCGCGAGCTGCTTATGGGAAGGCACGGCTTTCTGGCACTTGTCACGTTTCTGTTATCCATGCTCTATCTCTTGGCGTCCTTCCTTCTGAATTCCGCATTTCCCTCAACGGGCGGAACCATGAATCTCGTGCTCGGACTTGCCGGCTCGCTGATCGTCAATATTGTATATTATCTTTTCTGCGCCGGACAGGCGGAGATCTATCTGAATCTCTGCCGAGGCCAGGATATGCGACTTGGTCAGCTGTCAGGTCCGTTTTCCAATCGTCCGGAGCCGATCGCGGTGTTCGCAGCCGTACAGTTTGTGATCCAGACGGTCTCCGTAAATCTGGGACTCTGGATTCTTCCAGATCTGCTCAACGAGACCGATTCCACAAAGCTACTGCCGATGTACGGGATCCTGCTTGTGCTCCTTGTCGTCTCGGTATGGCTTGAGCTCGGCTTAAGCATGGTATTTTTCTTGTACTGTGACGACCCTCAAAAATCCGGAATGCAGCTCATCCGTGAGAGCTTTCGCCTCATGCGTGGGAGCCGCAGACGGATGCTCTTTCTGCTGCTCTCCTTCATCGGTGTAATGCTTCTTGGCATGCTCTCCGCCGGTATCGGGCTACTATTCGCCCGCCCATATCTCAACACAGTGCAGGCGCTTTTCTACCTGGATCTGGTCGAAGATGCGCACGGTAAACAGACCAGTACCAGTGCCGGAGTCGATGCGTTCATTTGATATTCAACTGGCGTTTCCTTAACATTCATCCAGCGTTTACACCTTTCATGTCATCGCAAAAACCGACGGCAGTCGCTCATCAAACTGTCGCCGGTCTTTCTTTTTCCTTCTTTTTCCTTCTTTTTCCTTCTTTTACCTGTTTTCTTCTCCTCGCCTGTTTCCCGGCTCAGCTCTCCTGCTCCAGCAGCACACGCATCATCCGGAACCCTTCCTCGCGCATGATACCGCTTTCCGCCGCCGATGACTCGCCGTACGGCCTGCCGTCGCCGAGCTTTCTCGTGCTATCGTACAACAAATATGGCACCGGATCGCCCGTGTGAGTACGAATGCGGATCGGCGTCGGATGATCCGGCAATACCATGAGCCGGTACGGCTCACCGGACGCATCCATCTGCTCCGTGACCAGCTTCAGAATTCTGCTGTCCAGATTCTCGATCGCCTGCAGCTTGCGTTCCAGGCTTCCCTGATGGCCCATCTCATCGGGACCCTCCAGATGTACGTAAGCGAAGTCCGCGCCTTCCCTCAGAAGTGCATCTACGGCCGCCTGTGCCTTACCCTCATAGTTGGTATTGAGTCCACCGTTGGCTCCCGGCACCTGTATGACACGCATACCCGCTCCAACCGCAATTCCCTTCAGCAGATCCACCGCCGAAATCATCGCGCCCTTCTTTCCGAATTCTTTTTCAAAGAATGCCAGCAGCGGCTTCGTACCCGCGCCCCAGAACCAACAGCTGTTTGCCGGGTTCAATCCCTTTGCCCTGCGCTCCTGGTTGATCGGATGCTGGTCGAGGATCTCATAGCTGCGCTTCATCATCGCACGCAACGTCTCGTTCTTCGGCAGATACGACCCGATCACCTCGGTGAGATGGTCATGCGGCGCGTCCAGCTCTTCCACCTTACCATTCGCCCAGATCACACAGTGACGATAGCTTGTCCCCACGTAAAACTGATACACCTCATTCTCAAGCTCTTTTCGCACTGCCTCCAGCAGAATCGCCGCGTCCTCTGTGCTGATCTCCCCCGAGCTGTGGTCGAGGATGCGCTTCTCCTCGTATGGCTCCTCCTCAGTGAGGGTCACGAGATTGCAGCGCATCGCAACGTCTGTGTCCTTCATCGGCACGCCGATTGAGAGCGCCTCCAGCGGAGAACGTCCCGTATAGTAGCTTCTCGGGTCGTAGCCGAGCACCGCAAGATTTGCCGTGTCACTTCCGGGGCTCATGCCCTGCGGGATCGTGCGCAGCATCCCGACCTCGCCCGTCTTAGCAAGACGATCCATCACCGGTGTGCGCGCAGCCTCCAGAATCGTGCGCCCACCGAGCGCTTCCTGCGGCTCATCCGCCATTCCGTCTCCCAATATGACAAGATATTTCATTCTCTCCACCCAAAAGATACGGACAGGTTATTGCTCACTCCGTGAACAGAAATGAGCAGATCGACCATGTCCGTAATTTCCTTTCTTTCATATTTACAGATTTGCAACACACTCAGGCATTTTTATTTCTCACGGATTCGGATCATGCTCAGGATTCCCTCCACCTGCGACGCGCGGGACTCGTACTCCGCCTCCGTCATCACCTCAGTGATGAAGCCGTACTCTCCGTCGACCCCGGCGTCCACTACCTCGATCGGCCCAAAGATGGCCTCCATCCTCTGCCGCTGCGACGCGTCGCCCGGCACGCGAACAAAGAATGCTTTCTCCGTGTTGGATACATCCTTCAGCTCCTGCTTCTCCGGTTTCCACTCGGAGACTACGCCCTTCCCGAGCACCTGCGCCGCCTCGACGACGTCCGCAGCAACCGCACTGGCGGTCGCCTCTTTGCCCGCGCCCTGCCCGTAGAACATCGCATCACCGAGCATATTACCGTGCACAAAAATCGCGTTGAACACGCCGCTCACGCTGTAGAGCGGGTCTTCCTTGTCCACAAGATATGGCGCAACCATCGCCATCACCTCATCACCCTCCCGGCTGCTGTAGGCCAGAAGCTTGATCGTCTTTTCCATCGCGCGCGCATATTTGATATCCGCCGAGGTAATCTTCGTGATTCCCTCTGTATAGATATCGGTAAAATCCACCCGCTTTCCATAGGCAAGCGAAGACAGAATCGCGATCTTTCGGCACGCGTCATGTCCCTCGATGTCCGCCTCCGGGTTGCGCTCCGCATAGCCCTTCTGCTGCGCGTCGCGAAGTACATCGTCAAATTCCAGGCCCTCGTCGATCATCTTGGTGAGAATATAATTTGTCGTGCCGTTCAGGATTCCCGTGATCTCATCGATCACGTCAGCGGTCAGAGAGGTGCGCAGCGGACGAATGATCGGAATTCCGCCACCGCAGCTCGCCTCAAAGAGATAGCTCGCATGATTTTCGCGCGCAAGCCTCTGAAGCTCCGTCCCATGCCGTGCTACCAGCTCTTTGTTGGACGTGCAGACGCTCTTGCCTGCCGCCAGCGCTTTCTTCGAAAACGTAAACGCTGGCTCCGTTCCTCCCATCACCTCGACCACGACCTGAATCTCCGGATCGTTCACGATGACATCATAGTCATGAACGATTCGCTCCTGAATCGGATCTCCCGGAAAATCGCGCAGATCCAGTACATACTTCACGCGCAAATCTACGCCGGCCTTCTCCAGAATACTGTCGTGATTCGTCTCGATCACCTTTACCACGCCGGATCCAACCGTCCCGTAGCCCAAAACCGCAATCTGTACCATATACCTCTCCATCCTTTTCTGTAATTTCTTCAATCTTATTCCCGTCCTAATATCTTCAGGTACTGAACCTCCGGCCTCGACTCGATGGCCTCGATCATGCTGGAGACGTCGCCCGTCGCCGGGAGAATCTCCACGCTCAGCGTCAGCGTCGCCACGCCGTTTGTCGGAATGCTCTGGTGGATCGTCAGGATATTCGCCCTGTATTCCGCCACAATGCTCAGCACATCCGAGAGCAAGCCCGGCTCATCGTGCATCTGGAGCATAAACGTGAACGTCTTCCCTTTCACATTATCACGGAACGGAAAAATATCGTCCTTGTACTTGTAAAAGGAGCTCCTGCTGATCCCCACCTGATCCGCCGCCTCCTGGACGGTCTCGGCGCGCCTGGTCTCCAGGAGCATCTTGGCCTCTACCACCTTCAAAAGCACCTCGGGCACCGCTTTCTGTCTGACCACAAAATATTTTGAACTGTCCGGCATTCTTCCCTCTCCTCACAACCAGGCTTTCGACCCGCTGCGCTTCGCGCACAGACGGATCTATTATGCGTCGTCCCCCGGCTCCTTCTCGCCAAGCGACATCCATTTCAGGTACGCGTTCATGAACATATCGATATTGCCGTCCATCACGCTGTCCACATTCCCTGTCTCCGCGTTCGTCCGCAGATCCTTCACCAGCTTGTACGGCTGCATGACATAAGAACGGATCTGATTGCCCCAGCCGTTGTCCGTGACCTCGCCGCGGATGTCGGATCTTTTCTCCGCGTTCTCCTGCAGCTTCAGCTCGTACAGCTTGCCCTTGAGCATCTGCATCGCCTTGTCCTTGTTCTGGTGCTGCGAGCGCTCATTCTGGCACTGCACCACAATGCCCGTCGGCAGATGCGTGATACGGATCGCCGAGGAGGTCTTGTTGATGTGCTGCCCGCCCGCGCCGCTGGAACGGTACGTGTCGATACGCAGGTCATCCGGATCGATCTCGATATCCACGTCGTCGCTGAGCTCCGGCATGACCAGACAACCCGCAAAGGAAGTCTGCCGCTTGCCCGCCGCATTGAAGGGAGAAATGCGCACCAGACGGTGCACGCCCTTCTCCGAGCGCAGATAACCGTACGCGTTCTCACCGTTGACCTGGAAGGTCACAGACTTGATCCCGGCCTCCTCACCGTCGAGATAGTCGAGCACTTCCACCTGGTAGCCACGTTTGTCCGCCCACCGCGTATACATGCGGTATAACATAGACACCCAGTCGCAGGCCTCTGTCCCGCCGGCTCCTGCCTGAAGCGTCACGATCGCATTGTTCGCGTCGTACTCTCCAGAGAGCAGCGTCCTGATCCGGATGTCGTCAAATGCAGTCTGGAACGCCTGCAGCGTCTCCTCGATCTCCGGAATCACCGCAGGGTCGTTCTCCTCATAGCCCATCTCGATGAGCAGCTCAATCTCCTCGTACTGCTCTTTCAGCTTGTTGTATCCTTCAATATCATCCTTCAGGGATTTGAGCGTTTTCATCATCTCCTGCGAGCGCTCCGGGTCATCCCAGAAATTGGGCGCCTCCATCTCCCGCTCAAGTTCCTGAATCCTCTGTTCCTTATTTACGAGGTTAAAGTGAATCCCTCACTTCCACCAGTGGTTCTGTGTAGCTTGCCAAAGTCGCTTTAAACTGATCCAATTCTACCACAGTGTCACCTTCTTTCTTTAATTTATGATGCTTTCTTTCTGCCGCAGCACTGCTTGTACTTCTTGCCACTGCCACACGGGCATGGATCATTCGGATAAATCTTCTGCTCTGCGCGTTTCTTCGGCGCACGCGGGCCGGAATCGTCCTTGTTCGTACCAGTCACCTTCGCGACCTCCTCGCGCTCGACCTTCTGCTCCACTTTGACGTGGAACAGCAACTTCACGGTATCCTCCTGAATCGCGGAGGTCATCGCATCGAACATCTCGTAGGCGCTCATCTTGTACTCTACGAGCGGGTCGCGCTGTCCATACGCCTGCAGGCCGATGCCCTGGCGGAGCTGATCCATGTCGTCGATGTGATCCATCCACTTGCGGTCGACTACCTTCAGCAGGATGACACGCTCGATCTCACGCATCTGCTCTGCATCCTCAAACTCCTTCTCCTTGAGCGCATACAGCTCAAGTGCGCGATCCGTGAGCTTCTCCTTCAGCTCCTTCTTGCCGGAGACGCTGTCCACCAGCTCCTTCGTGATCGGCTGCATCGGGATAATCGGACGGAGCACGGAATTCAGTTCATTCAGATCCCACTCGTCGCTGCCGTTGTCGCCGATGCACATATCGACTGTGCCGCTTACCACATCGGCGATCATCTTCAGTATGGACTGATGCATATCCTCGCCGTCAAGCACGCGTCTGCGCTCCGCATAGATGATCTCTCTCTGCTCGTTATTGACCTGGTCGTACTCGAGCAGGTTCTTGCGAATGCCGAAGTTGTTGCCCTCGATCTTCGTCTGGGCCTTCTCGATCGCATTGGAGAGCATCTTGTGCTCAATCTGCTCATTCTCCTGCACGCCGAGCGACTGGAAGACCTTCATCATCTTCTCGGAGCCGAACAGGCGCATCAGGTCGTCCTCAAGCGAGATATAAAATCTGGATTCGCCCGGGTCGCCCTGACGTCCGGAACGTCCGCGCAGCTGGTTATCGATACGCCGCGACTCGTGGCGCTCGGTGCCGATGATCTTCAGGCCGCCCGCCGCGAGCGCCTCCTCATCCAGCTTGATATCCGTACCACGGCCGGCCATGTTCGTCGCGATTGTGACCGCCCCGTGAACACCTGCGTCCGCCACGATCTCGGCCTCGAGCTCATGGAACTTCGCGTTCAGGACGTTGTGCTTGATGCCCTCTCTCTTGAGCATGCCGCTGATGAGCTCGGACACATCGATGGTGATCGTGCCGACCAGCACCGGCTGTCCCTTCGCGTGAGCCTCCTTGACCGCCTCGACGACCGCGCGGTACTTCTCCTTCTTTGTCATGTAGACCGCGTCGTTCAGATCCTGACGGCAGACCGGGCGGTTCGTCGGGATCTCAATAACGTCCATCCCGTAGATATCACGGAACTCCTGCTCCTCGGTCAGCGCCGTACCGGTCATACCACATTTCTTCTTGTATTTGTTGAAGAAGTTCTGGAACGTGATCGTCGCGAGCGTCTTGCTCTCACGCTTCACCTTCACATGCTCCTTCGCCTCAATCGCCTGATGCAGACCGTCCGAATAACGGCGACCCGGCATGATACGTCCAGTGAACTCATCGACGATGAGCACCTGATCGTCCTTCACGACGTAATCCTGGTCGCGGAACATGAGGTTGTTCGCGCGCAGCGCCAGATCAACGTTGTGCTGGATCTCAAGATTCTCCGGATCGGAGAAGTTGTCGATCTGGAAGAACTTTTCAACCTTCTCCACGCCCTGCTGCGTCAGCGTGACGAGCTTGTCTTTCTCATTGACGATAAAGTCGCCCGTCTCGGTGATCTCCTCGCCCATGATGGCCGTCATCTTCGTCACCTCGCCGCTGGCCTCGCCGCGCTGCAGCTGCCGCGCCAGGATATCGCAGACCTCATAGAGCTTCGTGGACTTGCCGCTCTGCCCGGAGATGATCAGCGGGGTGCGAGCCTCGTCGATCAGGACTGAGTCAACCTCGTCGATGATCGCGTAGACGAGATCCCTCTGCACGAGCTGCTCCTTGTAGATGACCATGTTGTCACGCAGGTAGTCGAAGCCCACCTCGTTGTTCGTGATATAAGTGATGTCGCAGGCGTACTGCTCTCTGCGCTCATCGTTGTTCATCGAATTCAGCACACAGCCAACGGTCAGCCCGAGGAAACGGTGTACCGCTCCCATCCACTCCGCGTCACGGTTCGCCAGATAATCGTTGACCGTGATGACATGCACGCCCTGCCCGGTCAGCGCGTTCAGGTAGGCCGGCAGCGTCGCCACAAGCGTCTTGCCTTCACCGGTCTTCATCTCAGCGATACGTCCCTGGTGGAGGATGATGCCGCCGATGAGCTGCACGCGGAAATGCTCCATCCCGAGCACGCGCTTCGCCGCCTCACGCACCACGGCAAACGCCTCCACGAGCAGGTCGTCCAGCGTCTCGCCGTTCGCGTAGCGTGCCTTAAACTCCGGCGTCTTCGCCTTCAGCTCGTCGTCAGAGAGCGCCTGCATCTGCGGACGCAGGGCTTCTATCTTGTCCACAAGCGGCATGATCATCTTCAGCTCACGCTCGCTGTGGGTTCCGAATATTTTTTGTATCAGCTTCATTCCGGTTCTCCCATCTATATATTGTTCTGATGTACAGCAACGTTCTATCTATTGTAACACTTTCAAATGCACAAGGCAATCCAAATTTTCAAGTGAACGTCGGATTATCGGCAGACCCTTGGATCAGGAAGTGAGACAACCGCCGGTCAATCGCCGAAAATACAGAAAAATCCTTTGCCAGACAACAAATAGGCAGGAATCTCCCTGTGGGCGCCCCTATAGGTCCTTCCCGGAGATTCCTGCCCTTCTTCGTCTATCTGTTTCACCGAACATCACAATCCGAGATATTCTTTACTGGATATTTTTCGCGCAATACTCAACACCAGCGCCGAATCTTACGAATACTCCGGCTCGATCAACCCGTAGGTATTGCCCTTCCTCTTGTATACGACGTTGACCTCCTCGGTCTCCGCGTTAAAAAACACGAAGAAATTGTGTCCGAGAAGCTCCATCTGCACGCATGCGTCTTCCGGGTACATCGGCTTCATCCCAAAATGCTTTGTGCGGATGATCTTCACCTCGTCGAGTGGATCCGTCTCCTTCTCGATGAACTCCTGCTTGAAATTGCCGCCATCCTGATGCCGCTCGATAATCTTCTCCTTATATTTGCGCAGCTGACGCTCAATCACTTCCTCGACCAGATCAATCGAGACATACATGTCATTGCTCACCTGCTCGGAGCGGATGATGTTCCCCCTCACTGGGATCGTCACCTCGATCTTCTGACGCTCCTTCTCTACACTCAGAGTCACAATAATTTCTGTATCCGGAGTGAAATACCGCTCCAGCTTGCCAAGCTTGTCCCGGATCGCTGATTTCAGGCCATCCGATACTTCGAGATTCTTGCCGCTGATCGTAAATTTCATACTGTCCAACTCCTTTACTTGAGACTGGAACAAACGCACAGGATAATAAGCGCGCTGTTCTGATATTTAGTATAACATATTTTCCAGTTTTTTCAATGAAAACTCATGATTTTTCAGTAATTTTTCTATAATTTTATCACTGAATTGCAAAATGAGCGGGATGAAGCCCACTATGCGCTGTGTTCTGCGCCGCATCCGCACAGTTTTAGCACCCCGCGATATGAAAGCGGTCCGCCGAACAGATCGAGCGCGCTCCCGACCGTCACGTCCAGATGATTCTGTCCCAGCCGCCGCAGCGTCTCAAGATCCGCATAGCTTCCCACTCCACCCGCGTAAGTCACGGGAATTCCCTGCCAGGAGCCAAGCAGACACACCAGTTCCTCCTCCACTCCCTTCTGCCTGCCCTCGACATCCGCCGCATGGATCAGGAACTCGCCGCAGTATCCGGCCAGCTCGTCCAGCACCCCGTGCGACAGCCGAACCTCCGTGAACTTCTGCCAGCGATCCGTCACGATATAATACCCGTCATCTTTCTTGCGGCAGCTCAAGTCCAATACCAGACGCTCCCGCCCGGTCTTGCGCGACAGGCTCCGGAGACGGTTGAAGTCTACCTGCCCGTCCCGAAATACGTATGAGGTCACTATGACATGCGACGCTCCGGCCTCGAGAAACTCCTCGGCGTTCACCTCATTCACCCCGCCGCCCAGCTGCAGTCCGCCCGGATACGCGCGCAGAGCCATCATCGCCTGTCGTTTCGTCTCTTCGTAATACTCTGAGGACGCAGGATTGAGCAGAATGACATGACCGCCTTTCAGTCCGTCCCGGCGATAAAACTTCGCATAGAACGCAGCGTCCTGCTCTGAGACAAAATTCTCCCCGGCCGTATTCTCCTCGTCGCGCAGACTCCCGCCGACAATCTGTTTCACTTTTCCGTTATGTATGTCGATACATGGCCGAAACCTCATCGCTCTCCTCCTTTGCATCCGCTGCCACCTACCCCAGACGGCATTGCACTCTGGTCGTCCTTGCATCTGTCGCCTGCACCCTGACACAAAAACATGCAGAGCGGACATGTTTCTTTGAGCATGAGAAATATTCTCCCTGCTCGCCGCGCGACCCGCATGCTGCGTTAACAGCTGACTTCTATTTGCGGTTCCACGCACGAAACATACCGCGCTGCATTCTCGTCAATGGAACAGATATCGTATGCTGTACAATTCTAGTTCTGACTATTCGCATTGTTGTTCCCGGTCAGCTCGTCTCCGGCATCCTGTATACCGTCGATCACGTCCTTACCGGCATCACCCGCGCCATCGAGCACATCTTTCCCGGCATCGCCCACGCCGTCGACAATATCAGCGCCCGCGTCGCCAACAATGCCTCCGTCAGCGTTTCCATCCTCCGCGGCGTTGTCCACAGCGTTGTTATCTGCAACGTCATTGTCCATCCTGTCGTCCTTATTGTTCTCGTCTGTGACGCCGTTTACATTGCTGTCGGAGGTATCGCTCTGCGTCGCGCCGCTTTCATCCTGTGCCATATCATCTCTGCCGGCCCCAGCCTCAGTGCCATTCCCCATGTTATTTTCTGAAGAAGCACTGCTGCCCGCAGCGTTGTTTTCAGAGTCTGCCTCTTGAGCTTCCGTCGTAATTTTTTCTGTCTCTTTTTTGTTCGCATTTTTGTTGTTGTCATTTCCACAGCCTGCCAAAAGTGCCATGCAGCATACGCAGGCAATACATAAAGCGTACTTTCTCCAGCGTTTCATAGTTTGCGTTCTCCTTTTTCATTTATTCCTGTAGCTTCTGCGGCCGCATCGAAAATTGATCCTCCGCATCGCCGCCGTGTTAGTAATATGTGCTTTTTTGCTGTTTTTATTCCAGCCTCACAGGAAATCTTTTTGAAAAAGGAGCTTGTCAAATCTATTTCACGGTAACTTTACATTTGAATGTCTTCTTGCCACATTTGATTGTGATCGTCGCCTTACCTTTCTTTTTGGCTTTGAGTTTGCCGGAGGAGGAAACGGTCACCACCTTCTTGTCAGACGACTTGTAGGTCACCTTCTGCACACACGTGATTGGCGAAATGACCGGAGTCAGCTTTTTCGTCTTTCCCTTTTTCAGGGTAATCGACTTTGAGACACCGGAGATCTTGCTTGCCTCCACGGCCTTTTTCTGTACGGTGACTTTGACTGTTTTCTGTCGACCACTCTTCAACGTGACAGTGATCTTCGTCGTCCCAGTCTTCTTCTGTGCCGTGATCTTCCCGGACGAGGATACCTTGGCAATCTTGGGATTCGCGGAGCTCCAGCTCTTCACAGAATCTCCCTTCGCCAGCCCGCTCACCTTCACTACCTTCGTCGCCTGCCCTTTCTTGAGCTTCAGGCTGCTTACATTCAGCTTGATCGTCGCCGAAAGCTTTGTTCCCGGAGCAGTCACGGTCAGCTTTTTCGTCCCGCAGCCATTATCACAGACCAGCGATTTCGTGCCGTCACTCAGAACTGTCGCGTCATTGTTATAAACATATTTTTTTTCGTGATAACTGTGTCCCAGCGCTGCCACAACATTGCTCGTGGTCTCTCCGCATTTGGTACATCTGTTGACAATCGTCCCCTTTGTCGTACAGGTCGGCTTTGTCTCTGAGAGCACAACCCAATCGTGAAGTCCGTTTTTGGAACACGGCACCGATCCCACACGATACGCCGTGCTGTTCAGGATCGGGTAATTAAAATTCTTGCTGTTTCCATTATCTGTAAAACGCGTGTGAAGCTCCCGCGTCGAGCCGAACGTTCCTCCCGGAACCGAAGTCCCGCTGCCTACCATAAAATACGTGTCCAGCGCCGGAATGCCTTCGACGTCATCCCATGTGGCGTCCACCGCGTACCATCCGCCGTTCACCTGCACATAATTCCACATGTGAGCCACGCCGCCGGCTTCCCCGATGACAAGGATCGCCGGAATATTAAATTCCCTGCACAGGATCATGAACGATTTCGCATATCCCTCGCAGACCGCAACTCCCCCGTCCAAAAACAGTCCGGCAGAGGAATGGTACGACGGCACGATGGACGATGGATTCCCATCATCATACCCTGTAGGATATACGATTTTTTCGCAGACATAATTGTGAATCGCCTTCAGCGTATCGAACGTACCGCTTCCTGTCCGTCTGGATGCTATCTCACTTTTTGCTTTACTGACATTCGCGAAAAAATCGCCCTGTCTCTTGCCTGCGCCGGAATAGATCTCCGAAAAGCTTATGGTGACCTCGGTAAATTTGCCGGAGAACGTCGTCTGCGCTTCATAATTTACACTCACGCTCACATTCTCCATATAGATTAGTTCATTGACCCAGAACAACTCCGGATAATCATACAAGACCGCGCAGCACGCCGTCTCAACCGCATATTCGAGATCCTCTTCCGCATATTTATATTCATCGCTCTGTTCCCAATCCCCTACGCCAGAAAATGTAAATTGGCAGGGGACGTTCAGGCTGCCCGTCTCCCGGCTCCGCACGAAGTAGTCGACCATCTTATCGTAAATCGTCCTCTCGAGACTTCCCGCCGCAAGCTGCATGCCGTAGCTCTCTGAAAATCCGCCTATGCCGATCGTGCTAATACCAAATGCACTCTGCCCTGCCCGTGATGAATTGCGCGCATGACCGATGCATGGAACGACGTGTGTCAGCGTCTTCTTAACATACTCCGGCCGATCGGTTGCCGACGCCGCGGACGCTGTCAGACCGCCCGCAAAGGTGCATACTGCCGTGTTCCCGGTCAGAAGTACCGTAAATACAGCAGCGAACAAAAGTATCAATCGTTTTCCTTTCATACTGACCTCCCCCTATAGCGCACCCGGATCACATTTCAATCCGGGCAAAGAGAAATCATCAAGTGATTCTTAATTTCTATCGCGCATCTCCCATGAAGAACAACGCGAGCGTCCCCGGCCCGGAATGCGCACCGATCGTCGGACCGATCGGGCCGATCATAAACTTCTCTATGCCGAAACGGCTTTTCACCTGATCCCGCACATAGAGCGCATCGTCATAGCAATCGCCGTGGCTGATGAACACGATGTCGTTCTTGTCCCTGAAGCTGCCGATCTGCTTTTCCATATAGTCGAGCAGGGCATTCAGGGATTTTCTGCGCCCGCGCACCTTCGCGAGCGGAATGAGATGCCCTTCCCTGTCCACATGCAACACCGGCTTCAGATTGATCATCGTGCCGACCACAGCCGCCGCCTTTGAGACACGGCCGCCGCGGTACAGATGAAACAGATCATCCACCGTGAAATAATGGCAGACATGCTGCTTATTGTCCTCAAGCCACCGCACCATCGCGTCGTAGTCAAGCCCCGCCGCCTGCTGCTCCAGCGCCCGGTACACAAAAAGACCCTCGCCCATGGAGGCCGCCAGCGAATCCACAACCGTAATCCGGCAGTCCGGCCGCTCCTCCATCAATTCCTGGGCCGCCAGGCGCACGCTGTTGTACGTGCCGCTCAGACCGCTGGAAAAAGCAATGTGAATGATATTTTTCTTGATCTCCAGAAACTTTTCCAGATACTCCTTCGCCTCCGCGGGATTGACCTGTGAAGTCGTCGGCATGCAGCCCTCGCGCATCTTCTTATAGAATTCCTGGTATGGGAGCGAATTCTCTGCGTTATAAGTCTGCCCGTCCAGAAGGTAGGTCAATGACATCGTAGGAATCCGGTGCTCCGCAATATACTCATCCGGAAGATCACCCATGTTGTCCGTCGTAATCAAATAGCTTTCCATAAATCTCTCCCTGTTCTGTCTTCCTGTGGCTATATTACCCCCATTATTTTTTATATCATACCACAAATCCAGCGACATTGCAAACAATTGTTATCATAAAGCATGACCCACACAAATAAACTATATCAAATACGAATTTCTCAGGAGTATGTTATGAGTTCCAATCCCAAAATCATTGTCCTTAAAACCCGTGAGATCATCTATACCCTGCTTCTGTTGTTTCTCGCAATCCTGCTGATCGTCTGTCTGGTGCTGATGTTCTCCGGAAAGCTAAAGAAAAGCGAAATCCAAGGCAGTGCCAGCTCCGATCAGAGCGCGACCGCGCAGCCGCCGGAGGCTTCCTCAGGCTCCTCGTCCAAAGGGAAAATCTTCACCGCCGGAGTCTACACGACGCCGGTCACACTTGGGGACTCTACCGTAGACGTGGAAGTCAGCGTGGACCAGAATCACATCAACGCGATCCGTCTTGTGAATCTGAGCGAGGCGACCGCGGCTGCCTTTCCGCTCGTCTCCCCGTCTCTGGAGCACATTACCTCCCAGATTTTGGAGAAACAGTCAATCGAGGATATCACCTGTCCTCAGGAAAACAAATACACTTCGCAGCTTCTGCTGTCCGCGATCGCTCAGGCGCTTGAACGCGCGCAGGGGACAGAATAGCCGCGCCTTCTTTTCGAAAACACAAAGGACTGCCGCAATATGCCCGGCGGGATATCACGAATTCGCTGTCCACCTTGTCTTTGCCGCATATCTGCTCCAGACATATGTACAAACGGATTGCAGTGAGTCCCTCCCTGCATAACGCGGCAGCCCTTTCGGCTGCTCTGCCGATTACAATCACACAGTCCTTATTTTTCCTTCGAGATCAGGTAGTACGGAAGCGCGATGAGCAGCACGCCGCCCACCATATTTCCGGCCGTGACGATCAGTAGATTGTAGAAAAATCCGCCGATGCTGACCGTCGCCTCCATCGGATTCATCAATCCGATCGTGAGGAAGGTCATATTTGCGACACTGTGCTCGAAGCCGCAGGTGACGAACGTCGCCACACAGCAGAAATTCATCGCGATCTTCGCGCCCTCGGATTTCAGCTTCGCGCCGCACCAGATCGCGAGACAGACCAGCATATTACAGAAGATCGCCTTCGTGAACAGGTTCAGCGGAGCGCCCGCCATCTTGGCCGCAGCCGCGTTCGAGAGGAACGTGCCGGTAGCGTCTGTGTCCAGCCCGGTCAGTACAAAGAGCACCGCCGTCGCCACGGAGCCGATCAGATTGCCGATGTAGCAGACCACCCAGAGCTTGATCGTCTTCGCCCACGAAACGGCTCCCGTGAAGCTTCCCACCGCCATCACGAAATTGTTGCCTGTGAAGAGCTCGGCGCCCGCTACCGTCACCAGGCACAGACCCACGGAGAACACGATGCCGCAGATCAGCTTCTGTGCCGGCTGTCCGGCCATCTGGCCGCCTACAATGCCCATCATGATGCTGCCGAAGCCGATGAACACGCCGGCAAGAATTGACATCAGAACATAGCCGAGCGGGTTCTTCTCCAGCAAGCCCAGCTTATTCTTAGCGGTATTGCCTACCGCCTCTATCTCATTTCGAAACATATGTTATTCCCTCCGTTTAAAACAATCCGGAGATCTTGCCGGTCTCGTCCACGTCGATGCGCTCCGCAGCCGGTACCTTCGGAAGTCCCGGCATCGTCATGATCTCGCCCGTCAGCGCCACGATGAACCCTGCGCCCGCGGAGATCTTCAGGTTCCGCACCGTCACCTCGAAGCCCGTCGGAGCCCCCAGCTTCGTCTGGTCGTCCGTCAGAGAGTACTGCGTCTTCGCCACGCAGATCGGGCAGTTGCCGTAGCCAAGCGCCTCCAGCTCCTTCGCCTGCTTCTGTGCGTT
>CANQVT010000033.1 GCA_947627365.1 uncultured Lachnospiraceae bacterium | reverse complement strand
CACAGCCATTGTGATTATATATCTCCTGACCAGTATGAAAAGGAATATCTTGCACAGAAGGCACTGAAATTAAAGTTGGCAGTTTAGGAATGAAGTTGGTAATAATTTAAAGATACAGAAAAGGTCATTCTAAACTTGTACTTTTTCTTGACATAGCACCACTCCTCATCATCAGTTCCTTCTATCTTCCAATCATTACTCTCCACAAATAGAGCCAAAGTAGAGCCATTTTGTAAGACAAATGCCGGAAACCCGCATAAATACAGGCTTTCGGCATTTTAGTCCGTTATTCAAGCTCTTTTCAGAGTACAGAGTATATCTTGTTTTTCTATCGTTTTGCTTGTAAAAAACGTATTATTTGTTGCGGTTTTGCTTTTCTTTTATGTAGTTACATGACGGGTGTACCCAAATTGTACCCACAGCATATCTTTTACAAAAATTGCGACATGTCTCAACTTTTTAGGAAGACGTCTTTCATTCTCCATAATTAGCCACACAGTGCATAGCTGATTTACATATTTCTTTGCATATGTTTGCCCAATACTGCACAGCACTCGGCAAAAGCAATCTGTTGATACTGAGCATCTATATCCTCTGCACTTTTAAGAAAATCATCTAACTTCTTTGCACAGTCAGACACTTTCCATATTTGCTGATTATGATACTGCTGCTGCATTTTCTGTAACTGTGCCTGTATCTGCTGCTGGTTAAAAATATTGTATATTTGATTTTGATTAAACATTTTGGCACCTCTTTCATAACAAAAATTTCTACTTCTTTAACATCCGCTTTCATCATAACCGCATCATAACCATTGTGGTCATGATGCGATTATGAACTCAGTTATGAATAGTATTTTTGATTTTTACTTTTTGGCTTATCCGGCAATGTCATTTTTAATTTGCCGTCTTTTACCAATACATCTAAATATTTTCTTCTAAAGCTTGTTCGACTAGCAAATTCAAATTGTTCCATAATTTCCGGTACAGATTTTGCCTCTTTACAAAAATCTAAAATCATCTTGACCACATCATAACCATCTTGGTCATGATGATTATCATCTTTTAACAATTTCAAATATTTATCACACGCCTTGCAAAGCACCATAACTCCCGACTTGCTTATATTATATTCCGGCAGCGGACCATCATATCTGGCGCAGGCTTCTTTAATCTTATCAAATCCACGTCCCCAGGCTTCGATCATTCCACTCATGAAAAAGACATTTGCCAGTTTGGGATTATAGGGTTTTGAAGAATGTTTCATGAACAGCTTGTCCGTTGAATCCAGTCCTTCCGGCATCTCCCCATCATTCCAGATATAGATCTTATCCTCATACACACTGATTTGAATCGGATTACAAGCACTGTAATCTTTATGAACGATGGCATTCAGTAGAATCTCCCGAAAAGCATCTTGATGAAACATAAACTGCTCCACACGTTGGATGCCCTCATAGGTAATCAATGCTTTCATGTATTTTGTATATACCAGATCAACCGTCTTGTCTACCTGCTCGATCAAAGAGCCATGCACTTCGTCCTGATACCTTAAATCAGCATCGGACTGATCAAAATAACCTATCTTCACATAAGCACCGGTTACCCACTTTTCCGGATCTTTATAAAATGCCAGCATAGCCGCCCGGATCAGGTACCCGTCCTCATCAAACAGGTGCAGATTGTCCAGAAGAATCGCATCTTCGACTGCTGTTTCCTCTGGGGTCAGTCTGCCACGCCTTACCGCCTTCTCTTTAAATAATTCTATCGCTTCCCGCTTTAAATCTTCGACTTTCAATTTCGGGATTGGCATACCGTCCCATGTCCTGCCTTGGGATTTCAAAAGCGCTTTATCCATCTCTTTTCCAGTAATTGTTCTCATGGTGCTACCGGAACGATAAAAATATTTGCCATGATAGCTGATGAGCGAAGGATACTTTTCCACAATAATTTCAATATACTGCAGATCGCCCTCATCTAGAAGATTGACATCCGCTACAATCCCCATTGTGTCTGTAATCTTGTTGGGAATGACTTCCAACAGTTTCCGACTGTCCTTATCGCTTATGCCAACAACATCGCCGTTATCATTTTTTCCGATATAAAGCGTTCCGCCGTATGCGTTTGCATAGCCGCAGATCCATTCCAAATACTCGTCGTGCCATGATTCTTTCCACTCTATTGCTTGATGTTCCAGCATAGGCTTTACCTACTTTCTATGTTAGGACTATCATTTTCATCATCTATATATTTACCAATATCTGCTTCTAATATCTTCCAATTTGACTAACACATTATATAATTCTTGCCGAAGTTCATCTTTCGATAAGCCGTTTACGTAGTTCTTAAGGTCAATATAATGCTGTCTCTCTCTTTCTTCTTCCTCTTTTTCCCATTCTTCTGCCTGTTTCAAAAAATCTTCAGCCACATTAGGTTCCGCAGTAAAATAAAGCGCAATCATATGTTTACAAATAACCCGTCTGCCCGCCGCAAAAGGACAGTTACACTCTGATTTTCTGGGATGTTCTTTATCAATATGTACCGAATAAACCTGTCTGTTGCTACCAGCCACTTGTCCATCATACGAAACAGCCCCGGACGGTTTCCATGAAGTTACCCTTTTCTTTTCATAATAATCCATTCCGCACCAAACAGAATCGGCGCTGGCCAGTTCAATCAGTCCCATAAATCTATCTCTTCGATTTCAGAAAATTTCATGACACAATTTTTTAATATGTAATCCTGCAAAAGCAATTTCTTCATTTCTAGTTCAAATCTCTATCAAGCAACATTTTAACTGTCTGCTGCAATTCATCACTAAAATCGGTCAAATCATCATAAGTAATCACGTCAAGACGGATAAGGCGTAGAATATCAGATATTGCATCGGACTTACTTACTTCAATTGTGACTCCCGGATGATATCTGTCATTTTTTATTCGTTTCTCAAGTTCCCAGAATTTCTCAGATGGCTTTTTATCTGCACTTAATAAAGACATATATTCCTTATTCAAATGATTCATATAATTTTCCTGCCATGCAGAAAGTTTTTCTCTATAGTGCTTCCAGTCTTCTTTTGATATTTCCACCTTTTAACCTCGCCGCTCTCAATAACCAGGTACATAAAATTTATAATTAGAAACAAATACAAACAATATAAATCGTGACAGAAAATATCGCAAACAGCCTATCATACAGAATAATCTGTGTAAAATTTGCATTATTCCAGTTCGATCGTCCCCGGCGGCTTACTCGTGAGGTCATAGAGCACGCGGTTCACGCCTTTCACCTCGTTGATGATCCGACTCATCACCCTCTGAAGCACCGCGAACGGGATCTCCGCCGCCTCGGCCGTCATGAAGTCGATCGTATTCACCGCACGAAGCGCCACCGCATAATCGTAGGTGCGCTCGTCGCCCATCACGCCGACGCTCTGCATATTGGTGAGCGCCGCGAAATACTGCCCGATGCTCCGGTCAAGCCCCGCGTTGGCGATCTCCTCGCGGTAGATCGCGTCCGCGTCCTGCACAATGCGCACCTTCTCCGCCGTCACCTCGCCGATGATGCGGATGCCGAGTCCCGGACCGGGAAACGGCTGTCGATAGACCAGATACTCCGGAATGCCAAGCTCCAGGCCGGCTTTTCTCACCTCGTCCTTGAACAGGTCGCGCAGCGGCTCGATGATCTCCTTGAAATCCACATAATCCGGCAGGCCGCCTACGTTGTGGTGGGATTTGATGACGGCCGACTCGCCGCCGAGACCGCTCTCCACCACGTCCGGGTAGATCGTCCCCTGCACCAAGAAATCAACTGCGCCGATCTTCTTCGCCTCTTCCTCAAAGACGCGGATAAACTCCTCGCCGATGATCTTGCGCTTTTTTTCCGGCTCGGAAACCCCAGCCAGTTTTTTATAGAAACGCTCCTGCGCATTCACACGGATAAAATTCAGGCGGTACGGACCGTCCGGGCCGAACACTGCCTCCACCTCATCCCCCTCATTTTTGCGCAGCAGCCCGTGATCTACGAACACGCAGGTCAGCTGTTCGCCGACTGCCTTTGCCAGCAGCACCGCCGCCACGGACGAATCCACGCCGCCCGACAGCGCGCAGAGCACCTTGCCGTCTCCGACCTTCGCGCGGATCGCTTTGACGGACTCCTCCACAAACGAATCCATGCGCCAGTCCCCGGCGCAGCCGCAGACGCGTAGCACAAAGTTCTCCAACATCTTCGTGCCTTCCTGTGTATGTAACACCTCCGGGTGGAACTGGATCGCGTAAAGCTTCTGTTCCTCATTCTCCGCCGCCGCCACTGGACAGTCCGCCGTGTGCGCGGTAATGCGGAAGCCCGGCGCGATCTTCGCGATGTAATCATTATGGCTCATCCAGCAGATCGTTTTCTCCGACACATTCTCAAACAATCTGCAGGAACGGTCGACCGTCACCTCGATCTTGCCGTACTCGCGCACCGGGGCATGTTTCACCTCGCCTCCGAGCACAAACTGCATCAGCTGCGCGCCGTAGCACAGCCCAAGTATCGGAATGCCCAGCTCGAACAGTTCTTTCGTGTAAGTCGGCGCGCCCGGCTCATAGCAGCTGTTCGGCCCGCCTGTCAAAATGATCCCCCTGGGGTTCATCGACTTAATCTTTTCAAGCTCCGTCCGGTAAGAATAAATTTCACAGTATACGTTGCATTCCCGAACCCTGCGGGCCACCAGCTGATTGTACTGTCCCCCGAAATCCAAAACGATAACGGTCTCTCTCTTCATTGTCCTCTCCATTCCCGCCCGCCGTATCCCGGACGATTTTCGATTTTTCTCTTTCTCAGCGACCACGAATATACTCTAAGTTCATTCGTCAGATTCATTCGCCAAATCCATTGTCAGATCAATTTCGAAGATTTTCCGCCGCCATTCATTACACCCATCCGTTGCATCTTCAAACTCACATCATTTTGTCGTATCTGTGAAAAATATTATAAGATAGCTTTCCCGACAAGGCAACAAGATTTTACAGATCAGACTTCGGATTTTATAAATCGAGCGGCAGGATTTCGCACCCGCCGCCCAAATTCATTAGCAACCATAGGTCTGCCCGCATATTGCTGTCCTCTCGCAAAACCCGAAAAAATTTCCTTCGGCATTCTCTCTCGAAACAGTCCTGATTTCAGAACAGTCCTTCCAGCTCCTCACGGTTCGAGAGCCCGACGCTCCGGTTGACGCAATCCCCGTCCCGAAATGCAAGCACGGTCGGCACCGAGGCAACCTTGTACTGCCGCGCCAAATCCGGCAGCTCGTCCACATTCACCTTTCCGACATAGTATCGATCCTGCTCACCGTCCAGCTCCTCCATCAGAGGCGCCATCGCCTTGCACGGGCCGCACCACTCCGCATAAAAATCAACCATCACCGGTTTATCCGCGTTAAGCACATCCTTTTCAAACTGTTCCTGTGTCTTAATAATCAACATATCTATCATCTCCTTCTCTTTTTATATAAAGTACATATTCCCTTGTTTCTGCATTCCGCCGTATTGTTTATCATTCCCTGTCGAATAATCGAATATACAAAGTAATTATAGCGCATTTTGTCAATTCTGTATAATGTTTTCTTCCCCGAATTCCTTTCGCAAAATTTACTTTTCTGAAATATTTTTTGCAAAGCTTGCGAAGGCCATATCATATATGCTAATATTAATCAGTATCGAACAAGCGGCTTCTGCCTTTTCGCCATAAAGGCAATTGCAAAAGCGCTTTCAATATTGTATCACCAAATCGGATAAAACAGTATCTTATGTTTACACTGCTCAAACAGACCAAAAGAATGGGGATTATTATGAATCAATCCGTTTTATATCTGGAATGCAATTCAGGCATCAGCGGAGATATGACGGTCGCCGCTCTGCTCGATCTTGGAGCCGACCGGCAGGTGCTTCTGAATGCGCTTGCCAGCCTGCCGCTTACCGGCTATTCAATTGAGATAAAGGATGTGTATAAGTCCGGGCTTCGCGCCTGCGATTTCAACGTGGTGCTGGAGCACGACAACCACGACCACGACATGGAGTACCTTCACGGGCACGCGCATGTTCATGCCGAAGGATCTGACGCGCAGGATTCGATTCATAACCATACCCATACCGCCAGCGCGCCTCATGATCCGCATACCCATGTACACACACACGAGGCCCGCAATCTGCGGGATATCACGGAGATCATCAACGCAGGAAAGCTGACCGATCGAGCACGCGCGCTCGCGCTTCGCATTTTCCGTATTCTCGCACAGGCTGAAGCTTCCGTACACGGGAAATCCGTTGACGAGGTGCATTTTCACGAGGTCGGTGCAGTCGATTCAATCGTCGATATCGTGGCGGTGGCAGTCTGTCTGGATCAGCTTGATCCGGCGCGTGTCGTCGTGTCTCCGCTCACGGACGGCAGCGGGCAGATCCGCTGCCAGCACGGGCTGATCCCGGTTCCGGTTCCGGCCGTAACTGCAATTGTCACACAAAACGACCTTACGCTAAAGTTCACTGATATCGAGGGGGAGCTTGTGACGCCGACCGGCGCCGCGATCGCCGCCGCGCTGCAGTCCGGGCATAACTTCTCCACCACCCTTCCCGCCGAATTCCGCATTCGGAAAATCGGTCTCGGGGCCGGAAAACGGGATTATGCCACGACAGGGGTTCTGCGGGCAATGCTGCTCGAACCGCAATGCCAGGCAGAAAACGTTGAAATTCCGCCCGTTCATGGTCCCGGCAAGATCAACGATAAATTGCCCTCTCACCAGAGTAATTGTGACAGTTACAGCGATGGCAGCCAACTCGACAACATGCCGCCTGTTTCCCGGAACCGGACGGATGATTTCGATAGCCCGTCAGCCAAAGCGCTGCACGATAACGACGATTCTACTGACACGATCCTCAGCCTGGAGACGAACATCGACGACTGCACCGGCGAAGCTCTGTCCTTCACGATGCAGGAACTGTTCGCGCACGGCGCGCTCGACGTTTTCTACGTCCCGATCTACATGAAAAAGAACCGTCCCGCCTACCTGCTGCGGGTGCTCTGCCGCATAGCAGACCGAACGGTTTTGGAATCCGTCATATTCAAAAACACGACGACCATCGGCATCCGCGCCCAGGAAATGCAGCGCACGAAGCTCCCGCGGCAGATCGTTTCGATCGAAACGCCATGGGGCAAAGCCGACGTCAAATGCTGCACGCACAACGGCGAGACCTGGTGCTATCCGGAAAACGACAGCGTGGTCGAGCTCGCCCGCAGAAATCAGACGGGCTTTCCGGATATGTATCACAGAATACAGGAATTTGCCAGTAAGACTTTCGGGAATTGATTCATTTCTGAACAGATTCTGAATACATGATGCTTCGATTACGCAAGCACACTCAAAACATATCATTGATTCCACAAAAAACTTCCGAAAAGGTTCTGACATCTTCCCGGAAGTTTTTATTATCAAAATCCTGAACTTATAAGCTTTACAATTGTCTCAGCGCCTCTGCCACGCCCTTCCACTCCTCCAGCAGGCGTTCCAGCGAGTACGCTGCGTTCGCGGGGCTTGTGGAGGGCAGGCCGACGATCTCCCGGCCGCTGCTCTTCCTCTGGAACCGCTCAAACAACCGCTTCGCCGTGCCGCCGTTCGCGTAGATCTGACGGATATCCGCGCACTTTAGAATCCGGTCCAGATCGGTCGAAACCACGTTTCGGATACTGCTGTCGCTCGATCCGACGATCTCGCACTCCGCGATCACATCCCAGACCGCGATCCGGTTCTCCAGAAGCATCCGCTTCTTCTCCTCAATCGTCCGCGGCTCCTGCCAGCCCGTGAGCCCGGCGATCACCTTCCAGAAACGATTCTGCGGATGTCCGTAATAAAACTGCTGTTCTCGTGACTTGACCGAAGGAAAACTGCCTAAGATTAATACCTTGCTGTTCTTATCATACACCGGCTCAAACTCGTGCCGCACCTTCTGGTACTCTCCCATGGCAATCTGCTCTCCCGCTCTTTGTGTTCATCAAAGCCTGAACCTTTCGACATTCCCTGCGTTCCATGTATTTCCATCCGTTTATTTTATCAGGGCATCCAAACTGTCAGTCCCGACAGCCACAGACCATCCTCTACTGTTTTAATCCATGACTTCCTGTCTATGTTCCGTAATTTCGCCCGGAGGTCGCCCCGCGTATCCTCCCTGCAGCCGCATGCAGCCCATATCGAATCAGAGACAACAGCGACGAGCCGGCCGCGGACATCAGAAACACCGAGGGCACCACCAGCGGCCAGAATTTCCACCTCTCGGCAACCACAGGCACATTCGGTATCAAAACGCCGTCGTACACGATGCGGTCAAAGATCCACGAGATCAGGTACAGCCCCAGTGAAATACCCGAAATATAAGTCAGGATCTCCCTCACGATCGCCGGCCAGCGTTTTACATTCATGTGAAGAAGCAGCGTAAACAGAAGCACCGCCGTGATCAGGTTCTCTCCGCCCCAGGTGCTGTTGTTCCCCCAGACAAAGTCTCCGCCGTCGCTCCGGTAATAATTGTACCAGCCGAACACGACGATCACCGCGAGCAGAAGCACAACATTCAACCACTTCTTCAGCTTCAGTCCGTACTCCCGCAGATAGGCTCCGATAAAATAATAGGTGATCGGGTACATCCCGGTAAAGAATCCCGGCACGAGCGGATCATACTTTGTGGAAAGGGACGGAGACGCCCACCAGCCCGGCGTCCGAAAATCAAAGATATTCAGAAGCTTGGGAAGCAGGGTAAGCGCCGCCATCGTAAACACAAGCGCCTGCTTCTCCCGCTGACTTTTCAGACCGTGATAAGCCAGATTCAAAAACGGGATCATAAGAAACAGCCCGATGTACATCTCGATGTACCAGGCGTAATTTGCCGCGTCGAAATCGAGAATATCCAGGATCGCCGTCTTCCATGTCACCTCATAGTTCAGCGCAAATTTCTTGAACAGCAGGCAGGCGACGCTCGCGAGCACATAAATCTCAACCGTCTTCCACAGCCCCTTGTAATACCTGCGGCTCAGCGTCTTGTTCAGCATCAGGTAGCCGGTCAGGATCATGAACATCGGCACGCAGCTCATGAAAAAAGAACGGTACACGCAGAGCCAGAAGATGTCCGGCCGACTCGTAGGCTCGTAATAAAAACCGCTGTTCAGCAGAAAATGAACCGAAAGCACACTGAATACGGCGACACAGCGGATCAGATCCGCATTCATGTCGCGCTCGCGCCTGCCTGTTGTTCTTTTATCCGGTATGTCCGTCATCTGCATCTGACTCCTCGCCTCTTCTTTCACATCCATATATCTATACCTTGTGAAACAGCGGAGCTGTTTCCCCATCCCGTAGGGATTTGAGTTACGGGGTGCCCTAGGGGTATACCTTGTGAAACAGCGGAGCTGTTTCCCCATCCCGTAGGGATTTGAATTACGGGGCGCTGTGCGCCGGTGGCGCACGTTAAGCGCCGACCGAAACGGAGCGAAGACGCCCTGTGGGTATACGCTCAAAATCCATGTATCTCCTCTGGCAAATCCTCGCCATCCGCTTATCTCACGACCTTCGCTTTCGGGTAGATCTTCGCCATCCGCTCATCCGGAAAATGTTCGTCGATAAACTCCGCGACCACGTTCGGCGCCTCGATCCCGTGCTGCCTCTGCGAATAACGTCCGAGCGCCATCGCCGAGATCAGGATATCTCCTGACATCAAGACAATCAGAATCCAGGTTAGCGCCGGGCCGATCTTCTTCGGAATCTTTTCGATCCAGTGCGACAGGAAGGGATACGCCCCCTTCACCCAGAACACCGCGATGATCCCCCAGAAAAAGCAGTACAACAGATTGATCCTGCCGCCCAGATTGAACGGAATCTTGCTGTAATTCCAGAACACCGTCCCGAACACGTACTCCGTGAACACGCTGCACATATATTCATATGTGCCGCCCACGATTGTCCCGTACAGGAAAATAAAGCGGTCGTTACGGTCCCGATACCGGTACAAAAACGCAGTCAGAAGCGAGCATGCAAAGCCCCAGACGATGCTGAACGGCCCGTAGACCACGCTGCTTCTGCTCATCCAGGAACCCAGTGAAAACCGGCAGAATACCGTCTCCACGATATCGCCGAAAAACGAGCCGATCAAAAACAGCCACACTTGCTTGTAGAATCCGCAGCCCTCTGCGAACCTCGTCTCCCGCTTCGGCTGCTCCTTCGACTTGGCCTGCAGAATCTTCTCCGTCTCGATGTTCGGGTAGGAACGCTCCAGCCTGCGAAGTACCGGCCGCGTAATCACGTTTCCGAACGTCGCGGACATTTTGTGCATGTTGTCGGTGACGCCGGACATGCGGTTGATGTAGCTGCGCCATTTCAGGACGACGGCCAGCGCCCATAAAAGGTCAATGCCCAGGAAGCCGAACAGGACATACAGAATGATCCTGCCGAGCCCGTGAGGAATCAGGCGCACCAGCCGAAGCAGCAGCGGGTTGCCGACCCACAGCACAAAAAGCGCCGCCGCTCCAAAATAAAGCAGCAACGGCGCCGAGATAAATCCGTGGAATCCGATCCGGAATCTCTCATAGCCCCACCATTCCCGGTGAAAAATCCGCGTCAGGATCAACCCGGTCAGCACCATCATGCACGCACTGATGACGATTGCGCCCAGAACCAGAAATACCGGTGAATCCTTGAGTTCGCTTAAGAATACGCTGTACGCGATCGCCGAAAATCCGTACAGCGGACATAGCGGCAGATTCAGCACGCCGAAATTGACAAGCCTCTTTTGCCTTATGGCCGAGACGACTGTTCCGATACACCAGCCCGCAAACGAATAGATGAAAAACAGCCAACCCAGCTCATAATAATGGTAATGCATAGAATTACGCCCTTCGCTTATTCATCAAACTATTATAATACCCGCGGGCCGCTTTGTATTACCTGCTCCCGCGATTCTTTTCTTATACCCCCAGGGCACCCCGTAACTCAAATCCCTTCGGGATGGGAAAACAGCTTCGCTGTTTTACAAGGTATACTGTAGGAAAAGTGTCGATTTTTGTCAAGCCTTTTTATACTGTCCCGCTCACGATCCTGTAATACGCTCTTGACGTGGCAAGATATACCAGCGCATAGAAAACGGCGAACACCAGAAAGCAGCTCAGCATCACGCACAGCAGCAGCTTCCCGTCGAGCAGCCCGAGCAACATCAGGATCTTCTGCACAATCGGGAACGCGAACATCGTGTGAACGCAGGAGAGCAAAAGCGGCGTCAGGAACACGGTGAACATCTGCGAGCGGATACTGACGCGGATCTCCCGCTTCGTCATGCCGACTTTCTGCATGATGCCAAAGCGCGCGGCGTCCTCGTAGCCCTCGGTGATCTGCTTGTAGTACATGATCAACACCGTCGCGAGCAGGAACACGCTGCCGAGCAGCACACCCAGCACAAACAAGCCGCCGTTCAGCCCATAGAACATGGCGCGCTCCCCTTCGCGGTAATTGACGGTCGTGTACGGGATCTCCCCTGTCTCCTGTGCCTCGTTCCGGCGCAGCTGGATCTGCTCCCACAGCTCCTTCTGCGCCGCTTCATCCGCAGCGATATCAAAGCCGTAATAGGAATATCTCGCATCCAGCTCGCGTCCGAACTGCTCCAGCGCGATCTGACTTACGATATCCCCGATCTCATCGCACACGCGGATATCCGGCACAAACACAAACATACACTTCGCCAGCAGCGAATAGCCATCCCCATTGTGCGTGAAATGCTCCACCTGACCTTTCACCTTCCAGTTCCCATACTCGCGTATCCTAAACGTATCGTAAGGGAACTCACCTTTTACCATGTATAAAAGCACCTCGTCGTCCGCGAGCGTCTCCTGCGCGCCCATAACACGGTTGTAATCCTCGATCGGGACAAAATACAGCCCCATGATCTTCGCCATATCCGCGATCGGGTTTGTCCCCTCCAGATTCGCGTAATTCAGGATCGCCTCATCGTCCTGCATGAACGAGTCGACGCCCACATAGCGGTAGGCGAGCACGTTCTCCTGTGCCGCACCGAATTTTCCCGCCGTCTCCTCCGCGATCGCAGCGACCTTCTCTGCCCCCTCGTAGCCGTCCGAGCGCAGCTCGATCTGCCGCGGATAGCGCGTCATGAGGCTGTCCTCCTCCCCTACGTACAGGCAGGTCACGGCGGACACCATGACGAGCACCATCGTAGAGAGCACGCAGATTGACGCCAGACCGGCGCCGTTTCGCTTCATGCGGTACATCATCGAGGAGACCGACACGAAATGATTCGCCTTGTAGTAATAGCGCTTTCTACGTTGCAGCACCCGGCAGAGCTTGACCGAGCCCGAGATGAACAGCAGGTAGGTCGAAACGATCACCATCGCCACCGCCCCGAAAAAGACGACGAGCGCGCTGATCGGATCCTCGATCGAGACGGCGATGTAGTACGCCGCGGCCAGCATTACAAAGCCGGCGATTGCAAGCAGCCAGTTGCCCTTCGGCGGCCTCTCTCCCACCGCCGAGCTGTGCAGCAGCTCCACCGGCTTCGACCGCCCGAGCGTAAACAGCGCTTTCAACAGAATCAGCGCGAAGACTGCCAGAAACAGCGCACAGGTGGTGAGCACCGCGCCCAGATCGACACTGAAATCCATCGGCACACTGCCCTGAATCACGCGCACGATCCACAGCTCTCCGAGCTTCGAGAACAAAATGCCACAGAACAGCCCCGCCGCAAGAGAAATCACTGACACCAGAGCGCTCTCCCAGACAAGCACGCGCGCCAAATGACGCTTCCCCATGCCGAGAATGTTGTAGAGACCGAACTCCCGCTGACGGTTCCGCACCAGAAATGAATTTGTATAGAAAAGGAAAATCACGATAAAGACCAGAAAGACGCCGGAGCCGAGCCACAGCATCGACTGGAGCGTGTCGCCCCCGCGCATGCCCGCCACATAGCGGTCGCGCGAGAGGAACAAAAACAGATAATACATCATCACCATGCCTGCGCAGGTCAGCAGATACGGGAGGTAGGTGCGGCCATTCTTCGCGATGCCGCTCACTGCCAGACGCAGGTATAAGCTGCCGCGGCGTCTCGGAAGCCGGGCGCGCTGCCCGTCACTGGCTCCAAGCTCCGGTCTGTACGATGACACACTCATCTTCGGTCACCTCCCGTCGCCAACATTGTCAGCGTGTCCGAGACCTTCTGATAGAGCTGCTCGTCCGTGCTCACACCGCGGTAGATCTGATGGAAGACCTCGCCGTCCTTGATGAACAGCACGCGCCCTGCGTGGCTCGCGGCCTTGACCGAGTGCGTCACCATCAGGATCGTCTGTCCCTCCTTGTTGATCGAGGCGAACAGCCGCAGCAGCTCGTCGGTCGCGCGGGAATCCAGCGCCCCGGTCGGCTCATCTGCGAGGATCAGCCTCGGATGTGTGATCAGCGCCCGCGCCACGGCAACGCGCTGCTTCTGTCCGCCTGATATCTCATAGGGATATTTCTTCAGGAGATCGGCAATACCAAGCTTTTTCGCGATCGGCGCAAGCCTCTCCTCCATCTCCTGATAATGCATGCCCGCGAGCACGAGCGGCAGAAAGATATTGTCCTGAACCGAAAAAGTGTCGAGCAGGTTGAATTCCTGAAACACAAAGCCCAGATTGTCACGCCGGAACTGCGCCTTCTCCGCCTCCTTGATATGCGCCAGATCACGCCCGTCCAAGAGCACATGCCCCGCGGTCGGCGTATCGAGCGCCGCGAGAATGTTCAGAAGCGTCGTCTTGCCGGAGCCGGACTCGCCCATGATCGCCACATACTCGCCTTCTTCGACCTTGAACGACACATTCGCAAGCGCCTGTACCTGGTTCCCGCCGAAGCGCGTCGTATAGATTTTTTTCAGATTGTTGACAGCCAGAATTTCCATCGCTATGCCTCCCCTTGAGAATTATAGACATATTCTATCTGCGGAAGACCCCGTCTGCCATCGAATCACCTTTCATTTACCTTACATTTTTGCAAGATTGCTTTACATGAAATATTTTGCAGCAAATTTTACGGCAAACATTCCTTTGCGAAGCTTATGACGGATCGACTGCCTTGATGACCCCGTCCCCGCCTAAGATCAGGATATTTCCCTCTTTGAGATCGAGCGTCACATAATGCTGTATCTCCGAATTCTCTTCATAATCGACGGTACCCTTGATTGTTGAGTACCCTATCTCCATATGTTCCTTTGACTCATATACGCATATAGAAAGCTTGCCTCCGTCGGCGTCTTCAGCAAAGGTGATGTCGTAGCTTCCTTCCGCCAGATCAACGCCTACTTCATATACGCCATCACCCAAATTTTCCGGTTCACTGTTTTCCGCTTCAGCGATCAGAGTATCTACCTTATCGCGCAATTCGATAAGCTGATCCAACGTATACGACGACAGATCGATCTCCTGGGCCAGGACCGAACTGTGGCTCAGGCTCATAGCCGCCGCCAATGCTGCTGCCAGAAATACTTTCTTTTTCATTTGAATCCCTCCTTCATGTGTTTAAATTTTCTTAAATTATATTGCTTGAAGTCTACTCGACCTCCAGCTCCGCATTCTTCAGATCGATGCGCACCTCGGTGCCCTGCCCCGGCGTCGAAGTCACGCGGAGCCCATGCCCCAGGTTCGCGCAGATTCTGCTGCACAGGTACATTCCGATCCCGCTCGCCTTCTTGTCGCTGCGCCCGTTGTCCCCGGTATAGCCCTTCTCGAAAACGCGCGGCAGATCCTCCGGCGCGATCCCGATCCCGGTATCCCGGATACACAGTGTCTTCGGCGCTTCCAGCGTGATCGCGATGCCGCCCTCATCCGTGTACTTCAGCGCGTTGGAGAGTACCTGCTCAATCACAAACAACAGCCACTTCTCGTCCGTCACAGCACGCGCGCCGAGCGGCTCATACTCCAGACGAAGCTTCTTTCGGATAAAGGTCGAAGCGTACCTGCGAACCGCCTGCTTCACGATCTCGTCCAGCTCGTACTCGCGGATCACATAATCCGTCGAGTTCGAGTCGAGCCGCAGATAGCACAGCACCATCTCCACGTACTGCTCGATCCTCCGCAGCTCCTCCCGGAGCGCGCGTATATTCGTCCCCGTCTGTTCTGCCCATACACCTTCGTCCACTCTATCTGCTTCCCCGCAGTTTGAGTCGCCGAATACTCGCCGTTCTTCTTCTCTTTCCTGTCCTCGTCCGGCATCTGTTCTGTGTGTTTCTCCACGAACTGAATCAGGAGATAAATGTATATTTCCTGCACCGTCCCTGCGCCCTGAATCCTGCCGCGATGGCAAATCCTCCTGAAGCATCAGACGCATCGCCGCGATCGGCGTCTTGATCTGGTGCGCCCAGACCGTGTAATAGTCGATCATTTCCCGGTAGCGCTGCTCCAGCTCCTCGCGCAGCTCTCTGCGCTCCCGGCAGAGCAAAGTCAAAAGCTCCTGATAGTCCTCCTCCCAGAGACCATCGGGCGCCGGCAAATGCTCCAAAACGACGTCTGGATCATAGGCTCCCCTGCCTTCGTCCGCGCTTGCGTCCGCCTTCTCCAAAGCTGCTCCCAGAATGTCAAGCCGCCGTTTCAGCTCCCTGTGCTTTAAGCAGAACCGTCCGTAATCCAGTCCCAGAATGATCGCTCCGAAAAAGGCCCACAGCGCCGCCACATAAGCGACAGCAGAACCGGGCAGCCGGTACAGGGCAAAGATCATGGCTGCAATCACGATCAAAAGCGCCGCCGTCGCAATTCCCTTCCTGTGCTGTTTCAAATATGCGCGCAGCATAAATCAACCCCGCTCTCTGTCAGTTTTTCTGTTGTTCATCCCATTTTTCTTCTGTCACCCGATCACATATCCCAGCCCTTTTCGCGTCGCGATGAAATCCTCGATCCCTGCATCCGCGAGCTTTTTTCGCAGCCGCGTAACGTTAACAGTCAAAGTGTTCTCGTCCACAAAGCTGTCCGTCTCCCACAGCCGCTGCATCAGCGTGTCGCGGCTCACCACCTGCCCCTTGCTCTCCAGAAGCGTTTGCAGGATCCGGTACTCGTTTCTGCTGAGTTCCACGCGCTTTCCCTTGTAGCTCAGGCTTGCATCCGCCAGATTCAGCACCGCGCCGCCATACTCCAGCGTATCGGACGAACTTGCAAAATCGTAGGTCCGCCGCAGGATCGCCTGTATCTTCGCCATCAACACATTCAGATCAAAAGGCTTCGATATAAAGTCATCGCCACCCATATTCATCGCCATCACAATGTTCATGTTGTCGGAAGCCGAGGAGATGAATACGATCGGCACCTTTGAAATCTTTCGGATCTCGGCGCACCAGTGATAGCCTCCGTAGAACGGCAACATGATATCGAGCAACACAAGCTGCGGATCAAACTCCCGAAACTCTCCGATGATATTCCGGAAATCCCGCGCGCACCGCGCCTCCAGCCCCCACAGCGTGATCTGCCTGCACATGGCCCGCGCGATTGCCTCGTCGTCCTCTACGATCAAAATCCTGTACATATTGCTTCCTCTTTTCCGGCGAATGCCTTTACGGCTGCCCTTCCCTATTGTCCCTCTGAAGCATTCCTTTCTGCATGGCTCTGTCAGTCGTTTGCCCTGTGTTTCCGTCTACTCCAGCTCGATGTCGTCGATCAGCGACTCCGCCATCGTCCCATAACCGAACAGGCTGCATACCATCTTAATCCCTTCCGCGATCTCACGGCGGGAGAAATTGTGTTCCTCCAGAAAGTCGCTGTCTTTCCCATTCAGATACGCGTAGAAGTACAACGCCAGCTCCAGTTCACGCCGATCATACACGTTCAGTTCTCCGAGCAGCCGGTTCTCCGCCTCCTCGACTTTCCCGCTCTCAATCAGTTCCCGAAGCGTCTCGTAGCGCTCTGCCAGTTTCTTCTCCTCAAAAAGCGGCCCTGCTTTCTTTTCAAGATCGATCCCGAAGATCAGCCGCAGCAGCGTGCGGATGATCTCATAGGTCAATCGCATAATGTAATCTTTCTCAATCATTCCCACGGCGTCGTCCTCCTTCGTCTTACGTCGTCACAAAATCGTTGCCGTTCTGCCGTTTGTACCATTATAAGAAAACAGGCGTAAAAAAGCAATTCTTGAAAGCTTACAAATTCCTTAACTTGCCAAAACCGCTGTATCGTACTATACTTGAGCCAGAAAAAAGAAAGGTGCTGAAATCATGTACTACACAAACATTCTGGATCTGATCGGCAATACGCCGCTGCTGGGCCTTGAGCAGACCACCGGACTGAATATTTTCGCAAAGGCGGAATTTCTGAACCCCGGGGGGAAGCATTAAGGACCGGATCGCCCTGCATATGATCGAGGAAGCGGAAAAGAGCGGCAAGCTGAAGCCAGGTATGACGATCATCGAACCGACCTCCGGAAATACGGGTATCGGCCTGGCTCTGTGCGGCGTCCGCAAGGGCTATAAAGTCATCATTGTCATGCCGGAAAATATGAGCGATGAGAGAAAGAAGATCATCCGGGCCCTGGGCGCCGAGCTGGTGCTCACCGACCCCAAGCTCAGCATTGGCGGAAGCGTGCAGAAGGCGACGGAGCTGGCCGCCTCCTCGGAGGAATACTTTGTGCCCCAGCAGTTCCAGAATCCGGCGAACCCGGAGACACACTATCTCACCACCGCGCGGGAGATCGTGGAGCAGCTGGGAAGGAAGATCGATATTTTTGTCTCCGGAATCGGAAGCGGCGGGACGCTGCAGGGAATCGCGAAGTATCTGCTGGAGCAAAATCCGGACTGCAAGATCGTGGCGGTGGAGCCGAAGAATGTCAGCGCACTTTTAGGAGACGAGCCCGGCCTTCACCAGATTCAGGGAATCGGGGACGGCTTTATCCCGGACGTCCTGGACACCTCCATCATCACGGATATCGTGGAGGTCAGCGACGACGACGCGATCAATACGGCACGGGAACTGGCAAGGGTTCAGGGGCTTCTGGTGGGAACCTCCTCCGGCGCGAACGTCTGGGCGGCGAAGCTCATGGCGGAAAAATACGGCTGCGACAAGGTGATCGCCACCGTGCTGCCGGACAGAGCGGAGCGATATTTCAGCACCGCGCTCATCTGAGGAAAGCAGACGCATGTTTTCTTTCGCAAGGCCAGTTGGCGAAGCCATTTTTTCCTCGCTATCACCTCATGAGCCAGGCGGCACAGCTCCACGCGGAGGCGGCGCAGTCGCTCACACGTTGTCACCTCACAGACCTCTTTTGCATACTCTCATAACAGAGTGACGTCCCGTTTTGTATGACCGGCTCTGGCAGGCCGCATCAGACCGAACAGGCATAAAGCAACCGGGACTGCTGGGGAGGCTGGATTTATGGCGACGGTAAGTCTATGCATGATCGTGAAAAATGAGGAGGCGGTTCTCGCGCGCTGCCTCGACAGCATCCGGGACGCGGTAGACGAGATCGTCATCGTGGACACCGGCAGCACGGACGCGACGAAAGAGATCGCCGCGCGCTATACAGATAAAATCTACGATTTCGCGTGGATCGACGATTTCGGCGCCGCGCGGAATTTTTCTTTTTCCAGGGCAAGCATGGAATTCGCCATGTGGCTCGACGCGGACGACATCCTCACCAAATGGGACCGGGCAGCCTTCCTGCGCCTAAAGGATTCCCCCGCGTGGGACAACGCGGACGTGGTCATGATGCGCTACAATACCGCGTTCGACGAGCAGGGAAGGCCTGTCTTCTCCTACTATCGGGAACGGCTCGTCCGGCTGAATGTTCCACATGTCTGGAAAGGCCGTGTGCACGAGGCGATTGCCTGCTCCGGCCGGACTGTCTACGCGGAGGGAGTCGCCGTCACGCACCAGTCTGTGAAAACCTCCTACAGCGACCGCAACCTGCGCATCTACGAGCGGCAGATTCAGGAGGGCGAACCGCTCTCTGCGCGCGACCGCTTTTACTACGGGCGGGAGCTGTATTATCACAGGCATTACGAGCGCGCGATCCGTGTACTCAATGAATTTCTTGCGGATGAGCAGGGCTGGATGGAAAACAAAATCGAGGCGTGCAAGATCCTGTCGTACTGCACGCAGGAAACTGCCGGAACGGCCGATGCCCTCGCGGCTCTTTCGCGTTCCTTCCTCTACGATCTGCCGCGCGCAGAGATCTGCTGCGAGATCGGCAATCTCCTGATGCAAGAGCAGAATTACCGAGCCGCGGTCTTCTGGTTCGAACTGGCACGCTCCCTCCCGGAAAATGACAAAAGCGGCGGCTTCGTGTCCGCGGACAGCCACGGCTATCTGCCCTGCATCCAGCTGTGCGTCTGCTATTACCGGCTTGGAGACAGAAAAAAAGCGGAGGAATACAACCGTATGGCCGGGACGTATCGTCCATCGTCCCCCGCCTATCTCTATAATTTGAAATTCTTTGAGGCTACAACAGCGAATCCAAATGTCGTATAAGGAATTCGCAAGAATACCCTGCCATCCATCTTAGACTTTAATAATGCACTTAACCAGATCCGTCTTGTTGTTGATTGCCTCCTCGAACGCCTCCTGAATGTGGTCGAGGTCATATTCGTGCGTCGCGATCTTCTCCACCTCGATCGCCCCGCTCGCCACCGCCGCAATCGCCTGCGGATAGATATTGCGATAGCGGAACACGGATCTGATCGTCGCTTCCTTGTCCATGATCTGAGCGAAATTGTAGGTGATCTCCTCCTGTGCCGCGATCCCGACCAGAACGATCGTGCCGCCGCGCTTCACCAGATGCGGCGTCTGCGCGATCGTCACTGGCGAACCCGCCGCCTCGAACACCTTATCCGCGCCCTGCCCGCCTGTGATTTCCTTCACAGCGGCGAAGATGTCTTCCTTTCCGCTGTTGATCACATGCGTCGCGCCCAGCTCCTTCGCCTTCTCCAGCCTGGCGTCGACCAGATCCGCCACGATCAGCGTGCTCGCCCCGTGCGCCTTGCAGGCCATCATCGTGACAAGACCGATGCAGCCGCCGCCCAGGATCAGCACCGTGTCCCCGAGCGTAACCTCTCCCTGGTTTGCCGCATGGAGACCGACCGACAGCGGCTCGATCAGCGCGCCCGCGCGTGTCGAGACATTGTCTGGCAGCTTAAAGCACATATTCTCCGGAAAGGCGATGTAGTCCTCATAGCACCCCGCGACAGGCGGCGTCGCCAGAAACTGCACGTCCGGACACAGATTGTAGCGTCCCGTTTTGCAGAACTCGCACTCCCCGCAGGTAATGCCGGGCTCGAGCGCCACACGGTCTCCGACCTTGAGCGTCCTGCAGCCTTCTCCGACCTCTACGACCGTCCCCGCGCACTCATGCCCCAGCATGAAATCTCCCTCTCCTACCACGTAAGCCCCGCAGCGGCCGGAGTGAAAATAGTGCACGTCGGAGCCGCAGATCCCGACATACTCCATCTTCACGACAACCTGCTTTTCTCCTGCGCGCGGCATCTCGATCTCTCGGACGACCATCTTGTCGATCCCCTGCATAAACGCACCTCTGTTTCTCATGAAAAATCCCTCCCTTTTCTTTGCATGTTCCTCTATCTTATTTTGATCTCTATTCCTCTGTCTTTCCATTGACGGTACAAATGGAAGAAAAATTTCTTGCAATTTGATATCAATGTCCTTCGATGTTGCCCGCAAACGGAGCGGACGTATTTAACCGAAAGCGGTAAGATCCGTCCTCGTTTTTTGCCAGATAGCACATCCACTCGTCATACTCGTAGTGCTGATATATCTTATCTTCCAGCTCCGACTGCGGCATTTCCGTCGAAAAAGTAATCAGAGTGAGACAGTCGACGTGGTTGCCAGTCCCCGATGTATTGCCAGTCTCAGAATGTACGTCCGTCAATTCGATATCCGGCACTTCCTCTTTCAGCGTTGCAACCAGCTGTCTGGTCTGCCGTGCAGTGGCAAGATGATTTACGCACATGCCAAACAGTTCATAGAGGATCAGAATACCGATCAGGATCAGCGGCACCGATACAAGTATCAGCGCGATTCGTTTTAACGTTTTCACAGTCTCCGCCTCCGTTTCACAATGTATTTCCGCGTTCTTTCCGCACTGCGCACCGTCCGCACTGCAATCTTCGTTGATCCGTCTTTTTCAGTATAGCAAAGATAAGTCTCCCTTTCAACCATATCCGGAAGGATTATCGCTCTTGACAAAACGCCCCGTATCTGTGTATGATTTCATCATATCGACGACACGCAGTTTGGCAAAAGATTGAACTGCATGGCAAAGAAAGACAAAGAGTTCAGAGATTTCGCCGGAAGGAGACCACCATGAAAAACGGATCATACCACTTTGAGACAAAAGAAATAAAAATTCCCCGCGGCACACAGCAGATTTTCGCGACGATCTGGCTTCCGCAGACAGATGGGAAATGCCCGGCGGTCGTCATGAGCCACGGGTACGGCGGTTCCGGCAGAGATTTCATCATGGAGGGCGAATACTTCGCAGCTCATGGATATGTGGCGCTCGCCTATGATTTCTGCGGAGGGACGCCGACCTCCAGAAGCAGCGGGAAAACCTCCGAGATGTCTGTCCTCACGGAGAAAGAGGATCTCCTTGCTGTGCTCGCGTATGTCAGGTCTCTGGACTGCGTGAACAGCTCTAATATTTTTCTGCTCGGAAAAAGTCAGGGCGGTTTTGTGTCGGCTCTCGCGTCGGCGCAATGCCCGGAGGATGTGCGCGCGATCATACTGTATTACCCGGCGTTCTGTATCCCAGACGACTGGACCGGACGTTATCCGGACGTCAAAGATATTCCGGAAACGGAAAATTTCTGGGGCATAGAGCTCGGAAGCTGCTACTGCCTCGCCGTCCACGGCATGGATCCGTACAAGGCAGTCGAACATTTTGATAAAGAGGTGTTGATCTTCCACGGAGATCAGGACGCTGTCGTGGCGCTTTCCTATTCCGTGCGGCTTCAGAAGACATACCCGCATGCGGAACTGATCGTCTACGAGGGCGAAGGTCACGGCTTCACGCCTGAAAAGGACGCCGAATCAGCCGAAAAAGCCCTGGAATTCATGCAGAGAAGCCGCGCCTGAAAAGCATCCTGAAACTATATTTTTCTGTTATCCAAGCAACTCGCGATAAATCCTGTAATCGACGTCCTTAAATACATTGAAGATCACTTCTGTGTCCTTTCTGTACTGCCGCACTGTCTGTACGGCGATCTCCGCCGCCAGGTCGTTCGGAAAATGAAATTCCCCGGTGGAGATGCAGCAGAAGGCCACGCTGCCGATCGCATTTTTCTGCGCAAGCTCCAGGCAGGAACGGTAGCATGAGGCCAACAGCTCCTGATCCTGTAGAGTTACTTTACCGTAGATGATCGGGCCGACCGTGTGCAGAACATATTCGCAGGGCAGGTTGTAAGCAGACGTGAGCTTTGCCTGGCCGGTCGTCTCCTCATGCCCCTGCCGTTTTATCAGCTCCGCGCAGGCAAGCCGAAGCTGCACTCCGGCGTAGGTGTGGATCACATTGTCGATGCATCCGTGACAGGGAACATAGCAACCTGTCATACTGCTGTTCGCGGCATTCACGATGGCGCCGCATTTGAGTGTGGTGATATCGCCTTGCCAGAGATAGATACCCCGCTCCGCCGGCGTCAGATCAGCGATATCCGTAATGCCCTTCGCGGCGGTTTCCTCCCGCAGGTATTCATCCTGTACCGACAGATAATCTTCCCCGACAGAGCGCGGCGAACGGACATTCATCAGAGAACGCAAAAGCTGTTTCTGCTCCGCCTCATCCATGGGAATATGCAGCCCCTGATAGCGCGGCTGCTCCTGCAAAAGAGTTTTGATCAAATAAAGCCTTCTGTCATGCTGCGTCATGTTACCATCGCCTTTCTGCTGTTTCTTTTTGTCGTATCTGTTTCACAAAGTATACCAAAGGCAGAATCTTCTTTCAACTATGTCTGAACCACAGCTTTACAATCTCCGAACATCCGACTTTCTTCTGAATATACTGGAATGAGACAATGAAAAGTCTCGGATTACTGGCAAAGGGGGTATGCATTGTGAATAATGCTTACTATAATATTTGTCCGCGATGCGGAAGACCTTCGAACTGCTGTACCTGCTGCAACGGCACGACAGGGCCTACCGGACCGACCGGGCCGATGGGCTTTCCGGGCATGCCAGGCATGACCGGACCAACCGGAGCTACAGGTGCAACGGGACCAATGGGGTTCCCGGGCGTCACCGGACCGACTGGACCGACCGGGGCTACAGGTGCAACGGGACCGATGGGATTCCCAGGTGTAACCGGACCGACCGGGGCTACAGGACCTGCCGGGTCGTCCACCGGAGTGACCGGACCAACCGGGCCAACAGGACCGACCGGCGCAACGGGATCTGCCGGACCGACTGGACCGACAGGTGCAACGGGGCCAATCGGGCCGACTGGGGCAAATGGGATCACAGGACCGACGGGGCCTGCCGGGGCAACTGGGGCCACCGGACCGACCGGGCCTATTGGGCCAACCGGCGTGACCGGACCAATCGGACCGACCGGGGCGAACGGGATCACAGGACCGACGGGACCGGCCGGACCTGCGGGTGCTACCGGAGCCACGGGACCGACCGGGCCGACCGGTGCTGACGGCGCTGCAGGAATTACCGGCGCCACGGGACCAACTGGCGCAACAGGGCCTACCGGTGAAGCTGGCCCGATCGGAGCTGCCGGGCCGACCGGCGCTGACGGCGCTACAGGTGCTACTGGTGCAACAGGCCCCACCGGGCCGACTGGCGATACCGGCCCTGTCGGAGCAACCGGGCCGACCGGCGCTGACGGCATTGCAGGCGCTACCGGAGCAACAGGCCCCACCGGCGCAACCGGCGCGACCGGGCCGACCGGAGGTACCGGACCAATCGGAGCGACCGGACCGACCGGCGCTGACGGCGCTGCAGGAGCCACTGGACCCACCGGCCCCACCGGCGCAACAGGGCCTACCGGGCCGACTGGCGATACCGGCCCCGTCGGAGCAACCGGGCCGACCGGCGCTGACGGTGCTGCAGGAGCCACTGGACCCACCGGCCCTACTGGCGCAGCAGGCGCGACTGGAGCTACCGGTCCCACCGGCGCAACAGGCGCGACCGGGCCGGCAGGAGCCGACGCGGCTGTCACACCGGCCGCCGCGGTCGCGGATACCGACCCGGCTACGGCGACTACCGCTGACATCGCAACACAGCTGAACACACTGCTGACGAACCTGCGGGCTGCCGGACTGCTGTCATAGACAGGTTTCTAGTATCTGCCAAAGGGAGCCCGGCAACTTTGCCGGGCTCCCTCCTCAGAATTCCTTCCCCTTGTAGATCTGAATGCTCAAAGCCACGGATAGCGCGAGCAGACAAAGCCCAACGACCGGGCCAAGATATGCCATGTGCATCAACTGCTCAAAATCAAATTTCGGATGCCAGGTTCCCCACTGTACAAGCAGGTATCCGATCAGGACCGGAGCCAGCATCACCACGGCTATGCTGGTGCGCGCTTTCTCCACTCCGAATTTAAATGTGATCGGCAGAAGAATCGCGAGCATCACCAGACTGATCGTCTGGAAAATGCACTGGCCGATCATCATCTCCTGAAAAGGAGTTCTCGCCGCAACAAAGAAAATCGCCGTAGTCACAAACCCCAGAACATCCATGAGCAGGCCGAGCATATACTTCGACAACACAATCCTGCTCCGGGAGACCGGCATCGTCAGCGCGTATTTATCCCAGCCGGACTGCTCGTCGTACCCGCAAGCAGTCAGCATAACGATCGACAGATACACCGCGAACATTCCGCCGAAGAAATACGGACTCTTCTGCATTACGCTCAGCCCGCCCCAGAATACCAGGATTAACAGGTAACTCCTCCACTGCTGCTTCAGATTGATCAGATCCTTATAAACCAGTCCGCTCATCTCGTCTCCTCCTTCACATGGTACAGCATGATATCCTCAATGCTCGCTGGGTCGCACACCAGTCCGGCAGGGATCCTGTCGCGCAGCGCCAAAGCTTCCGTACCGAAGCTGTTCTGCCTCACGCCGACGATCGCGGAACGGTCGAGGGCGTCCAGCTCCTGCCGCGTACACTTCACCACCACGTATTTTTCCTGCAGCGCGCTCTTTTCCTCACAGAACACGAGTTTTCCCTTATGCAGGAACGCGACGTAATCGCAGATCTTCTCGAGATCGCTCAGGATGTGCGACGAGACAAAAATTCCATGGCTCTCATCCTGCATAAAGTCCAGAAAAATGTCGAGGATCTCGTCTCGCACGATCGGATCCAGCCCGCTCGTCGCCTCATCGAGCAGCAGCAGCCGGCTGTCGTGCGAGAGCGCCACCGCGAGCATCAGCTTCATCCTCATGCCGCGCGAATAATCCTTGATCCGCTTGTCACGGGGAATGTCGAATCTCCCGAGATACTGCGCATAGCGCGCGTCGTCCCAGCTGCGGTAACACTTCGACATCATCCTCGCGATCTGTTCCGCTGACATCGCCGCCGGAAAATTGCACTCATCCATGACGACTCCGATCTGCTCCTTCGCCTGCGCAGGACTGCTGTCCATGCTATCCCCGAAGATCGAAATTTCTCCTTCATCCTTTTTCAGCAGATCGAGGATCAGCTTGATCGTCGTGCTCTTGCCCGCTCCGTTCTCCCCGATAAAACCCAGGACATAGCCAGACGGAAGCGCAAGGCTTAAATCCTCCAGCGTAAACCCAGGATAACGCTTCGTCACATGGTTCAATTCCAATATATTGCTCATACTCCATATCCCTCCTGTCAATACTTCCTTCAATTGTCCTTGTAGATCAGCTCCAGCATATCCTGAAGCTCCTCAAGGCTCAGCTTACAGCCGACAGAGAGCTCGACGATCTCCTGCATCCGCTCCTCAATCCTGCGCAGCTGCTCCTCCCGCACGAACTCCAGATTCTTCTTCGCCACGTAGCTTCCCTTTCCGGGTACGGATACGATGAAGCCGTCCCGCTCGAGCTCCTCGTATGCGCGCTTCGTCGTGATCACGCTGATGCGCAGCTCCTTCGCCAGAAAACGGATCGACGGAAGGGCGTCCCCCTCCTTCAGCTCCCCGGAGATGATCTTCGACTTGATCTGCGCGCTGATCTGGTCGTAAATCGGCTGTCCGCCGGAATTGCTGATGATAATATCCAAACTCCACTCACCTTCCTCCAAATTACGACTGCCGCTTCCTGTCCGGCAATCTCCAATGTACATCGCACATTTTGTTTCCGGGATCTGTCTTCCTTACAATTTTGGTATGCGTTCTTACTGTATATATTCATTATATACAGTATTGACAGTTTGTCAAGTCTATCTTCCGCGGTTTTCAAATTTTTTACCACAAATGATTTTCTAAAATAAGGATTGCCATTTTTCTTCAATTCGGTATAATGATTTTACCGAAACAAAATCATATAAAACGGATAAAGGAGAAAAAGGAAAACTATGGCAAAATTAAAGATTCAGCCGGACAAGCGACTTGGCACGATCCGCAAGGAAATCTATGGTCATTTCTCCGAGCATCTCGGAAGGTGCATCTACGGAGGCTTCTATGTCGGAGAAGATTCCGCGATCCCGAACGTACACGGCATGCGCACGGACGTGGTCGAGGCGATGCGCAAAATCCGTATCCCGGTGCTTCGCTGGCCGGGCGGATGTTTTGCCGATGAATACCATTGGATGGACGGCATCGGTCCGAAGGCAAACCGCAAGAAAATGATCAACACAAACTGGGGCGGCGTCACCGAGAACAACAGCTTCGGCACACACGAGTATTTCGAGCTCTGCGAGCAGCTCGGCTGCGAGGCTTATGTCAACGGCAACCTCGGCAGCGGCACGGTACGCGAGATGTCCGAATGGGTGGAGTATATCACCCTTGACGGGGTCTCTCCGATGTCCAATCTGCGCCGGGAGAACGGTCACGAGAAGCCGTGGAAGCTCTCTTATTTCGGCGTCGGCAATGAAAACTGGGGCTGCGGCGGCAACATGCTGCCCGAGTATTACGCGAGCGAATACCGCCGCTATCAGACATTTGTGAGAAATTATAACAACGCGGAGCATGTCAACAAGATCTGCTGCGGCCCGAACAACGACGACTACGAGTGGACAAAGACCGTTCTCGGGCTGCTCTTCCGCAACTGCGATCCGCGCTCCCACGGAAATCTGGACGGACTCTCCCTGCACTACTATGTAGTCCCGGGTCCCTGGGAGAACAAGGGCAGCGCCACGGACTTCGACGAGAAGGTATGGTACAAGACGCTTGCAAAGGCGTATTTTATGGACGAGCTGATCCGGAAGCACTCCGCGATCATGGACGAATTCGATCCGGAGCGCAAGATCGCGCTGATCGTCGACGAGTGGGGCGGCTGGTACGACGTGGAGCCGGGGACGAATCCGGGCTTCCTGTATCAGCAGAACACGATGCGCGACGCGCTTCTGGCCGGTATCACGCTGAACGTGTTCAACAAGCATTCAGACCGCGTAGGCATGGCGAATCTGGCCCAGACGATTAACGTGCTGCAGTCCGTCATCCTGACCGAGGGCGCGGACATGATCCTGACGCCGACCTACCACGTGTTCGATCTCTACAAAGAGCATCAGGAAGGCCAGCTTCTGGAGAGCTCGATCGACGCCGGCTCCGTCGGCATGGAGGCTGAATATCAGCTTCCGTGGGTTACAGAGTCCGTATCCGAAGATGCAGACGGCGTCTTACATATCACCCTGACAAATGCCTCCCTCACAGAGGCATGCCCGATCGATGTGGAGATCGCAGACCGTAAGGCGGCCGAAACCAACGGCGAGATCGTCTGCGGCGCGATGAACGCAAAGAACACCTTTGCAGAGCCTCAGTGCGTGACGGCGAAGGCCTTCACAGACTTCCGCAGCGAGAGCGGAGCGCTCTCCTTCACGCTTCCGCCGCGCAGTGTGCTGCACATGAGCGTGAAGACAGAGGCATAGAGAGCATACAGGATGTGCTCCCAGGATAAGTCACATAGCTCCAGACGCCTGAATACGGATGTCTGAGGCAGAGCCATGATCACGGCTCTCAGACAGATCTGAGAAGGATACGGCCGCACCATCTGGCAGGATCGACCATATGAATGACAGAAATAAAACAAACGGCCTCCGTGTCTGCAGGAAATGCCTGCTGTACACAAAGAGCCGTGAAGAATTCTTTCAAAAACTGGAAGCCTACATCGATAATCTGGCTGAGGAAGACCGCGCGGATCAGAAGACATATGAAGAGCGTCTCCGCACATGCGCGCAATGTCTCAATCTGACGGACGGCATGTGTGTGCTCTGCGGCTGCTATGTGGAACTGCGGGCCGCTCTGAAGCTGCAGCGCTGTCCGGATATCGAACGGCGGTGGTAAAAAAGGGGGTCACGCGCACAGCGCGTCGACCCCTTTCTGACGACTTATGTCTATGAATTCCGCAAATACTGTCAGCACCGTGGCGCTCAGCTCCAGGATCTGCCTGCAGTCCGTCTCTGGCGTATGCACCGGCACACGCATATATCTTTTATGCAGCCTCGCGATATAGCCGAACAGCTCTTCGAGACTCCCGATCTCATCCGCGGCCGCTTTTGCCCGCGCGAAGATCTCCCGCCCCTCCGGCATCCAGACCAGCACGCGCATGCGGTATTTCAGCTCGCTCTCATATGCGCAGTGATCCTTCAGGCTTCCGCCAAACGACGCATTGTGCGGATAGGTAAAGTAGTCCGCCAGATAGTGCATCGCCACGCCAGTCCTTCGCCACAGACTGCGCTCGTTCTCTTCGCCCTCCGCGTCCGCCTCATTCAGTATCTCCCGGCACAGATTCTGGAAAGCTCCAAACGTCGTGTCATATTCATGCGGGTTTGCAAGCATCTTCGGGTTCAGATCCGGAAGGATCGAGCCGAGGCAGAATGCCTTCCTGTGTCGAAAAAGCGCTTCCGACCCCAGTCCCCTGACCAGATAACGTGCAAGTGCAACGTGCGATTTCTTGCGCATGGCGTTCCTCCTGTCCTTTACTCTCTTCGTGTTTAATTCACATATTGGCTATCCGGACGCCCTGCAAGGGCTTGCAATGTCAGGGCAGACCCGCTCGCGCTT
>CANQVT010000032.1 GCA_947627365.1 uncultured Lachnospiraceae bacterium | reverse complement strand
AAGACTGGAGCAACTCTATTTCTATTATATAGATTTGCTCCAGTTTTGTGTAGGTACGCATTATCTACCGTTTACGTCCTTCCGACTGAGACTTATCTTGTTCAATCAAAATAGCATTATAGCTTTCCATATTGGCAAGCACCTGAAGCTGCTGAATTGTGGCTTCATCTCGCATATTACCTTTCTTTTCCGGATACGCGTCTCGCCACTGTTTAGCTGTCTGCCCGAAAATCGCCACGTTCGACAAGTCCGCTTCATTAGCGTAAGTAAAAGCGATTTGCTCCGTTGTCAGCGCTGAAGGGATGAGATTCGCCTTAATTGCATCAGTATGTATACGGTAATTTAGTTTCACAATCTCCCGGTTAAGATTCCATTTTAGGGACAGGCGACTAGTTTCCTCATATTTTAAGCGCCTGTAATCCTTGATGATATAGAGCTTGAATTCCGGAGATATCCACGATGCGAACTCAAGGGCGATATCCATGTGGGCATAAATGCCGCCGCCGTACCGTCCAGATTTCGTTAGCAAACTAATGGCCCCCAATTCCTCATTCCATTTCTTAATTGAGAACACATAAGCATTTGTACCGGTGTCTCATTTAAACGTATCGAATTCGATACGTTTAAAATTAGGATTATGCAACGCTTCCCAGAGCACCCAAAATTCCACAATATCACGACTGCGTAACCAGTTGTGGATGGCGGCCCTTTTCTGCTATTCTATGGATAAATTGATATAACATACTTTCACATTTAATGTCGTGTCTTTCTAATTCTGCCAACTTGTTAATAGCATCAACAATTCATGCAATGGAGCGGGTCACGGAGAAATGAACCGGGAAGTACCCAGATTCGATGAAACAATGGGAACAGAACTGAGATGCCATACCGCCGATCTGGAACCGGGGATAGGTATACGTAAAGCCGTGTCTCATATATGTGGACTGGTTACCGCAGTAAGCGACAGAATCAAAAAGACAGGCGGAATTTCCTCCTGCTCTTGACATGCAAACTTGCATAAAGTATATATAAGAGGCTCCGCAAGGGACTTCCAACCCTAACAATTATCATAGAAGATCAGAACATACAGACTTTTTATCATACGCTCATCCGAAGAGACAGGAAAGCTTGAAGAAGAAAATCACAAACAATTCTAATCACCATTAGGGAACAAATAATCATATGTAATTCCTTTATCTGAAAGCTGTTTAAGAATATCGACTTTTTTCTCTTTAGGAATGATAATTTTCAACAGATATCTTCCACTTTTTAGATCATTCGGAACAACTGTTGATTGAGAATAAAAATACTGTATTCCTGCCGTTGAAAAGAAACGATCATTTGCTTGCAACTCACAATCAAACATAACTCCGCACACGTAAAAACAGCCTTGCTGTCTTTGCATCCTCAAATTACCCTGTATGCTTTTTTCATCCGGCAACACCATAAATCCGTGATCTAAAAATGATATAATCCATCCATTTAATTCCCTGATATCCTGAAAGTTCTTTTGAATATCCGGATAGTTGTGAAACATTTTTTCTGACAAAGATTGCAAGCTTACCTTATCTGTGCCGATAATCTCTTCCACTTCAGACATGACTATTGCAGAATACCATTCTGCCTTATGTGGTGCATAGTAATTTACAAACACTGCCCCATCCTTATCATTATTTTTATTACAGGCAAAATAAGCCGCAATATCAGGGTTCATTGTAAAATCAATAAACCTCGTTCCAGTATAATAATGCTGTTTATACGCTATTGTACTAAAAAGTGACAATCCCTTTGGTATTTTTATGCTTTTTCTTGTTTGTCCTAATAAATCTGTATGCAACAAACTTGGTTCTATGTTCCATTCACTATTAGACTGCCCTCTATAAAATGGTTGCACTAAAACATCGTTTTGAATATTAGATACGCGCGGCAACCCGAAATACTGATTGTATTCTTTTGTAATTTGAATTATTTCTTCATAAGTACCAACTCTTATTTCCCGATATTGATTTTTTGTATCATCTTTCATAATAGTTCACATTCTGTGTACTCTTAAAGCGTACAATTATATTTTCTTATATTGGACAAACTATGAACTAAAATTTTCCGAATTTCCTAATTTTTTACACCCCAAAGTAGCCTTAATCCATTCTCAGCACTTCATATACCGCATTTAGACAATCATCGGCAGCTAATGCCTTGCCATTTTCAAAAAACACCGATACAACAGCCCGATTTTTACAGTTTTCTTGTTTGGACACTTCCTCATCAAAAATATTCCCCAGTTTGTCTGATCCTTCTCTTGAAATACCTATTGCATTTCTCCAATATTTTATAAAATGTTCTCTATAAGAATTATAATTGGAATAAAGTCCCATTGGATTATCCGAACCATATCTTATTGGTTGAAAAAGAACTGCTATATCTCTTATGTAGCCATACACTAACTCCTCATTTCCTTTGATATGGGGCATAATTGCTAATTCCGAATTAAGATCTACATTGAACTTTGCCTGCATAAAACTTTGAAACTGATTTCCAACAATAAACCCTTTCTGCATATTACGACCTCCTATAATTCATTAAAACTAGTCCGCTATATATTAACACCATTTTCCACCGAACGCAAGTTCTGTTTTAATAATTCTAAAAAATTAGAACTACAATATTCCCTCGGACTCCGATTACATTATGATCCATAATTCCAAAGGATATCGCAATCCATTTTTTACGGCGCTACACATTTCCAATGTCTCCAACATCCCTATCAACACTATCTCAAAGGCTATTTTTATGAAGATATGGAAACACCGCCAAACCTTTCTCGTCAAAGAATGCTGATAATCCACAAAGAAAAATCTGTCAAACAGACACTGTTACACATTGCATCTACAGTATCCCTACACAAGTGTTTCTTGGGTTATAGAAATAGTATCCTCCAAAATATGCGAACTCATAATTTTGCTACCAGCATACATGAGGTATTTCACGCCACTTACCACAGCCATCTCTTCGGCTGCGGCCTGCTTTGCCTTAACTACAGTATCATCAACCTTATTGTCTCCTTTGACCTCAATAAGCTGATAGGAGCCATCTGTCATCTTGGCAAGAAAGTCAGGATAATACTGGCGGATTCTCCCAGACTCCGGATCGTAGTAGTGTACTGAAAGATCTCCCTGATTAGACGTGAACATACCCGTAAAATACACTTCTGCAACCTTGCCGCTTGTGATGTACTGCATAAAGCATTCCCTCTCCGGAACAGAATCGAAGCAGTAGGTATCAGCGTGGAAGCTCTTCTTCAGTTGCTCCGGCGTAAAACCTTTATACTCATTTGTAATAACGAGATCATCCTTTGCAGAGAATTCATAGTAGCCAGCATCCTTTGGCTCACGTAGCAGCACCAGTTCCTTGTTCTCTGTTTTCAGTTCTGACGTAATATCAAAAAGCGCGTGAAATACAGCCGGGATAATGTAATCATTAAGAACGTCATTATAGTGATTGACAGCCTCAAGAATCGTATCAATTCCATCAACAGACTCACAAAGTATTCTTGCCGCAAGAACACAGGAAATATTTAGATAACGGGCCACTTCTCCAGTCAGAGAGAACTCACTGTATTTCATGTTCTCCTGAAGATAATCGACGTTTTTTTCTTTGACCGTGGTATCACGGGCAAGGCTGTCACGCTCATACATGATGCTGGCGTATTTAGAAAAGTCGGCATCTGTCAATTTGAAATCCACAGGCGCTGAGTATTCTTTCTCATGAAGCGTGTACTCATGCCATACACGCTTAAGTGTAATTGTTCTTGGTGGCGGCAGGACGCGCACCTGGTATTTATGACGGTCAGCATTGGATGGATTCTTGATGTCTTTGATCTCCATATTGAAGTTCTTATGAAGCTCATCATCCAGTGTGTCATAGTTTTCCTTCGAAAGGAAAACGGTGGCTGTAAGTCGCTCGTCCGTGATTGCACGGAGACAGCGCATAGTAGCCTGGAGTACAAATATCTTTGACTTCGGGCTACGGAAAAGAGCAACAGCAAACAAAGAACGACAATTCCAACCTTCTTTGCCTTTCTCAACGAGAATAATGAACTGCTTCTCGTTGCCTTCCGTACCTGGAACATCAAGGTCATTAAAGTCCCTGATGTCATCGTTCTTTGTGTATTTTGCGTCGCCGACATTCAAAAGAATCTTAGATGCCGGAATTCCAAGTTTAGCAAGTATTTTCTCAAGAGCAGGCATTACCTCTATGGCAGCCTCCTCAACGCCAGCCGCATAGATGGCAAGTTTTGGATTTAAGCCTTCGTAAGTCTTACCACCGTATCTTTCCCAGAATGTGGTTACAGCAGCGGTAAGGAATTCATCGCTCTTCACATTCTCAAAACCAAGCGGGTCTGCATCTTTCAAGAAACCATTCCAGATAGATTCACGCAAACCATAGGCATATACAACCTCGGGCAGAAGTTGGTTCTTGACATATGGTGTGCCTGTGTAATTATAGCACGCTACGATGGAGGTGTTCGCTGCAAGCAGATTGATGGTATCGCGGAGACTCGTCTTATTCGCTCCGCTCGACCTGATCTGCTTTTCGAGATCTGCTCCAAAGAGGTGATGTGCCTCATCGACATATACACCAAGCCGCGGAAGGCGGCAAAGCTTCTTGAAACGCTGATTATCCATCAGCGTGGTATCATCCCATGCATCGTCCTCGTCATTTTCGCCGCCTTTGCCGTAGACAGCGGAAAGTAAAGAACCAGCTCCGTTAAAGAGCATCTGACCCGGCGTCTCTTCCTTGCGCTTTTTCTTTACAATAATCTTCTGCGTATTAGAAATGATGATATTGAAATCAGAATCATCAATCGTATGCAGAGTAGTTCCTGTCTCATCCAGAAAATGGAACTTAATATTTATATCGAGTTTACGTGCATACTCCGGCGGCACAACTTTCGTCTTATCAAAGGTCATGATCTCACGAAGTGACTGAAGGACAGTCTTATCCGGCGCAAACACAAGAGCATTGTGACAGAAACGCTTATCCTTAGGATACTTCTTAGCAAGCAGAAATTCATAGAAGATACAAGTAGCCATGAGAATGGTTTTGCCAAGTCCCATCGTGAGAGCATAGATATAGTTCGGATATTCTTCACGGTATTTCTTCATCTGCTTGAAAACCGTGTCGGTCTGCTTCTCGGTCGGAGTGTCAAAGAGACGAATTTGACCGCCTTTTTCGACGGCATAATAGGACGCATCGGAGAAACAATCTCTCTTGTAATGCCAGTCATCGAACATCTCGTAGACCTGCTTGTTGTTCATGAATTCCTTCACGAAGACATACATCTCCAAGGCCTCAAACTGAGGCTTACGCAGAAAGGCGTGGGGATTCTCCTCGCTATCGTTATAAGCGAGGAACTTCCTCGTGAGGTCATTGTAACGGGAGCGAATCTTTCCGCGGTTCGTGGTGTAGTAATACCACAGCTGCTGATTGAAAGAAAAATTCGAATCAAATTCTACAGCCATACTTAACGCACCTCCATTTCCAGCGACTCGGAGAGCAGGTCAGTAATCTTAACTTTGATAGTGCCGCAGTCTTCCGGGATGTTGTAGATGCCCTTCACCATCTCACCCTTGCCAGGAACATCAGTCACAGTCGGCTGCATAACTACACCATCATAGTTCCAGTCAATCATGATAGAATCAACGAGTTGGCGCCAATCTTCCACATACTCCTTCTGAAGGGAAAGTTTCTGCATTAGGTTCATCGGGTAGAAAGCACGGATGACCAGTTTGTCACCTTCACGGACAATCTCAGCTTCTGAATCACGCTTCAACTGAAGGTCTGCTTTGTCGCGGAGTATATCGACGATCTGAACATCCACCTTATATTCGGCAAGTTCCTGCTCTAGCGCACCTTTCAGGTCAGGCTCGTGTCCCATGCAGACAATCGTTATCCGCTCTACGGGCTGGTTCAGATTTTCCTCCTTGCGTTTCTCATAGGTCTTGTACGGAAGGTTAGCGAGGAGTTCTTTCAAATCAGCCTTGGTAGCGATACGGTTGACCGGCATAATTTTTACCATTCTACCGTCAAGTTCTCCGTCCCAAACATCGCTCTGCGGAAACGGCTGGATTTCCAGTGCGGCGATAAGCAAATCACGGGCTTCCACAGGATTGCGGAAAAAGTCATAGTTATTTACATTATAGACCTCAAAGCCGGTGTACTTCGCATCACATTCCAAAGAATCGGAGACATTTCCCCCCCCCCCTTGCTTTATAGAAATCGATGACCTCACCACGGTCTTCGGCACTCAGTTCAGCATCTACACCTGCGCTTGCTGCCGCGAGATAAGGAGCAGACTCCTCGGCTACCATCGAGAGTTGCGGTTTTATCATATCGTAGGTCACGGGCTTACGGGCAAGCTTCAGCTCTGCAGCGATAGAGAGCAGACGCTTGGTAGTCGTCTGAATCGCACCGAGATTAATGTCCGCACCAATAAAGCGTCTACCAAGCTTCATAGCAACGGCTTGTGTTGTACCACTGCCCATGAAACAGTCAAATACTATACTCCCTGGATTAGAGGATGTTTTTATGATTCTTTCTAAAAGGCATTCAGGTTTTTGTGTGGGATAATCAAGCCGTTCAGATGAAGTTGGACTAACTCGATTTAGATCATCCCATAAATCTGTTACCGGAGTCCCTTTCGCATCCTTCAGATAACGTCTTCGACTTAACGATTTACCTGTAGAAGATAGCTGGATTTCACCTTTGTCATAAAGGTCTTGCATCGTTTGTTTAGAATAACGCCAATAGCCTGATACCCCAAGAAATTCATAGTATGGGTTACCCTTGCTTGCTCCACCAGGACCATCGACGGGAGTAAGTCGATAACGTTCGCCAGTTTTTTCATCAACATATTTGTAGTCTCTCTTGATAGTTTCTTCAGAGTATTCCGTATATTGTTGATTCCAAATCGGAAATCCCGTTTTTGAATAAACAAAAATTGTATCCGTGACAATTCCAAAATGCTGAGATCCTTGCCCAGCGTTTCCTTGGGCGTGGGAGCGTTTCCAAGTAATTACATTATGGCAATTCATGAGTCCGAATAGTTCATCCAAAATACAACGCAAATGCGCTGATTGATGCCAATCGCAATGTAAATAAAGAGTTCCAACATCAGACAGTAGTTCACGTATTAATATTAAACGCTCATACATAAACTGCATATAACCATCATTATTCCAAATATCTCCATACTGTTTTGATTCATACGCTGGGACATCACTTGTTGCATTTTGTGATCTAATACGAATGCTCTTTGTATAATCAGCTTTGCTATCAAACGGCGGGTCAATATAAACGAGATCAATTTGCCCACGGTAGTCCCTCAGCAGATGGCTCATGACTTGGAGATTATCTCCCCAAAAAATCTTGTTGATCCAGCCATTCTGCTCTGAGCCATACGTCTCTCGCAGTTGGGCAGGATAATACTGGGTAGAACGGTAAGGACGCTTTCCCGTCCATCTAAGTTCAGGAAATCCCTTGATCGTTGGTCTCTGTTCAAATTCAAAAGTAAGGTGCTCTCCATTTTCCATTTTCGTTAATCCTCCTGAATAGTTTCGGCTCTCAATTGCCGTTTGATATCCGATATAGCCAGCGGAACGTACTGCCCATCCGCAGTAAGGTTACGTCCAAATATACTGCCAAGTATTGATTGATTTTGAATCACAAGCTGCGGATTATTTTCCAAATAAGCATTAAAGTCTTCAAGCACTTTCGGGTCAGAAAGTTTTTCAAGTAATGCTATTCTATCGACTATCCCAGCATTGCTGAGATTTTCAATACCTTCTGAAACTTTTTTCTTTCCATCAGCTATTTCTGTCATCCCGGCAATTATCTTCATTAACTCTTGTATCGCTTCTTCTTGAGTTAGCGATTTTCGTTCAACGTCATTAGCCTTCACCGTCTCCGCTGAATGCATAGTGCTCGCAGGCTCGATTGACATTTGTGCGCTCTCTTCCGTATGAAGATTGATATGTGCCTTGCGTTGCTCCACTGCCTGTGCCTCGGCTTTCTTCGCCTTATGTCTATCCCATAATTTCTTTATTCCGTAGGCTGCTCCGGCAATAGCAGCCACAGCCAAAGCGCCTGCTACAGCAGACCTTGCATCAATTCCACCTGACAGCACTTCATCATCGTCATCGTCCATAGGGCTGATGTCAACGCGATTTGCTATGGAGCCATCTGTTCGTCTCGCGTAGAAATCATCCGATAAATTACCGTTTTGGTAATCCTCATAGTCATCATCAGTAAGACCAATTTTTATACCTCTCTCTGAATCATATATATTCGGCATTGTTATTTCCCCCTGCAGTAGAATCGGAAGTCACACGCATTGCAGACCTTCAGGTCTTCGGCACAGCGGTGGAAATCCTTCTTCATAATCTTCTTGACCGTATCATCGAATACTGCCATCGTTCCCTCTACAGCGGTCTTCGTGTACGGATAAGTGATGGTTGGCACTCCGTCATCCTCACCGGTATAGTATAGGTGCATCTTGCTGACCTTCTGCCCGGTGCGCTCCTCCACGAGGTGAGCGTAGATATGAAGCTGACGCCTGTATCTCTCAAGCCTTTCGCGCATCTTCTCCATATCAGGTTTTCGTTCGGCTTTGAAGTCCACGATTTCTACCGTGTCTCCTTCGCCGCGAATAAGGTCAATCTTGCCTTCGATGATGTAGTCTGGCTTTACCAAGGAAACATCGACCTCTGCCTGCTGAATCTGTGACCAGTCACCATGTTGTCTGTCCACGTAGCGCAGCACTTGTTTCAGAGCCGCCTCACGTTGCGGACCGGCGAGGTAGGTACGCTCGGTCTTCGTTAGTGAGACATAGTTAGAATCAAACCAACGGCTGACGTTCTCCTCGGCAATCGTCTGCTCTTCGTGCCTGATTGCAGCGCGGTGTATGTCCTCGATAGTTTCATGGACAAGCGTACCGAAGAGCATAGCGTTGGCACGAACGGGCATAAATTCCAGTTCTTTATAAAATTTGTACTGCAAGGCGCAGGTTTCGTAAACCGTGATATGCGATGTGAACGAGTAGGTGTTCTTGATGTTTACATCCTTTATCGGCTTGAAGTCAAATTCTCTTATATCGAATCCGGGGCTGTCGACTGATTGCAGTTCCCCATAAATGTCTTTGAAGTAGTTGCTTGGTGTCCGCTTGTCCTCACAGCAGGTCAGAATCAATAAATCCTGTGCGCGGGAAAATGCCGTATAATAAAGGCGCCAAAAGTCAAAGAACTTTGTCACTTCATACGGCTCGAATGCGGGACGTTTGAAGTATCGATCCTCTATCTGCATCATCAGGTCATTTGTGTTCTTTCTCGGCACATTTGCCAAGGAGTCTACAAAGACAATCGGAAACTCCATGCCCTTGGACTGGTGGATGGTGAGGAAGGAAACGCAGCCGCTCGGCGCATACTCTGAATCATCTTCATACCCCGCAATTCCGCCATCAAAGAGCAGACGAAGATACAGATTGAAAAGCATCTCGGTGTTCTGATCTATACGGCGTTTACCGCGATATTCGACTGCATCCAAGACGTCCACTCGATGGAGATACTCGAATTTACCAATAATCTGTGTCAGCTTTGCGAGGTTACGAGCCGGACGGATGTCGACCACACCAACATCCATCTCTGTGTCGAGGATCCCGGCGAACGGCTGGAATTCAAATAACTGATACATAAGTCCGCAGTAGGCATAGTTCGTAGCCTCAGTCAAACCTACATGGACTTTACCACGGCGACGTATCCATTTCAGAAGCTCTGCATTCTCCGGCTTCGTGAGATACTCATTTGCCGTCATGATGCAGTTTCGATAGTAGGTCAGATGTTCAGGCTGAAGGAAGGTATAGTCGCCATTCTCCAAGCCTTGTATGTAACGCGGGAACATCAGCATGAGGCAGCCGAGGGCAAGCCGTATCTCGTCACGCTGGAAAAACATATCCGAACGCGGCGAGTAAACATTTATATGGTTCTCCTCCAAGAAACGAGCGAGAGCCGTCACTCTCGGATGCTTCACCGAGTTGAAGAGGAATGCGATCCGGTTATAGTCCGTGAGTTTGCCGGAGTCTTTCAGGTCATTGATGAACTGCAGGATTTTTTCGTGCCACTCATCCGTATCGTCCACACCTGCGAGTTTCACGACCGCAGGACTGTGGAGAGCAGTTCTCTCGTGCGGTTTGATTCGTTTATCATATCTGAAGTTGTCCCAGCGGAACTTGAACTTCGCACCGTCCGTGGTAGCCATCCATTCATTGTAGAAATCAACGATATCGCTCTTTGAGCGGTAGTTGATGATCAGCGGAATGATGCGGCACTCGCCATCCGCAAACTTTTGCGGAAACTCCAGAATATTACGGATAGTTGCGCCTCGGAAACGATACAAGCCCTGGTCATCATCGCCGACCACGCAGATATTCTTGCGATCTCCGGCAAGGAGGAATACAAGCTGCTCTTGAATAAAGTTTGTGTCCTGATACTCATCAATCATTATGTGGGTGATCTTGGAGCGGAGTTCCTCTAAAATCTCTGCGTTATCCTGCAGGAGATGGAAGGTCTCAATCTGGATAGACGAGAAGTCCATTAGATTGGATTCCGTCAGTAAATCGCGGTATTCCTTCAACATTCGTCCAAGGGCAGCAATCGAAAGGTCGGAGTCAGACATAAGCTCCTCCGGCGTCACCAATTCTTCGGAGAGGTTATTGACATAGTTGCAGATAGCCCCTGCCTGTTTCCATGCGCCACCATTTTGTAGAACAGTCTCCACCTCCGGGATATTCCTGAAACGATAGATGTTCTGGAAAACCATGTACTGCTGGTCAAAAGCGTCCAGAAGACGGTAGTTTCTTCGGAGCCTCGTAAACTTCAGATGTTCCTTCAGAATACGAAGGCATAGAGAATGGAATGTACCGATATACATCTCATTGATATTCGCTACTATTCCCCTGTCGGATAATTCATTCGTGATTCTTGTAATTAGTTCTTTGGCGGCTTTCTCCGTGAAAGTAGCAATAAAGATGCTTTCAGGTTTCACACCGCATTCTTCTATGAGATAAATTGCACGCTGGACAAGTGTATAGGTTTTACCAGTTCCTGGTCCAGCGGTTATGAGAACAGAACCTTCAGCAGCAGATATTGCCTTTCGTTGCCTTTCGTTGTCCTTCATTCGCATTTCCAAAATCAAACATAAACGCTTGATATCCTCTCTTATGTTTTTATAAGGTGTAAACTTTTTATCTTATTACAATCCGCATGATGTCAGCTAAGCTCGAATTTGATTTCTCGATTATTATATATTTAATATCTGCCACACACATATTTTATCATACATCTATAGCTATTACTAACAAATTATTTCTTCTACACATTTCTGAACTATCTGTCCATTTCTTTTTTCAAATCATCTCAAAAAACTTTAATGCCGCCCGGATTGCCGCTACCTTTTCTGGCGGACATTGTGGCTGCCGGGAATCTTCCGACTTGGACTTATTATAGTTCTCCCTCTCAATAATCCCACATTTCCTCTTGACCTGCGCAATATACAGATTGCTGACCTTCAACCCGAATTTCTCCAACACATATTCCTTGATTTACTCATAGCCGGCTTTGCTCTCCGCCGCCGTCAGATCCATCTCATCAAGGTTTAGTTCTACCTCAATATGATGCTCGACATTGAGTTTGGACAATAAGCATACCGTCTCCACATGCACACTATTCCCGAACATATCCACCGGGCAGACTTTCTGCACCTCATACCCCCGCTCGCCCAGATACTTCAGATCCCGCGCAAGCGTCGCGGAATCACAACTCACATACACGATGCGTTGCGGCTGCATCTGTACCATCGTTTCCAACACGCTCTCCTCGCAACCTTTGCGCGGCGGATCGACGACAATAACGTCTGCGCGGATGCGCTCTCCTGCACATTTCTGTGTCCCCCTTGCACATTTCTGCGTATCTACCACTATCTGCTTCTGCGCCTCTCCCTCGCTTTTCCGTGTCTCGCCCATACGCTTTTTCTGTGTTTCTTCCGCATATTTCTGCGGCAGCACATCCTCCGCCCTGCCAACGTAAAATTCCGCGTTCATGATACCGTTGAGTTCCGCGTTCTGCTGTGCGTCGCGAATCGCTTCCGGCACAAGCTCTACACCGTAAACCTTCTGTGCCTTCTGCGCCAGGAAGAGCGAGATCGTCCCGATGCCGCAGTAAAGATCCCAAACGGTCTCCTGCCCGGTCAGACCTGCGTATTCCAAAACCTTCTCATACAGCTTCTGCGTCTGCAGCGGATTGACCTGGTAGAATGACAGCGGTGAGATACGGAAACGCACATCCCCGATCAGATCCTCAATGTACTCCGTGCCCCACAACACTTTCAGATCTTTCCCCATGATCACATTTGTCTTCTCAAGGTTGCTGTTCAGTGTGACGCTCGTCATGCCGGGGATTGCAGCAAGTGTCGCGCAGAGTTCATCGCTGTGCGGCAGGCTGCGTCCGTTGACGACAATACAGACCATGATCTGTCCGGTTCGGAAACCGACGCGCGTCATAACATGTCGCACCAACCCACTCCCTGTCGTTTCGTCGTATGGCTCAATGCCATACCGCTCCATATGCTTGAGCACTGCGTCCAGAATCCACGCGTTCACCTTCGATCCCAGCAGGCAGTCCAGGCACTCGATGATCGTGTGCGTCCGCCCCGCATAGAACCCGGCGATCAGCCGTCCGTCGCGGCTCCGCCCGATTGGAAACTGCGCCTTGTTACGATAACGTAACGGCGTCACCCCATCGGCAAGCGCTTTCGCACCCAAGAGCGCTTCCAAACTCGCAGCTGCTCCCGCGCTCTCAACCGCTTCCATGCCCGTAGCTGCTCTCGCGCTCTCAACCGCTTCCATGCCCGTAGCTGCTCTCGCGCTCTCAACCGCTTCCATGCCCACAGCCGCCTTCGCACTTCCAACCGCTTCCATGCCCGCAGGCGCTTTCTCTCCGGCGACCGCATCTTCGACATTAAACACATCCATTCCGATGATCGGTTCCATCGGCGGGTTCTCGATCCCGCCGATGCGCCGCAGGTTGTTGCGCACCTTATTCTCTTTAAACGCAAGCTGCGCCTGATAGCGCATCGCCTGGATCTGGCAGCCGCCGCACTGCCTCGTCACCGGGCAGGGCGGTTCGACGCGATCCGGACTTTCCTCTATCAGACGCATCATCCTCGCGTATCCGTATGTCTTTTTCATCTTCATGACTTTGGCCTCGACCACGTCGCCGATCACCGTATCCTTCACAAAGAATGTGATCCCATCGTACTTGCCGACGCCCAGTCCCTCACTGCTGAGATCTTCAATTTTCAAAGTTATCAGGTCGTCCTTCTTCACACAGTCCTCCCGTTTCCGTCATATGCTCTGCCAACACTGTAATATGTCTTTTCCCGACATTCTATCAGCGCCATAATACACCTATTTGCTTTATGCATACTTTGCATGTTATTTCACATGCATCGCAAACTTCGTACCAGATTCCAAACTCTTTCAATCATAAATCAGGCCAATTCCAACTGTTTAGAACTCCGAACTTCTCCTCAGATTCGACTCAAACAACCGATTGAACCCAAGCCAATCCGGATTGTCCCCGGCGCTTTTCAGCACCTCGCGCATCGTCTCCAGCTTCGCGTCTGTGTTGTCCGCATAGTTCAGCGCCATCGCCTCCGCGAGCGCCGGCTTCTTCGGGGAACCGAACTCGAGCTCGCCGTGGTGCGCCAGGATGCAGTGCTGCAGCTCGCTCATCAGCTTTTTCGGGAAATCCTTGATGTGGCGGCAGCCAAAGCCGACCAGCTCGCTCCCCATCACAATATGCCCGAGGAGCTGTCCGTCGTCCGTGTAATCGTTCTCCGGGAAATTCGAGATCTCCTTAAGCTTGCCGATGTCGTGGAACAGCGCCGCCGTCAGCAGCAGATCTTTATTCAGATACGGATACTGCTGCGTGTAGAAAACGCACAGCTTCACAACACCGAGCGTGTGCTCGAGCAGTCCGCCGACAAAGCTGTGATGCACGGTCTTCGCCGCCGAATGCTTTTTGAACGCCTCGATGAACGACGAGTTGTCGACATAGTACATCCGGATCAGCTTCTGCAGATATGGATTCTCCACCTGCTTCATGATCCCCATCAGCTCACCATACATCGCATCGATATCCTTCTCGCTCACCGGAAGATAATCGGCCGCCACGTACTCGCTCTCCTGTGCCTTGCGCGCGCGCTTGACACTGAGCTGCAGATTGCCCTGAAAGTTTGTCACATCGCCGGAGATGAACACGTAATCCATCACGCCAAACTCCTCGATCCCGGATGAATTCGGATCCCAGATCTTCGCGTCGATCGTCCCCGTTTTGTCCTGAAAGATCACATTCTCATAGATCTTACCGTTCTTTGCAGTCGCAGACTGCTTATATTTGCAGAGGTAAATATCATTGATCTTATCTCCCTCGTGAAACGTCTCGATAAACTGCATCGTTTCCTCCCACCAATTCAATTAAATTGCCGAACCAGTCGCCTGCTGATTCGTGTGCCGGGTCATCTCTTTTTTGCCCGATATCCGGCGCTCGTCATTTATTGATTATAATTTATTTCCAGAAGTTATGCAACGGAAAATATTCCGGTACCGGAGTACCGGGAATGCGCATTTGTCTTATTGACGCAGATAGCGGTCAGGAATATAATTGTACTTGTATCATATCCGAACAATATTCGGACGGCTTTCGCTATAGAAAATAGAAAAGAGAGAAACGATGACGAAGATTATTTGCGACAGTACCTGTGATCTGTCAAAGAACTTATTGGAGAAATATGATATCTCTATTCTCCCTCTGCACATTCTTCTGGGAGAAAAAGAATACAGTGACGGGGTAAATCTCACCCCGGAAGAAATCTACGAATGGGCGGACGCGCACAAGACGACTCCGAAGACCTCTGCGCCGTCCATCGAGGAGGCTGTCAAACTGTTTGAGCCTTATGTGAAATCCAATGATGAGCTTCTCTGCTTCTCCATCTCCTCGGAAATGTCGGCCTCCGCAAATGTTATGCGGCTGGCCGCGCAGGAGCTGGACGCGGAGGACCGGATCACCGTGATCGATTCCAGAAACCTCTCCACCGGGATCGGATTGCTGGCAGTACAGGCGGCGATCCAGGCTAAGAAGGGGACGGATGTCAAAGAGATTGCAGCGAACATAGAGAGCCTCAGACCGAAGGTGCGGGCGAGCTTTGTAGTGGACACCCTGACTTACCTTTATCGCGGCGGTCGGTGCAGCGGATTAGCCGCGCTGGCTGGGAGCGCCCTGAAGCTGCATCCCAGAATTGAGGTGACCGACGGGGCGATGAAGCCCGGAAACAAATACCGCGGAAGCATGGACCGGGTCATTCTTCATTATGCCAAAGACATGGAATCCCAGCTGCTCCAGGCCATGCCGGATCGGGTGTTCATCACGCACTCCGGCTGCGACGCGGGGATCGTGAAGCAGGTGTACGATTACCTCGACGGACTGCATTATTTCAACGAGATTCTGGAGACCCGGGCAGGCGGCGTGATCTCGAGCCACTGCGGACCCGGGACGCTTGGCGTCCTGTTTATCAGCTGAAGGTCAAAAACGTTCCACAAAATCCGGTTCTCCGAACTTTCTTTCATCCTGTTGCACAGGAAAAGGATGCAAACTCTGCCAAACGACGTCAGGGCTTGCATCCTTATTTACATTATCAATTCTTTGATTCCGTTGTCTGCTTTCCTGTCACTCCACCTTCGAAAACAGAATCCGGTCGTTGTCGAGCTCCTTGCCGGCGCCGGCGCTGAATTTCTCCAGCAGTCCGTCCACCGTCAGCCCTTCACGCTCCTCGCCGCTGATGTCCAAAACGATCTTACCGCTGTCCATCATCAGCGTGCGGTTGCCCATCTCAAGTGCCGAATGCATGTTGTGCGTGATCATCAGGCAGGCCAGGTGATTCTCCTCCACGATCTTCTTCGTCAGCTCGATCACCTTGTCGGCCGTCCCCGGGTCGAGCGCCGCCGTGTGCTCGTCGAGCAGCAAGATCTTCGGCGGAACCAGCGTCGCCATCAGAAGTGTAAGCGCCTGTCTCTGACCGCCGGAAAGCAGACCCACCGGCTGTTTCAGGCGATCCTCAAGTCCCATATTCAGCAGGGCAAGTTTCTCCCGGAACATCTCCCGCTCCTTGTTGGAAATTCGCGAAAACACGGAAGTCTTCTTCGAGGCGCGCAGATAAGCGAGCGCCAGGTTTTCCTCAATGCTCATGTGCGGAGCCGTGCCCTTCATCGGATCCTGGAACAGTCTGCCGATCTCCACCGCGCGCTTGTATTCCGGGATGTAAGTGATGTTGCGGTCGTCGAGAAACACACTGCCCTCATCGACATAGAAGCTGCCGCCGATGCAGTTGAACAGCGTCGATTTCCCGGCGCCGTTGCTGCCGATGATCGTGGCAAACTCCCCGTCGTTCACGGTCAGGCTCACGCCGTCTAAGGCCACCTTCTCGTTGACCGTCCCGGCGTTGAATACTTTTCTCACATTCGTAAGCTTCAGCATGTGCCGTCCCCTCCTTTCGCGGAAGAGGCGGTCGTCATTTTTCTCTTCTGGAACGCGATCTGCTGCTTCAGATACGGCGAGGCAATGGCAATCGCCACGATCACCGCCGAGACAAGCTTCAGGCATTCCGCCGGGACATGCAGCCGCAGCGCGATCGCAATCGCGAAACGATACAGGCAGCTTCCGAGAATCACGCCCACGATCCTGCGGAAGACGCTGTGTTTGCCGACGAGCGTCTCACCGATGATCAGGCTCGCCAGCGCGATCGTCACCATGCCAGTGCCGAGGTTGATATCACAGGTTTTCTGATAATGTCCGATCAGGCAGCCGGAAAGCGCCGTCATCGCACCGGAAATGCACAGGCCTACAGTAACCGTAAAGCCCGGGTTGATGCTGGAGGCCTTCACCATGTCCTCGTTGTCGCCGGTCGCGCGGATCGAAAGTCCCATCCGCGTGCCGAGAAACCAGGCCAGCAGCACGCATACGATCACAACGATGATGATCGATACGACCAGACGGTACCAGTCGCTCCCGAGCAGATCCTTGAACAGGCTGTAGATCGTATCGGTTTTGAAAATAGATAAGTTGGAAGAAAAGCCCATTACCGCCAGGTTCACGGTATACAATCCTGTGTTCACGATGATCCCGGCCAGGATCGGCTCCACGCCGAGCTTCGTCTGTAGTGACGCCATGATGAAACCGGAACACACGCCCGCCGCCATCGCCGCGAACAGCGCCAGAATCGGATGCCCCATGATCGCGACTTGCGCGCCCACGGCGCAGCCGAGCGTGAAGCAGCCGTCCGTCGACAGATCGGCAATGTTCAGAATAGAATAGCTCAGAAACAGGGCCAGCGCGACCAGCGCGTAGATAAAGCCGAGCTCCAGCGCGCTGATAATAACCGGAAACGAGAGTAATGAGCTCATGGTACCTTCCTTTCTATATGTATACTTCCTATGAATTCGTGTTTAGTGCACTTAAAGTGTAATCCGGACGCGTGCTCTGTCTGCGGATGTTCCACCGCAAACACGTTGTTCTCCTTGATTCGGCTCCGAAGCGAAGCTAGTCCTTTAGGGCGCCGCCTATGGACAGCTGTCTCCGCAAACTCGCTTCGCTCAGACATGCTCCGACAGCTGTCGCTATGCTCGCGAATCCTGCGTCGAACTGCCTATCGTTTGCGCGCGGAACACCGGCAGCCCATCGCACGCTGTTTCCTCACACAATCTACATTACTTAATGAGCAAAGCACTGCAAAACTGTAGATTAATTCTGAGAAAACAACAGCCTCATGTTTTGCAATATGCCAACGCACAGCCCGGCAAAAGGGACTTGCTGTGTCAGGGCAGATCATTGAGGGCCGCCGGTGCTTAGTGAGCGCAAGCGAGCTTATGCACCGCTGCGTGTCCGATTAAGCGCGAGCGGGTCTGCCCTGACATTGCAAGCCCTTGCAGGGCGTCCGGGTGGTAACCAATATGAAAAACTTGTAGTGAACTAAACGCGAATCTCCTTTATTCGAACTCCTCAGCAGTTACCGTCTCCACAACGCCCGTGCAGACTTCGTCAAAGCCGCTGTAATCCAGGCCAAGTGCCTCAGCGCTCTCGGTGTTGACCGTCGCGATACCGTTGTCAAAGGTCAGGATCGGGGTCTTTGCCGGGTCTGCGCCGCGCAGCACATCCACTGCAAGATCAGCCGTAGCTGTGCCGAGGTTCGTGTAGTCCACGCCGTAGCCGCAGAACGCGCCATTCAGAGCGAAGGAATCTGCCCCGCCGTAGTGTGCGATCTTCGCGTCAAGGAATTTCTCGTAGATCGCGAGCTCAGCCGTCATAATCGTATTGTCGGACGGTGTGAAGATCGCGTCAACGCCCTCTGCGATAAGAGCATCTGCCGCCTGCGTCACCTCTGTGTTGTTCGTGCCGGTCTTCTCGATGTATTTGATGCCTTTCTCATCCAGATATGCTTTCGCGTCCGCGATCGCCTTCGTGGAGGCGTCCTCGGACTGGCTGTAGAGCAGTCCTACATAGTCGACGTCCGGGTTCGCGATGAACATCAGATCCAGCATCGCGTTCGTGTTGAGCGCGTCGCTCGTGCCCGTAATGTTCGCGCCCGGAGCTTCCATGGACTCTGCAAGTCCCGCGCCCACCGGATCGGATACCGCGGAGAACACGACCGGAATCTGATTGTCTTCCGTCGCCGCCTGCACGATCTGCGCAGCCGGAGTCGCGATCGGAATGATCACGTCCACTTCGTCCGCGATCATCTGAGACGTCATCTGGTTCATGGTCGTCGCGTCTGCCTGTCCGTTGTATACATTGCCCTCATAGACGAATGTGTCCTCGCCTTCCGCAGAGATCGCGTCGAGCTCGGCCTCGATCGCCGCCTCGATCTGGTTCAGGGAAGCATCATCCACGAGCTGAAGGATACCTACCTTGTACTCCTTCGCGGACGCCGCGCCGGCGATCATCATTGCCGCAACTGCGGATACGGTTACGCCTGTCAATACTTTCTTCATAATATTCTCTCCTTTTCTTTTAGGCCGCCAGGGCCGATTGATTCAAAGGATTAACCGGTGAGTGAGCCGGGCTCAGCCTCGAAAGGCCTTCGGCCTTCCGCGAAAAGAAAACCGCCCCAGAAATTATCTGAGACGGTAATAAACTCTTATTATCGCGGTGCCACTCACTTTGACATAATGTCCACTTTCGCATGTACTTTCATACACTCCTGATTGATAACGGGTTCGGTTCCCGGCGACTCCTACTCTCCTGCAAATCTCACGACAGATTTCAGGCCACCCTCAAAAGTCCATTCGGCAAACGGCTCCATACTGCAATCCCACCACCTGCAGCTCTCTGTGATGTCACATCAGATGCCTACTACTCTTTCTCATCGGTTTCATCCTTTGTTGTGTTAAAGTGTACCACCGGCCTGCTTATTTGTCAATTGGAAATTTCGTGATAAATGCAGCACCGCAAAGGCAATAGACTGCTACGGTATTTCTGTGTGATCCTCCAGCATCCCGTCCACCCTGACGCACGAAGATTCTTCATCAACCTGATAGATCAGAAAAATCCCGGAGACCACGTCTTTTACTCTGTATCGCTTTGGAATTCCATTCATATGTATGCCTTCGGACAGCGGTTTTGCCTTAAGCGCCGCAATGCTGAGCTCGAGCTTATTCAGGAAATCATACGCCTCTGTCCTTCCGCCGCGTTCCAGGCGCAGCAACACCAAATGTTCGAGCTGGCATACCGCATCCGGCGCGAATTCAATCCGAAACATAGATCTGTCCCCCGTCAGGTTTTCTGGAGTGTTCGTCCTGTACAACCATACTTCGGAGTCTCTCGCAAACAGTCTCAGACGGAATATCGCACACACCCATCAGGCGCAGTTCTTCGGCCTCAACCAGGCGTTCACGAAGCTCCAGCCGACGCTCTCTCTGGTTGAATGTATTGATGTCCATCACTACCAGATCACCCACGCCGTTTTTTGTCAAAAATACCGGCTCCTCCGTCTCTTTACACAGATTGGAAATCGTATTGTAATTCTGCCTGATGGTCGCTGACGGCTTGATTATTATATGCATATGATATCACCCATTACCCTCGTGCATCCCGTTTTCGGCTTCATCTTTTGTGTGTTAAAATTGTCCTTTCTCAATTATAAAAATACCCCTGCCACCTGCAGCACAATGCGCATAAAGAGATTTGAATCATACAGATAACTGAGAATCCTGCTCTCCTGCACCATAGACATCAGATACAGGCCGGCCTCTGTCGCGGAAGCAGCCGAGATCGCCATAAAAAAGAGCCACAACAGAAACAGCATCTGAAGCAGTCCGAGCAGCAATCCGGCCACACGGTTTACCGTGCCAAGCACCGGCGCCTGCGACAGAATATCGAGTGCTGCGATCACTATCCGCAGGGCGATCTGTACCAGCAGAAACGCTGCAATAAAAGAAATGGCATTCAAGACCACCGTCGCGCTGAAATGTATGACATATTCCTGAAACGTGGATACCCCCAGCTTCCGGTATCCTTCGCTGTTATTATTTCCAAGTAGCTGCTCCCGAAACATTTCCGGAATCGGAAGATTCTCGATCAACTCCGTCTGCGTGACGCTATCCGGCTGACTCCCGAGCGACTGGTCGCCGCTTAGATACCGGGCTGCATATTGTTGAATAAACTGCTCCCGGTAATTTTCAAGCTGCTCGTCCGTGAGCGAATCGATCACAGCGCTGTCATAGCCCTCCTGCTCCATCAGTACTTTGATCTCTTCGCGGCCCATATTTCGATAGTCGTCGAGGGCTCCGCCCGTCGCATCCCCTGACTCAAGTATACCGGAAATCTGGTTTTCGACTACCTCCCGGCACTGCTTCACGATCATGTCATAGACCGGCGTACTGTTTTTCAGGAAATCGGTCACATAGGGCAGGCACACTGAGACAAGCGCCACGGAAATCACCAGAGAAAGCAGCGACGCCAGCTTCCTGACAAAGCCTTTCCAGTATCCTGTAGCTGCAAATATCACTGTCAGGACAATGACGATAATTTCAAGAATATTCATGTCTGCCTCCCCTTATCGCAAACAACCGTCAGCTGATTCGGATTCTGTCAAAGCTGTCCCTCGTGACGATCAGATATCTTCTGAACTCTGAAAAATAAAACATATCTGTAATCTCTTTCTCATAATCCGCAGAAAATCTGGTTCTGCCGGAAGAGGTAAAGACACTGCAGCCCTTGTCACTGTACATCAGGATCTGCCCGTTCTCTATTTTGATCTCTTCAAACTCCGCGTTGATCCCTCTGGACGCTTTGCGCCTTCCGCTGTAATTGTACAGCTCCATGCGATACCTGTACTCCTCCGTACTTCCTCTGAAAAGAAAACCGATCCGTTCTTCATCGTGGAAGCAGCCCATGATCTCCTCATCAAATTCTACAAAAGCCACCTTTTTCGGCGCGTCCGCACCCCGGAAGACCGCAAAGCCACGGTCAGATATCGCCACGCATCTTGAGTTGCCGGCAAAGCAGACCTCCGGCATCACGGCGTCCGCAAAGCTCTCCCGACCAACCACGTGGTCGTCCTCCGCCTGTCCTGCGGATCCGAAGTGATAGAATACAACCTCACTTGAAACGATTCCCTTGTCCGTCTTCAGATAAGAAACGACCAGCTTCTTTCCATCCGGAGAAACGTCAATATCCAGCGGATAACCGGAATCCGCGAGCGTGGTCTTATCGCTCATGATCGATGTGCCGTCCGCCCGATACATATTCACCCAGGTGATTTCGTCCTCTTGCAAAACGACAGCTACCACACCCTGCCTGGACACACGAACCTTGAGAATCGGGAGCAGCGTCTCAAAGTTTCCGATCAATCCATCCTTATCTACCACGTAGATCTGGTTCCCCTGCTGCTCCGCCACCACCATCGTTTCTCCGCAAATGTCCACGATCGGAGCCTGCATATTATAGGTGATGCTCCATTTCAGCTCGTTGCTCCTCGTAACGCACGAGATGCCGTCAGTATTGTACCGGTACAAATTTTTCCCGGCTGCCTCGTACCTCGTCCCGGCAGAAACCTCATTCGGGATTGACGATGTGATCACGTAATCCTGAAATTCGTGGATACTGTTATACAGGGCAAATCCACCGGCAATACAGACTATAAGTACCGCTGCGATCACTCTCTTGCGAAAAAGCCACCTGCGGCTTCGCGCAAGCTTCTCCCTGAGGCCGATGCCTGGCGAATCCCCGGCATCGCCGGACGGCAGAGAAGCTTCTTCGATCTGTATTTCCCCGTCCAGATCCGGATCCTCGTCCAGCCGCAAAAACTGCAGCTTTTCGAGAATCCGGTTCATCTTTTCTTTCCGTTTGTCATTCATCTGCTATACCTTTTATCCCCGTTCCCGGCATTCAATACATGGAAAATTATGATTTCGAAAATTCCCCGCCAGCCGCCTGGCAGCCGGAAAACATGATTCACCATGTTTCGTCTTCACTCATATCATAAAATAAATCTCACCGTAAACTACTATAACAGAATCAGGCTGCAAACGCAACCAAACTTATGTTTTTCGCCAAATTAGGGAAGCACAATCCTTTGCCCGGGCATAATCACGTTGGCGTCTTCAATTCCGTTTATCTCACAGATTTCCGCGATCCGGTCTATCGAACCATAGTACCGATTGCATATTTTTGCCAGCGTATCGCCTTCCCGAATCACATATCCGGCCTGTGTATGACGTACCGCTACGGCCTCCCGCGCGTCATTCCCGTCCGTAGAATCTTCAGAGCCAGTCGAGGTCGGATCAGCTGACGGATTGTCCGCGGAGGGCTGCGACGAACCGGGTGCCGAATTTTCCACGGTAGTCTGCACCGTATCAGTTGCCGAATTTTCCACGGTAGGCTGTACCATATCAGTTGCCGAATTTCCCACGGTAGGCTGCGCCGGATCGACTGCCGAATTGTCTGCTTCGTCTGTGTCTGCAGGACCTGCCGATACGACAGAGTCCGCATTCCCCTGCTCCTCAGCCGTTCCCGCCCCTGCTCCGGACTCCTCCTGCGACTGTCCCTCGATATCTTCCAGATCAGATTTTTCCCAGAACGCATCCGACCCGGTCAGCGCCGCCTCTTCCGCAGCCTTCTGTACCGCATTGTACTGCGCGGCGCTCATCGCGGCGGTATCCTGAGATGAACCTTTGTCCTCTGCCATGTCGGTCTGGCCGTCCTCCTTCTCCGCCTGCGGCTGATACACAGCCGTTCCTCCCGTGGCAGAGAGATTGCGCGCCATCCGAATATCCTCAACACGATTTACCACAATCGCGCCGATGATCAGAATGGTAATGACAAAGAATGAACTTGCTATGCGCAGGAGACTGCTTTGCTTCTGCTCTCCCTTTTCTTTTACTTTTTCGCGGAAGCTGCGGATCGCACGGTCAGGAACGCTCTCCTTTTCCACGCTGTTGTCCTTGAACACCTCCGCGAGATACTCTTGCATTTTTTTGTTCTGTTCATAGAACACAAAGTAACCTCGTAATCTGCGATACTGCTCCTCCCCGGTCCAATAGAGCGTTTCCTCCTGATCCTGAAGATGATAGATCAGTTTTCCCGATTCCGGAATCCATGTGCCCAGTGTCTTCATGCGTTCTGTCGGGTAAACGCCGATTACACAACAGCCCTGCACGCTCCACTCTCCAAAATGCTTTTCGTACTTCTGTCGAATCTCCTCTCGTTGCTGCGGCTCCTGTATCTCCGCTGGTATCTCAAAAACTCCCCGGATATATACATAGGTAGAATCCTCTGTTTCCTGCTGTTCCCCAAAAAAGAGTGCCAGATATCCCTTGTCCTCCTGTTGCTCTCTCTTGTGTATCCAGGTCATTACATAATCCTCAATACAGACCTTTTCCTTTCCGCTGATCTCCCCTATCTGGCGTATGTTCTTCGGCAGAGCCGATCCTTTTTCCATACTCCTCTCACTCCTTTTTCTTTGTCTGCCAATACCTTACCATACACTTTATGCAGAATTTATCATTTCTTGGACAAAAGTAAAAAGAATTTTATATTTTCCCGCCTCTTTTCCATGCACGAAAATGAATATTCTCTCCGCCAAATGGATAGAATAGAAAAAATCTTTTTGCCAAAGCGTAGGAGACAGCTATGCGAACCCTTTTTCATTCCATAAAAGAAAATCTGTTTGTTCCCCGGCAGACCGGTTTTTCACTGCCGTGCCCTTCCTCTGGCGAGCCCGCTTTGCTGTGCCCGGACCGCTTGCGCCTGCTTCTCAACGAGGCTGGCTTTGACGGCACTCCGGTCATCCTGTGCATCGGCACCGACCGCCTGATCGGGGATTGTCTCGGTCCGTTTCTCGGAACACTGCTCGAAAAGGCAGCGGACGGACGCCTGCCCGTGTATGGGACGCTCTCCTGCGCCGTCCATGCGCTGAATCTGCCGGATATCAACACACAGATAAAAAAGAAGCATCCCGGCCGCGCAGTCATTGCGGTGGATGCCTCTCTCGGCTCGTCCGAACATGTCGGTTCTGTTTTTGTACGGTCCGGCAGTCTGCGCCCCGGCGCAGGAGTTTGCAAAACGCTCCCGGAGACCGGCGACATCTCGATCACCGGCATCGTAGGCGCCTATGGTTCACAGCCCTATCTGAATCTGCAGACCGTACGGCTGGCGACAATCGCCGCGATGGCCGACGAGATCTGCGGCTGTATTCTCGACGCCTGCCTATATCATAATATTTAATAAAGGCTTTGCCTCAGAAATACTCGTCCTTCCTCCTTGAGGAAATTTCTCAGAGCTCCACACGCCCCTCGAGCGCGCGCAAAAGAGTCACCTCATCGATATATTCCAAATCGCCGCCCACCGGCACGCCGCTCGCGATACGGCTGACCCTGATCCCCGTCGGCTTAATCAGCTTGCTGATGTACATCGCCGTGGTCTCACCCTCCAGACTGGAATTCGTGGCGATGATCACCTCATTCACTTCGCCCTGCAGCCGTTGCATCAATTCCTTCAGACGAATGTCGCCCGGTCCGATCCCCAGCATCGGCGAAATCGCGCCATGAAGCACATGGTAGACTCCCTCATATTTGCCTGTCTTCTCATACGCTGCAAGGTCTCTCGTGGTCTCCACGACCATGATCGTCTTTTTGTCCCTGGCCGGATTGCTGCAGATCGGGCAAACCTCCTGATCCGTCAGCGTGCAGCACACACTGCAATAGCGGACGTTTTCGCGCGCTTCTGTGATCGTCTGTGCCAGCTGCTCCACCTGCTCCTTCGGCATGTGTATGATGTGAAAGGCCAGCCGCTGTGCGGACTTCCCTCCGATTCCCGGCAGGGAAGACAACTGCTCGATCAGGCGCGCCATCTGACTTCCGTAGTAATCCATCAGAACCCGAAGCCTCCCAGTCCGCCCAATCCGCCGGTCAGCTTCGCCATCGCGGAGGACGCGGCTTCCTCTGCCTTCCGCAGCGCCTCATTCGTGGCCGCCACAATCAGATCCTCGAGCATCTCGATGTCGTCCGGGTCTACGACCTCCTCCGACAGCTTCACCTTCGTCACTTCCCGCTTCCCGGTAACTGTGACCTCGACGGCTCCGCCGCCCGCAGCCGCTGTAAACTCCTGCTCTTCAAGCGCCTTCTGATTCTCTTCCATCTGCTTCTGCATCTTCTGCGCCTGCTTCATCAAGTTGTTCATGTTGCCCGGCATACCCATGCCGCCCGGAAATCCTCCGCGTTTCGCCATATTGCTCCCTCCACATTCTACTATTCTTTCTATTTTTTCAGCAACTTCAATTGCCAGGATCTTCCTGCTCAATTTCTATATCCATATGAATAAACTCATGTATTCTCTCTTCCAGATCAATCGTGGCGAGCGTCCCTCTGCGGATCTGCTCATCGGCCGCCAGAACAAACTTCACTTCGACGTGTTTTCCGGTCTTCTCTTCTATGATCTGCTCCAGCTCGGTCTTTTTCTGCACGTTATCAATGTAGCGCTCCGCGAGAAAATCGGCGAACACGACAAACAGCCGCCCGTCGTTTTCATCCTGCGCATTGTACTTCGGCTGCGCAGCCGCGAGAACTACGCGGAACATTCCCTCTGTCTGAGCGATAATCGCCTTCCACATCGAACAAACCTGCTGCAAATCCTCCGGCGCCGCATGCGGGTACGAGACAGACTGCGCGGCCGTCGGGTCAATCCCACCGCCGGTCATACCGCCTGCCATATCGTCGCCAGGGTCACCCGGGTATCCTGTTCCTTCCAAGCCGCCCGAACCTCCGCCTGCATACACTCCCGCGGTCCCCGGCATCCCTCCGGTATAGCTTCCCGGCGCTCCTCCCGCCGGACGGGCAAGCGCACCCTGCTCCGCCAGACGCTCCAGTCTGCGAATGCGCTCCACCACGGAAAGCTCATCCCGCTCGGTCTCCGGATGGCACAGCTTGATCAGCGCTATCTCCAGCTGTACTCGGCGGTTGCTCGCGTAGCGGATGTTAGACGCCAACTCCGAAAAGATCCGGATAAAGCGCATCAATGTGTCGCTTCGGATCATCGCGGCTTCTTCGCGAAGCTGCTTCAAGTTCTCGGTGGAAACGTCCAACACTTCTTCCATATCATCCGAGGCCTTGATCAGCATCAGGTTGCGCATATACCAGGTAAAATCGTTCACAAACTGCGTCAGATCTCTGCCCTGCATGATCAGCGTCTCCAGTGAGCGGATCACGTTCACCAGATCCCCGTCCAGAATCTTGCGCAAAAAGTCGCTGAAAACCTCCGTATCCACTGCGCCGAGCACCTCCAGTACCCGGTCGTAGGTCAGCTTCTCTCCGAGGTAAAATGCGATGCACTGATCCAACAGGCTCAAGGAATCTCTCAGCGAGCCATCGCCCTTCTTCGCGATGTAGCGAAGAGCCTTCTCCTCCGCATCGACATGCTCGGCCTCCATCAGCTCCTGCAGGCGCTCCAGGATTGTCTCCTGCCCAATCCGGCGGAAATCATAGCGCTGGCATCGGGACAAGATCGTGACCGGAATTTTCTGTGCCTCTGTCGTCGCCAAAATGAAGATCACATAAGCCGGCGGCTCCTCCAGCGTCTTCAGCAACGCATTGAACGCGCCCGTCGAGAGCATATGCACTTCGTCGATGATGTAGACCTTGTATTTTCCATCCGTCGGGGCGTACATCACTTCCTCCCGGATCTCCCGGATGTTGTCGACGCCGTTGTTGGAGGCGGCGTCGATCTCGATCACATTCATAGAGGATCCCGCCGCGATCGCGCGGCAGGACGCACATTTGTTGCAGGGATTTCCCCCGCTCGGATGCTCACAGTTGACCGCTCTGGCCAGGATCTTCGCAACGGTAGTCTTGCCGGTACCTCTGGTTCCGCAGAACAGATACGCGTGTCCGATGCGGTCCGAGAGGATCTGATTCCGAAGCGTCTTCACGATATGATCCTGTCCCCTGACGTCCTCAAAATTGTCCGGGCGGAATTTTCTGTATAAAGCTGTATAACTCATACCTGCACCCCTGTCAGCATTCACGCAAACGCCTGCCTCATGCAAAGCAGGCGCAGGCGTTTCATTTTCATTTTGCCACTAAGTGCTTCAGTCGCCGAAGCTGATGCCCATGAGCTTCGCTTCCTTGATAATCTGATCCTTCGGGGAAACAACCTTCAGCTTGCCGGCAACCTCGCCGAGCGGCACCTTCTTCATCTTGCCATTGACGATACCAACCATGTAGCCGTATTCATCGTTCAGGATCAGCTCCGCGCATGTCACGCCGATTCTGGTGGACAGTACGCGGTCGTACGGGCATGGGCTTCCGCCTCTCTGCGTGTGTCCCGGAACCGTGATGCGCACCTCCGGACCGTTCGCAGCCTTAATCTCCTCCGCGATCTCATAAGCGACGGAGGGGTACTTCTTTTCCTCGATCTTTTTCTTGTAATCCTTCTTGCTCAGCTTCGCATCCTTCTTGGAGATCGCGCCCTCGGCTACCGCAATGACCGTGAAGCCCTTGCCGGCCTGTGTCCTGCGATCGATCGCCTCGATGACCTTCTTGATGTCGTACGGAATCTCCGGGAGCAGAATGATGTCCGCGCCGCCCGCCAGTCCCGCGTACAAGGTCAGCCAGCCTACCTTGTGGCCCATGACCTCCACGATGAAGACACGGTTGTGGGATGCCGCCGTCGTGTGGATGCGATCAATTGCGTCGGTTGCGATATTGACCGCGCTGTAGAAACCGAACGTCATGTCGGTGCCCCAGATATCGTTATCGATCGTCTTCGGCAGGTGAATGATGTTCAGCCCCTCCTCACGCAGCAGATTCGCCGTCTTCTGCGTGCCGTTGCCGCCCAGGATCACGAGACAGTCCAGACGAAGCTTATAGTAGTTCTGCTTCATCGCCTCAACCTTGTCCAGACCCTTCTCGTCCGGCTCCCGCATCAGCTTGAACGGCTGACGGGAAGAGCCGAGGATCGTGCCGCCCTTCGTCAGGATACCGGAGAAATCTCTGGAGGTCAAAAGACGGTAATCTCCATAGATCAGACCCTTGTATCCATTCATGAATCCGTAGACCTCAAGCTCCGTCAGGTTTGAAGAAAGGCCCTTCACCACGCCTCTCATCGTAGCGTTCAGCGCCTGACAGTCGCCGCCGCTTGTCAACAGTCCAACTCGTTTCATACTTATCACGTCCTTTTCTTATAAAGATTTTATTAGTCCTTCTTCCCAAACAGTCCGCCCAGAAGCCCCTTGGCATCATCCAGGACATCGCCGAGCTTGTCTTCGGCGCCCTTCACAATGCCGCTTGCTTCCTTCGAACCGAGCTTCTCTTTCGCTCCGCCAAGCACATCGCCAAGCTTGTCTTCAAGACCGTCTACGATCCCTGCCAGATCCGCCGAGCCAAGCTTCGCCTTCGCGGCAGCCAGAACCGCCTTGAGCTGCTCATCCGGCAGATTCACGCCCAACAGATCCTCCACTGCCTTCACCGGGTTCTTCTTCAGAGCCTCCTGAAACGCCTTGTCGCCAATCTTTGCCTCCACCTTTGCGATCATGTCTTTGATGTCCATTTGATACCCTCCTTTGTAATACGTTTTTATCATAAGTTTTATAGTTAACAGTATATAGATTCCCCGGTCGTTTGTCAATTTTTTC
>CANQVT010000031.1 GCA_947627365.1 uncultured Lachnospiraceae bacterium | reverse complement strand
AGCGCAAGCGAACTTATGCACCGCTGCGTGCCCGATTAAGCGCGAGCGGGTCTGCCCTGACATTGCAAGCCCTTGCAGGGCGTTAGGGTTATGTGAATTATACACGAATTTATTTGTCATCATTCACTGTAATACTCTCGATTACCGGCTGGTCTTCGGGTTCAACCGCTCCGTTCGGCCCCTCCTCGACGTCCTCGCAAATCTGGTCGACGATGTCCATGCCGTCGGTCACGTAGCCGAAGGCCGCATAGTCGCCGTCGAGCGATGTGCTGTCCGACTGCACGATGAAGAACTGGCTGCTGGCACTGTCTGGATCGCTCGAGCGCGCCATCGAGATCACGCCACGCTTGTGCGAGATCGGATTGTCTATCCCGTTGCTTGAAAACTCGCCCTTGATGTTCCTGCCCGAGCCGCCGCTGCCGTCTCCGTCCGGATCTCCGCCCTGGATCATGAAGCCGTCCATGATCCGGTGGAACGTAAGCCCGTCGTAGAAGCCGTCCTGCACCAGGCCGATGAAATTCTCGACCGTGATCGGAGCGGCGTCCTCGTCCAGCTTCACCTTGATGTCCCCATAATCCTTCACAGAAATCGTCACGCTCGGACCGGAGACTTTTGAAAGATCGACCTCCGCCCCGGTATTCGTTGTTCCCTGATCTGTCGCCTTTTTTGACTGACTCTGGATCACAAGCGCAAGAATCACCACAACAAGAACGATCGCGATCAGCGTAACCCAGACAAGTTCCATGCCAGATCTTTTTGGGGACTCTTTTTTCGTACTACTTTTCTTTGAAAGCTTATTACTCATTTTTTATCCATCTCCTGATGATTAATTCAACGCACGTCCTCATGCGGTTCTTTCCCTGCCGCAGACAGTCTGCCGGAATTTCCGCATTGTTCTCATTATAACGGATAATCTGAAGGATTACAATATCTCTTGACCTTTTTCGACACAACGGTTCCAGAATTTCTCCGCCTTCGCGCGCACATCCGCAAGCGTACACAGCCCCGGATTTCCCCATTCCTCCGGAAACATCCTGCGATAGCGCGCCGCCGCAAAGCGTTCGTCGAGCAGGAGAATGATGCCTTCGTCCTCCTCCGTGCGGATCACGCGTCCCGCCGACTGCAGCACCTTATTCATGCCGGGGCAGAGGTAGGCATAGAAGAAACCATCCTCCCCGCGCTTATCGTAAAATTGCTTCAATATCTCCCGCTCGGTGCAGATCTGCGGGATCCCGGTGCCAACGACCACAGCCCCGACCAGCCGCTCGCCCCTCAGGTCGATCCCCTCACCGAAGATCCCTCCCATCACGCAGAAGCCCGCCAGCCCCTGCTCATGCGGCTCCTCAAACTGGCGCAGAAATTCCTCGCGCTTCGCCTCTTTCATACCGTTCTCCTGGCACAAAAGCCGGATCTCCTCCCCCTGCGCTTCGCACAGAGCGGTAAACTGCTGCGCAACCTCGTCCATCATCCGGTACGACGGGAAGAAGATCATATAGTTTCCGCGCTTCGCGAGGATCAGCCGAAGCACGTACTCTGCCATCTTGTGGTACTCCTGCTCGCCGCGGTTCGTGTAACGACTGGTCGTATCCGCCCCGATCATCACACAGCGATTTTCCCTCGGAAAAATCGAGTGAGCGTAGATCGCGTAATTCTCTTTCTCCGTACTCAACAGACTCTTGTAATACTGGATCGGCAGAAGCGTCGCCGAGAAAAAGATCGTGCTCTTGCCCTTGTCCAGGCACTCCTGCAGATTCCTTGAGACGTCCACACAGAAAAGTCTGAACCGGAAACGTCCGTCTTCCAGAAGCTCCGTATAGATCACATAATCCTCTCCCAGCATATCGCAGGTATCGAGGAAGCGCCGCGCCTGAAAGTAAAGCTCCAACACTTTTTCATTCACTTCCGCGTCCCTGAAATCCTCCAGGAAGTCCTCCATGATCCCGCACAGATTCATCAGGTAAACCGGGAGCATCCCTGCATCCGGCAGGATCTGCACCGGCCCGGAATCCGACTCCCTCTTGCGCTCCAGCAGCCAGTTGTTGCAGCGTCCAAGCGCGCGTGCCATTTTCTGACTGTGCGGCCGTACCACCTTACGCAGCTCCAGGAAATCCTCCTTGACGAGCGACGCGGAGAACATCTCCCGTCCGCGTTCCACGAGATTGTGCGCCTCGTCGATCAGGAACAGATAATCCCCCTTCACGCCCTCGCCGAAGAAGCGCTTCAGCTTTGCGCGCGGATCAAAAATGTAATTGTAATCGCAGATGATCGCGTCCGCCCAGAGCGACACATCCAATCCGAATTCGAACGGGCAAACCTGCCACTTTTCCGCCTGCGCTTCGATAGACGGGCGGTCGAAGAGCTCGCCGGACGAGATGAATTCAAACACTGCGTCGTTCACGCGGTCAAAATGTCCTTTCGCGTACGGGCAGGCGTCCGGGTTGCACTCCGCCTCCCCGGTAAAGCAGATCTTTTCCTTCGCCGTCAAGGTCACGGTTTTCATGCGAAGTCCCTGCCTGCGCAGGATCGCGTACGCCTCCTCGGCGACCGTCCTCGTGACCGTCTTCGCCGTCGCATAGAAGATCCGGTCCGCGAGTCCTTCCCCGACCGCTTTGACCGCCGGGAAGACCGTCGAGAGCGTCTTGCCCGTCCCGGTCGGTGCCTGGATAAAAAGCTTCTTCTTTCTCAGCATCGTCCGGTACACCGACGACGCCACCTCTTTCTGCCCTTCGCGCCACGGAAACGGAAACTCCAAACCTTTGATCGAAGCCTGCCGCGTCTCCTTCCATTCAAGCTCCAGCTTCGCCCACTTCTGATACTCCCGGGCGATACCGTCAAACCATACGCCAAGCTCCTCCACGGAATACTCCTCCCGGAACCGCCGGAGCTCTTCACTCTCCATATTGCAGTAGGTCATCTGCACGCCGATGCATTCCAGCCCCTTTTGGCTTCCGTAGATGTAGGCATAGCACTTCGCCTGCGCGAGATGCACCGACACAGGCTCACGGAGAAAGTTGACGTCGCGGTAAACGCCCTTGATCTCGTCGATGTACATATTTGCCCGGCGCTGTTCTTGGTCTGCGTGTTCTCCCTTATCTAGTTCTGCTTTTTCCTGCTCCGCATGCTCTGCCTTTTCCGGCTCTGCGTTTTCCTGCTCCGCGTATTCTGCCTTTTTGGGTTCTGCATTCTTCTCTGTCTTTTCGCGCGTCCCGTACTTCTTACCTGTTCCGGAGGCGATCCATTCTTTCTCGTCGCGGCTCCAGAGCACGCCGCGCTCCGCGCGACGCACATCGTCCATCCGGAAGATCCCGTCCGCGCGTCCCTCAACCGTCAGCACAAAACCGTCCGCAGACACGTCAAAAGAGAGGGGCACCTCCGCCTGGTAGCCGCTGCCCATCCGTCCCTGTATCTTCCGGTGGATACGGCTGCCCTCCTGCATGGCCTCCTTCTGCGCAAACGCGCCCCGACGGTTGTCGATATCGCCCGAGCGCAAAATAAATTCAACGAGACTTCGGACCGATATCCGTATCCTCTGCTCTTGCTTCTGCTCCATAATTTGCATATACTCTCTTACCAATGTAATTTGTGTTTAGTGCATAGCCCGGCAAAAGGGACTTGCTGTGTCAGGGCAGATCATTGAGAGCCGCCGGTGCTTAGTGAGCGTAAGCGAGCTTATGCACCGCTGCGTGCCCGATTAAGCGTGAGTGGGTCTGCCCTGACATTGCAAGCCCTTGCAGGGCGTCCGGGTAGCCAATATGTGAATTATACATGAATTCATTTTACCACATCTCAAAAAAGAAGGGAATAAAAAGCGTTCTCTCTGTTTTTTTTTCAGAAAGTATGCTAAAATCCTTTTCAAGAGCATACCACGGAGGCATTAGTATGGGGAAGATGACTGTTTATCACGGCGGATATACCGTTATTCAAAAGCCAAAGATAATCCTCGGAAAGAATACGAAAGACTTTGGCCCCGGTTTTTATTGTACGATTATCCGGGAGCAGGCTGAACGCTGGGCCAGACGATATGATACCCCTGTTGTCAACACGTATACCGTGCGTATGGACACCGGACTAAAGATACTTGAATTTAAGGAAATGACAGAGACCTGGCTTGACTTCATCATAAACTGCCGTCACGGACAATCTCATGATTATGACATTGTAATCGGAGCAATGGCAAATGATCAGATTTACAACTTTATTGCCGACTACATGGACGGCATCCTGACAAGAGAGCAGTTCTGGGCTCTTGCAAAATTCAAATACCCGACACACCAGATCAGTTTCTGTACAAGCGCGGCACTTAAATGTCTGGAATTTGTCTCAAGCGAGGAGGTGCGCATATGACAGGACGTGAAGATCAAAAAGAAAATGATCTCTTTTTTACTTGTAGCCTGATCGAATATATCGCGAGACGGACCAAAAACAAGCGATCCGTCGTAGCAAATTCACTCGGCAAAACCCTGATAGAAAAAATATATGACCTTGCCGACGTCTATCACAGCGATAATATTGACACGGTAAGTGAGGATTTCATCGAAAAAGCCGGGATCACAATCGGAGATTTCGACAATATCTCCGCCGCCCGTTATGCAGTCCCAGGCCACTGGGATATCGGAAAAGTATACAAACGGCTTGTCCTCGGCATCGCAAGAGAAAAAAATCTTCCCATCGTCGACGCGATATTCGAGGCGTATAATTCCTTTGTCAGCGAAAAGATCGACGACTATAACTCAAGCTTCTATTATGATGCACCCCAGAATATCCTGAACGCCTATCTTTACGGGGTAATTGAATGAAAACCACTGCAGCGATGCCAAGTATCAAGATATATGGATACCATGATCAAAGAGGAGGCTGCCCCATGAAAAATATCATATTTACACTAGAAGATATTGTTTGTTTAGTCAAACCTATCGCTGAAAAATATCATGTGCAAAAAATCTATTTATTTGGCTCCTATGCTCGAGGAGATGCAGATATTGACAGCGATTTAGATTTTCTGGTATACGGAGGAAATGGTTTTAAACTCACAATGATTTTTGCCCTTGCTGAAGATTTACGGAAAGCGTTGGGCAAAAAAGTGGATGTGTTTGAAATTCATGAAATTAACACTAACAGTGAATTTTATAATACTATCATGAAGGAAAAGTTGATTGTGGCATGAAATATTCAGATCAGCAGCGCATTCAAAAAATATATGAGAATGCGATAAAACTATATAACTATATTATTGAAAATAAGGAAAGAAAAGCTAATAAGTGAATTTTCTTTACAATGGCTTGTTACTACACCGCTTTATAATATTGGCGAACATGTGTATAATTTATCAAACGAGTATAAAGAAACGCACAGTGAGATCCAGTGGTCAATGATCGCAGGGGTCAGACATCGATTGGTGCATGATTACGAGGGAACCAACTGGAACATCATTGCCGACGTTGTTTATGATGAATTGCCGATTCTTATCAACCAGCTGGAGAAGCTGCTTTTATAAGAAAATAGTATCAGAAAATATGAGGGAACAATATGATACGCTTTAATAACGACTACAGCCGCGGTGCGCACCCGCAGATCCTGGAGGCGCTCGCGCGCACGAACAACGAAAGCTACGGAGGCTACGGGATCGACCCATGGTGCGAAAAAGCCGCAGATGCGATAAAAAAATATCTGGACTGCCCGCAGGCGGCTGTGCACTTCCTGGTCGGCGGCACGCAGGTCAATTATACTGCGATCTCGGCAGCGCTGCGCCCGTACCAGAGCGTCATCAGCGCAGACAGTGGACATATCAACGTCCACGAAACCGGCGCGGTCGAGCACTGCGGCCACAAGATTCAGGCGCTACCCGCGCATGACGGCAAGATCACGACTGAGCAGATTGAGGAGGAGGCGCGGCTGTACCGCGACAGCGATATCCCGGAGCACATCACCCAGCCGAAGCTCGTCTATCTGTCCTTCCCGACCGAGTACGGTACGCTCTACTCTCTTCAAGAGCTGGAGGACATCAGCCGCGTATGTCGGGAATACGGCATGTACCTCTTCGTCGATGGAGCGCGGCTCGGCTACGGTCTCGGCGCTGCTGAGAACGATGTATCAATGAAAGATCTCGCCCGCCTGACCGACCTTTTTTACTGCGGCGGCACAAAATGCGGCGCTCTCTTCGGCGAGGCGCTCGTCATCGCAAACCCGGCGCTGAACGTCGACTTCCGCAGCTATATCAAGCAGAACGGCGCGATGCTCGCCAAGGGCTGGCTGCTCGGCCTGCAGTTCTACACACTGTTCGCGGACGGACTCTATTTCGAGATCACGAAAAAGGCAACCGAGCTCGCACAGCAGATTCGCCGCGCTTTTGCCGAAAAGGGCGTCCCGCCCTACATAGAGAGTTGTACGAACCAGCAGTTCGTCGTGCTCGAAAACAGTCAGATGGAGAAGCTCGCGGAAAAATATGTATTTGAGTTTGAGAAGAAGATCGATGACACGCACAGCTGCGTGCGCTTCTGTACAAGCTGGGGAACGACACAGGAGGAGATCGACGAGTTGATCGCGGATATTCGTAATTTATAAAAAGTAGTATCCTGAAAGATGAAAAAAGCAAGCTGAATTTATGGCTAAGAACTTTTCAGTACACATCCGGCATGGGAGTGTTTAAAATGTGGATATAAATGGAAATCGAAGTAAGGATGCAGTGATACAAAGAGAACAGAAACGATTCCTGTAACACACGCAACACGGGAAGGAGGTTCTCATGCGCGGTTCCAATTACGAAACGACAAAAAGAGAGTCGCAGAAATTATTTCTGAAGTACAACCAGCAGCGTATGATCGATAAATTTCATCTGGAGCACGACGACGATTTTCTGTACATCGAGTTTGTAGCGCACCGTTATCGGATCGACCGACATACCGGAATTGTAGAGTGGAAGGAGGATTCCGGCCTCTGGCATGAGGCAGGCTTCGAGGAAGTCCTCTCCATCTTCGACGTGCTCTGCTACTCGAAGGACGACTGCCGTCTATCCGGAAATTACTGCGGCATCAGCAACGTGAAAGGGGCAAACCTCGCGGCGGCTCCCGGAAACGACATGTTCGCACCGGCGGCCCGCTCCTTCGATCATCACATCGACCGCCTCACGGCGGCCTGCGAAGCACTGGGCGGCACAAAGGAAAAGATTGGCGATGTATCCTACAAAATCCCCATTTTTCCTTTTCTTTCAATCCAGCTTCAGTTCTGGGAGGGCGACGACGAGTTTCCGCCGCAGCTCAAATTCATGTGGGATGAGAACATCCTGCAGTTTATGCATTTTGAGACGACCTTCTACGTGACCGGACACGTGATCGACCGTCTGCTGTCATTGTAATATCCCGCGCGCGCGTTCCGTGTGCATTTTGATTTTTATTTGTACACCATTATATTTTTCCGTATCAGTTAAGCCATATAGACTCTGATTTCGAATCACCTGTCATGACTTACTCACGATGCATCGCTTTGCGAATTCAACCAGCGAGCTCACGGTCACGGTCTGTCCGAACTCTTCGCCGTTTTCTGTGATCAGAGCCGTCCTGCAGCCCGCTGCGCTCCCGGCCTTCACGTCATTTTCCCCGTCTCCGACCATCCAGGAATTTTCCAGATCGATGTTGAAGTCCTCCGCCGCCTTCAGAAGCATGCCGGGCTTTGGCTTGCGACAGTCGCAATCGATCTTCAGCTCGGGCACCTCTCCCTCATAGCCCTTGTGCGGATGGTGCGGGCAGTAATAGATCCCGTCTACATAAGCTCCTTCCAGCCCCAGCAGCGTCTCCATCTTGTTGTGAATCTCCGCAAGCTCCGGCACCGTCACCTCTCCACGCGCGATCACTGGCTGGTTTGTGGCGACGATGCAAAGATAGCCGGAAGCGTTGATACACCTAATTGCCTCGGCCACGCCGTCGAGCAGCTCAAACTGACCGATTTCCCGCAAGAAGCCCACATACTTGTTGATCGTGCCGTCCCGGTCCAGAAAGACCGCCTTCTGCTTTCTCTTCAGATTCCTGGCCTGCACAATACCCGCCCGGAAATCGGCGGCGGCCGCCTGATAGCGCTCCGGCGTGCCCATGTCCTTCACATACTCGGGACTGTCATAGCAGAACATTTTCCCGGAGCCTGCAAGCGGCTTCAGAAGCTGACGATCCAGATCTATCTTGACTGTCTTTCCCGTCTTTTCGTCTGTCGTCCCGATCCGATCCGGATCGATATCCGCCAGGTCAAGAATCTCCGGCGAGATCACATGCAATCCGGCGTTTACCCGGTTCTTATAATAATCCGGACGGGCGTCCTCCTTCGCGAGCCACTGCTTCACAGCGCCGTTTTCATCGGCGATCAGCAGCCCACTGTCGTAGGGATGGCTGTTCGGATGTGTAAGCAGAGTGACAAGCGCATGGCGCGCGCGGTGGAACTCCACCATACGGTTGAAGTCCACGTCAAAGATCGCGTCTGCGTTCAAAAGGAGAAAATCCTCCGTCAGCTGATCCCGCAGCTTGAACAGCGCCCCTGCGTTGCCCAGCGGCGTCGTCTCGTTGTAATATTGGATCGAGACGCCATATCCGGAGCCGTCGCCGAAGTAATCCATGATCTTCCCTCCCATGTGGGAGACCGTGAGAATGAGATCGGTAAAGCCCTGCTCCGCCAGAGAGCGGATCTCCCTCTCCAGCACGGGTACGCCGCCGATCGGGATCAATGGTTTCGGAATGTCCGGGTAGACGGCGCTGATCCGCGTCCCTCTGCCTCCGGCCATCAGTATTGTCTTCATCATCCACCTCACAAATCTGTTGTCTGTATCTGTCTCACTCTTACGCCGCACGAGATCGCTCTGTCCGTATCTGCCTCACTCGCTCAGCGTCCGCACTGCCGCCAGCAGCTCCTGCACGAGCTGCAGCGTACCCTCGCCTTCTTTCCCCGGCGCCTGTGTCTTCGGCCGGGCGTAGGTGAAATACGGGTTCGTCTCGATCGTAAAGCGCAGCCTGCCGCGATAGTATTTGAGCAGTCCGTCGATGCGAGTCGTATCGATCTGAGCCTTCTCGTACATGACGATCTTCACCTCGTCGCCCTTCTGCGTGAGCTCCGTGATATATGCGTCGTGCGCCTCCGCGCGCATCCGTGCGATCGCGAGCAGATTCTGCACGGGGCGCGACGGCTCTCCGAAGCGGTCCATCAGCTCCTCGAGCATGTCGTCGTGCTCTTCTTCGTTCCGGATCGCCGCGATCCGCTTATAGATATCGAGCTTCTGGATCTCATTCCTGATGTAGCTGTCCGGAATGAACGCGTCCACATCCAGATCGATCGCCGTCTCGTAGCTCTCCTGCGTGACGTCCTGCCCCTTGAGCTCCCGCACCGACTCGTTCAGCAGCTTACAGTACAGATCATAGCCGACCGCCTCCATGTGGCCGTGCTGCTCGCTGCCGAGCAGGTTGCCTGCGCCCCGGATCTCCAGGTCGCGCATCGCGATCTTGAAACCGCTGCCGAGCTCCGTGAATTCGCGGATCGCGGACAGACGTTTCTCCGCGACCTCCTTGAGCATCTTGTTGCGGCGGTACATTAGAAACGCGTAAGCCGTGCGGTTTGATCGCCCGACGCGCCCCCGCAGCTGATAGAGCTGCGCAAGCCCCATCGTGTCCGCGTCGTGCACGATCATCGTGTTGACGTTCGAGATATCCAGACCGGTCTCGATGATCGTCGTCGTCACGAGCACGTCAATATCCCCGTTGATAAAATCGTACATGACCTGCTCGAGCTCCCGCTCCTTCATCTGCCCGTGCGCGAACGCCACCTGCGCCTGCGGCACGAGGGCTGCGACCGTGTTCGTCATCTCCACGATATTGTTGACACGGTTGTACACGTAGTAGACCTGACCCCCGCGCGCGAGCTCGCGGCTGATCGCCTCTCGCACCAGCTCCTCATTGTATTCCATGACATAGGTCTGGATCGGCACGCGCTCCTGCGGCGCCTCCTCCAGCACACTCATGTCGCGGATCCCGACGAGGCTCATGTGAAGCGTGCGCGGGATCGGCGTCGCCGTCAGCGTCATCACGTCAATGTCGCTCTTGAGCTGCTTGATCTTCTCCTTGTGCGCCACGCCGAAGCGCTGCTCTTCGTCAATCACGAGCAGACCCAGATTCTTATATTCCACATCCTTCGATAACAGTCGATGTGTCCCGATCACGATATCGACCATGCCCTTTTTTAGCCCTTCGATCGTCTGTTTCTGCTCCGCGGGCGTGCGGAAACGGCACATCAGGTCGACGCGCACCGGAAAATCCTTCATGCGCTGCACAAAGGTGTTGTAATGCTGCTGCGCCAGGATCGTCGTCGGGACAAGATAGGCGACCTGCTTGCCGTCCTGCACCGCCTTGAACGCGGCGCGGATCGCGATCTCCGTCTTGCCGTAGCCGACGTCCCCGCAGATTAGGCGATCCATGATCTTCGGGCTCTGCATGTCCCGCTTAACGGCCTCGATCGCGAGAAGCTGATCCTCCGTCTCCTCGAACGGGAACATCTCCTCAAACTCCCTCTGCCAGACCGTGTCCTCGCCGTAGACGAAGCCTTCCTTCCTCTGGCGCTCGGCGTACAGCTTCACGAGGTCCTGCGCGATCTCCCGGACGGCCGTGCGCACGCGCGTCTTCGTGCGGTTCCACTCCTGCGTCCCGAGCTTGTTCAGCTTCGGCGTTTTCGCGTCGCTGTCCGCGTATTTCTGGATCACGTCGAGCTGCGTCGCCGGCACATAGAGATTGCTGCCACCCGCATACTCGATCTTCATGTAATCCTTCGTGACCCGGTCGACCTCCACCTTCTCGATGCCGCGGTAAACGCCGAGCCCGTGATTCTCATGCACCACATAATCGCCGACCGAGAGCTCCGCGAAATCCTGGATCTGCCGGCCTTCATAGCGCCTGTGGCGCTTCTTTTTCTTCTTCTGCTGCCCGAAGATATCGCTCTCCGTGATCACGACAAACTTGATCAGCGGATACTCATAGCCCCGCTGCGCGTTCCCGTAGGTGACCAGTACCTCTCCCGGCTGCACCTCGCGGTTCTCATCCTCTGTGTAGAAGCTCGTCAGCCCTTCCTCCAGCAGATCCCCGGCCAGACGGTTGCCCCTCGTCCGGGACGCCGCGAGAAGGATCACGCGATAACCCTCCCGCTTCCAGCGGCGCAGATCCTGCACAAGATACTCGAAGCTGTTATTGTAGGAATTAACGGAGCGCACGGTCAGGCCGAACTTTCCGGAAACCGTCCACGGCGCGCGCGCATTCTCCAGCGTACACAGACCAACGGCGTTCCTGCGGCAGATCGCCGCCGCCGCCTCATTGCACGAAAACAGCAGGCTCGTCTGCCCCGGAAGCACATAGCCCTTCTCCAGCCGGTGCTCCATACTCTCGCGGAACTCCGCCTCGACCGCCTGCGCGGCCTCAAGCATACGATTCGGCTCGTCGAGGAACAAAAGCGTCGTGTTCTCGTCGAAATAATCCAAAAACGTCGTCTTCTGCGGGATGAAATAATCGACAAACGATTCCATCGACAAAGGCTCCGCAAACTCCTCCATCTGATCCTTGCAGTCCTGCAGGAGAGTACGGATCCTGGAAGCCTCCTCCATCTTCCCGGATTCACGGAAGATCTTCTCCGCCTTCGCCGCCTCTTTCTTCAGCCGTTCCAGCGCCGCCTGCCTCTGCGCGTCGTCCGGGATCAGCTCCGCCGCCGGATAGATGCGCACGAACTCCAGATTCTCGATCGAGCGCTGGCTCTCCACGTCAAAGCTGCGGATCGAGTCGACCTCCTCGCCCCACAATTCGATGCGGACCGGGTTCTCTTCCGTCAGCGGATAGATGTCAAGAATGCCGCCGCGGATCGCGAACTGTCCCGGCCCCTCTACCTGGGCGCTGCGCTCATAGCCGAGCTTCACAAGCTCCGCTTTCAGTTCCGTCAGATCGAGCTCGCAGCCGCTGTCGATCTCCATGATGTGATCTTTCCAATCTTCAAATGGAACGAGATGGTTCATGCAGGCCGCCATCGTCGTGATGACCGTCACTTTCTTGCGCTCAACGAGAGCCTTGAGCACGGCGATCCGCTGCTGTTCGAGCAGGTTGCTGTGGATGTCCGCCTGAAAAAAGATCAGATCTTTCGCCGGGAAGTACAGGACGTCCCGGTCGAAAAAACGGTAGTTTTCGTAGATTTCCTTCGCACGCAGGTCGTTATATGTGATGATCAAAGCGGTATACGGCACGTCCGGAAAGCGTGCCGCCGCGTCCGAACTGTCCGGCTGCGCGCCGTCGGCCGCACTGCCCGGATCGATCGACCTCGTCTTTGCTTTTACGGATATCGGAACGGCCGTACCTGTCCCTGTCCTCCAACCGGGGCCTGCTGTCCCGGCCGCGCGCGCGTACGCCCGCCCCGTGATCTCCTGAAACTGCTGTCCGGCGCAGTACATAAAGTGTGACTTCTGTGAATCGATACAGCCTGTCACCTGCAGCACGCCGCGGTTCGCCCCGAGCTTTCTGCCGATCTCCTCAAATTCTCCCAGCTGCTGCATGGGCGCTATAAATGCTCTCATGAATATTCCTTCTCCATGTCTGTCCTGATACCTCCAGGCCGCCGCACTTCTTCGCGTCTGCCCGGCACATCTGAACGTTACTCCCTTTCCTGCGGTTTCGCTTTCCTCTCCTGCAGTCTCTCTTCGTTACGCGTTTCCTTTCGCACGTTGAATTCGCTCATCACCCGGTCGACGTCCTCCGTGAGCAGCATCGCAGCCGCCTGCGCGGCGCGGTCGAACGCCTCGTCCATCTCAGACTGCTCCTCTTTCGAAAAGCGGCTCAGCACATAGTCGACCAAATCCCAGTCCGACGGCTTCGCCCCAACGCCGATTTTCACACGCAGGAATACCTGCGTGCCAAGCTGACCGATGATATTTTTGATTCCATTGTGACCGCCTGCGCTTCCCTTCCCGCGGATGCGCAGCTGCCCCGGCGCCAGGCTAATGTCGTCGTAGAGAACGATTAATCCCTCCTCCGGGTTGACCTTGTAGAACTCACACGCCGCACGGACGCTCTCCCCGCTCAGGTTCATGAATGTCAGCGGCTTGAGCAGAAGCACCTTCTGCCCCTCAATCGCGCCCGTGCCGGTGAGTGCCCGGAATTTCTCCGTTTCTATACGGATCCCATATCGAGCCGCCAGGCGGTCGATTGCCTCAAATCCGGCGTTGTGTCTTGTATGCGCATATTTCGGTCCAGGATTTCCCAGACCTACGATAAGATACATAATCTTGTCCTCCTGATGTCCGGAGCTCCCTGCTGACTGCCTCTCCGGTCTCTTCCATATTTTACTCAGCTTTTCCCAAAGCATTCTATTTCCCCTCTATGTCCTGCAGACATTTCTCCTCACGCACGACACGGGCGGCCAGGCTCTATTTTGCCCGCCGCCCAGTGAATGACCGTCTCACATTCCTCTCTCATAAAGCATACTCTTTTCTGCCAACAGCGCACCGTAAAGGCTCAGTATATCGTGCAGTTTCGTCCACTGTCCTTGCCGACATACAGCTTGTCGTCCGCCCGACGGATCAGCTCCGTCATCGATGCGGAAAAATCGTACTCCTCTACGCCAAACGTCATCGTCACGTGAAAGATCTCTCCTGTGGAGGGATCCGTGATCTCCATATCCTGCACGCGCATGCGCAGCTCATCGACATAGCTTCGCGCGACGTCCCCGTTCTCCGAAAACGCCAGACAGAACTCCTCGCCGCCCCAGCGGCAGACCATGCCCCGCCCCTCCATATATTCTATAAACAGAGACGCGATCCTGCGGAGCACCTCGTCCCCGCAGTTGTGCCCTCTCGTATCATTCACCCTCTTGAAGAAATCGATATCTCCGATGGAGATGCTCAAAAATTCTTCCGAGTTCCCCGAAGTCCGCTTTTCCAGAAATTCGATCATGCTTCGGCGGTTCAGAAGGCCTGTGAGCTGGTCCGTCTGCGCCTCATGCTTCAGCCGTTTGTTGTAGTACGCAAGCTTTTTCTCCGCCTCCTGATTCGTGTTGCTGAACGTCCAGCAGACATAGAACAAAATTGAAAACAGCGTGAACATATTCAAAATCTGGAAGCTGGTCTGCGTCCGGAACTCCAGCGGATAAATCGGCGGCCTGTTGCTAAGGTATACAAACAGGTAAAGCCGGAACGCGAGGAGAAACAGCGTATAGACCGTCTTGCCCCGCCTGTTGTCGTAGGTAGCAAAGAAGGACACCACAAGCAGTGGAAACAGAAAATGCTGAGCTCCTACATCCCAGCCGAAATAGCGGACGAACAGCCAGATCCACGCAACGGTAAAAAACGAAAAAATGTGAAACACAATCCGCGTCCGGAACTGATAGGTCGTCCAGAAGCCGCCGACGAGGATGAGGATCCACGGCAACACGAGGAGCTTATTGCCCTCCGGCCAGAACACAAATGTGAGCAGCTCAAACAGCAGGAAATAGAAAATCAGTATGATCTGGCACACACGGAGCATGATACAGAACTGATTCGACTCGTCCTCATATTTGACATCGCCATGGATCAAGGCGCTGCCCTTTTTCATGAGCTCTTTTACAAAATTCATCGAAAAAAATCCTCCGTGCAAAAGGCCGTCTCACACTCCGTGGCTGTCAACGGACTGTTTGCACATGCACAAAAAACAAATCAAGGACAAAAATACATCTTATTTTAACATACATCCTTAAATAAGGCCACAAAAATTTTTATTTCTCTTCCAGGGACTTTACAACCTTCTCAAAGTGCATGAAGTGCGACGCCTTGACCAGTATCGTGTCTCCACCTTGTATGAGCTCCGGCAGAGCCCCCAAGAATCTCTCCATGCTTTCGAAATAGCAGACCTGCCTTCCGGGAGCCATCTCCAAAATGCCGTCTGCCATATGGCGACACAGCTCTCCAACACAGAGGAAAAGGTCGATATCCAGCTCACCCGCGTACTCTCCGACCTCTCGGTGAAGCTGCGCCTCGTCTGGCCCGAGCTCTCCCATATCTCCGAGGATCGCAACCTTCCTGCCCAATGCATCCTGCAGCACAGCGAGCGAACCCTTCATCGACATCGGGTTCGCATTGTAGCAATCGTCAATAATCGTATAAGCCTCTGTCCGCACGATATGGAAGCGGCCGCCAAGCGGCTGCAGGCTCTCAATTCCTGCCCGGATCTGCTCAAGTGTCAACCCGAACCGCAGCCCGACCGCAGTCCCCGCGAGTGCGTTTCGCACCATATGCAGCCCCGGGATCGGAATCTGTGCCGAGAATTCCCCCTGCCTGGTATGGATTCGACAGGCGATCCCGTCCAGTCCCTTTTTCTCGATATGATCCGCATAAATCTCATTTCTGTTGGCCGCCTTGCTCTCTCCGGCAATCCCGTATCCTGCTGCTTCATTCGTCCCGACAATCATACTCTCTTCTGCAGCCTCATTCATGCCTCCGAGTCCGAAAAATACGGGGCGAATCCCCTTTACCTCCGAAATCTGTGCCAGCTTGTCGTCGTCCCCGTTCAGGATCACACAGCCGTCCGGACGCAGAAAGTCAAAGATCTCGGACTTCGCACGCAGCACGCCGTCCCGATCGCCCAGAAATTCCAGATGGCACTCCCCGATGTTTGTTATTACGCAGACATCCGGCTTCGCAATCTTCGCCAGAGCGTGCATCTCGCCGAAATGGTTGATCCCCATCTCGAGCACCGCAATCTCGTGCTCCTCCCTCAGCCGGAAAATAGTCAATGGAAGCCCCAGCGCGTTGTTGAAGTTCCCGTCTGTCTTCAGCACATTGTACTTCTGCGCGAGTACCGCAGCGATCATCTCTTTCGTGCTTGTCTTGCCGACGCTGCCCGTGATCCCGACGACCGGAATCTGCAGTTGCTCCAGATAGCACTCCGCGATCGCCCCGAGCGCCTCAACCGTCGAGGGCACCCGGATGTAATTCCCGACCCTTCTCCACTCTGACGGATCCTGCTCGCCGAGCGCCACAAGAGCTCCCTGCGCTAACACGGCCGGAATGAAATCGTGACCGTCCACGCGCTCTCCCTTGATCGCCGCAAACAGGCCTCCAACCTCCACCTTGCGGCTGTCCGTCGTGATCATCGTGATCTCGCGCCCGAGATCTTCTTTCCTTCCTATGTATGTCCCACCGCACGCCTGCGCGATTCGTTCCAGAGTCAATCCTTTCATATGTTCTCCTCCAGCGACACTTCGATCAGGTGCTCACACAACGCCGGAAAATCCATGCCAAGCGCCGCCGCCTCCTGCGGGAGCAGGCTCGTCGGCGTCATGCCGGGCAGCGTGTTGGCCTCGAGGCAGTAGAGGCTGCTATCCTTTGCCATCATAAAATCCATCCGTGCGTAGCATTCCAACTTCAGCGCACGGTACGCCATCTCGGCGTAGCGCTGCATCTCGGCCGTCTTATCCGCCTCCAGATCCGCCGGACAGGTTTCAATCGTGGAACCGGCCTGATATTTATTCTTATAGTCGTAGAAGCCGACCAGCGGCGCAATCTCGATGACCGGATATGCCACTCCCCCGACCACGCCGACCGAGAATTCCCTGCCTTCTATGTACTGCTCCACGACGACCTCTTCCTCATAACCGAACGCCGTCTCGAGCGCCCTCTCATACTCCTCCTGCGTCCGCGCGATCTCAACGCCGACGCTGGAGCCTCCGCAGCACGGCTTCACCACACACGGAAGTCCAACGCCGTTCTCCGCCGCTGGCCCGTACTCATCGCCGCGCTCCAAGACGACGCCCTTCGCAACCGGTATACCGTCCGCTTCAAACAGCTTTCTGGAAATTCCCTTATCCATCGCGACTGCGCTCCCGAGCACTCCCGAGCCCGTGTAACGGATCCCCATCAGATCAAAGACCGCCTGCACCTTGCCGCCTTCTCCGTCCGCTCCGTGCAGCGCCATAAACACGACGTCCGCCGCCTCGCACAAGGCGAGCACATTCGGTCCGAAAAATCCCCTGCGCGTCCGCTTCATCTCCTCGATCTGTCCGTCGAAGGAACGCATGTAAGCAGCCGCAGCCTCCACATTATACTTCTCCGGGAACCACTGATCCGCAAGTGCAGATGTCCCGCCATCCCGCCGGCTTGCGCCCTGCATGTCATTTGGCCCGTCATTCCGCCTGCACTGCCCGTCGTCATCCATGTCAATCCGGCTGTCCCCGCAGTACACGTCCACAAGGATCGCCTTGTGTCCCTTCCCGCGCAACGCCTTGCACGCCATCGTCCCGGAGACGATTGAAATCTCGCGTTCCGTGCTGATTCCCCCCGCCAGAACTACGATATTCATACAAAATTTCCCCTTTCTCACGCTATCTTACTATTTATATGACTCTATCATCATATGCGGAACATTCCCGATTAAAAAGTGAAATACAGCTGTATTTCTTGCAGATCGTGCGCAGAATAAATCCTTTTACCTTCATTCCGCCCGAACCGCCAGCAACACCGCGGCGGAGGTCGGCGGAAGCAGGATATCGATCTCTCCCGCGTGCACCGGATAGATCGTCGATTCCTCACTAAAGCCCTCCGCGTCCGTATAAAAGATCCGCTCCATGGCCTGATGATTGTCCGCGCCTACCTGCCATACCGGGATCCGAAACTCCCTCGGCTCATCGTTGTTGTTGAACGCGACGACGATCTGAGTCTCGCGGTCGAATCTGCCGTAGGCCAGGCAGTTATAATTCCCAAACAAAAATTTCAGCGAGCCGCGCTTCAGCACAGAGTATTTCCTGTGCAGAGCGATGACCGCCCTGTGGAACGCAAGCATCTGCTGATCTTCGTTCCCCCAGGGATAGGTCCTGCGATTATCCGGATCGGTGAAGCCGCACACTCCGGCCTCATCCCCGTAATAGATTGTCGGAGCGCCCGGCCAGGTCATCTGCAGGACAACCGCCTCACGCATGATCTCCGGCCGAATATCCTGGCTCGCCGCTTCGCCGCCGAGCGTGTCGATCCTCCCAACCTTATGGTTTGTGCGCGTGAGAAAACGCGAGTGGTCGTGGTTCGACAGCTCGTTCATCGACACCTGCAAAGAAGGGGTCATGAAACTCGCCATATGATAGCGCATCGCCCCGATAAAACTATCGGCGTTTCCCAGCAGATCCGGGCGAAATTCATCGCTGTGCTTCTCCATGCCGGTGAAAAACCAGGTGACCGGCTCCATGAAGGCGTCGTAGTTCATGACCGTGTCCCACTGGTCTCCTCCGAGCCAGCTGATCGGGTCGCCGTAGTGCTCCGCCAGGATCAGCGCGTCCGGATTGGCCTCCTTGACCACCCTGCGGAACTTGCGCCAGAATTCGTGGTTGTACTCCGGGCTGCCGCCGAGATCAGCCGCCACGTCGAGCCTCCATCCATCCACGTTGTAGGGCGGCGACACCCATTTTTTCGCGATCTCCAGAATGTATTTTTCGAGATCGGGCGACTCCTCGTAATTCAGCTTCGGCAGCGTATCATGTCCCCACCAGCCGTCGTAGAACGGGTTGTACGGCCACTCGTGCTCATTCTGAAAGCGGAAGAACGAGCGATATGGGCTGTCCGGCGCGACAAAAGCCCCCTTCTCATAGCCCTTCTGATTCTCGTAGATCCGCTCTCGGTCCATCCACTTGTTGAAGGAACCACAGTGATTGAAGACGCCGTCCAGGATCACCTTCATTCCCCTCTTATGAAGCTCCTCCACAAGGGTAATAAAGAGCCGGTTGCTGGCTTCCAGATTGTCCAGTCCCGTCACCCTGTTGATGTAGCGCGTAGCGCCCCGGTTGCCATGCTCCCAGTCGCGCAGCAATTCGCCCTCATCCCGGACAATCCTTCCGAAATGCGGGTCGATATAATCATAATCCTGAATGTCATATTTGTGATTCGACGGAGAGACAAACAGCGGGTTAAAGTAGATCACCTCAACGCCGAGTCCCTGAAGATAATCCAGCTTGTCGATCACGCCCTGCAGGTCGCCGCCGTAGAATTCCCGCACGCCCATCTGAGCCGGGATCTTGTTCCAGTCCGTGACCTTGCTTGTGCCTTCCCCGATGTAGAGATACTCATTTTGCTCTACATCGTTGGACGGATCTCCGTTGTAAAACCGATCCGTGAAGATCTGGTACATGACCGCGCCCTTCGCCCAGTCCGGCGTCGAAAAACCGGGGCAAAGACAAAAGGCCTTGCTCTGCTGCAGATCTCTGGACACGCCACACTTGTTGTAAAAGCATCTGGCCTGTCCGTCCTGTATCTCGAAATAATAGTAGACCGGCTCGTCGCCCATCCCAATCTGTATCGTGTAATAGTCGAACCGTCCCTCGGTACACTCCAGCGACATGAGCTCCTTTGTGGCACCACTGATGAAATAGACCGCGTCTGCATTGTCCCGTAGTGTGCGGATGCGGATCGTCACCGTGTCCCCTGGCTTCGGCTCCATCGGCGAAACGTAATTCTCCGTCTCGTCGGAAAACAGCGCCCCCATATTGAATACCGGGCGCATGAGAAGAACGTACTTCACTTTCTGTATCAGAGATTTTGTCTTTTGGTCCATGCCCGCCTCCCGAATCGTCTTCCTTAACATTTTATACTAAATTCGGAAAATGCACAACCACCCCACGCGATTTTCCTTCACAGCCCAAAATCGCCTGTTACTGTTCACTCCGTGAGCAGTAACGAGCAGTTTGGGCATGTAAATTCGCTTCGCGAAGCCCAAACTGCCTCCTGAATCACTTTCTTACGGCCTCAGCAGCAAATGCTTCGGCCTGGTCTGAACAGTAACAATCGCCTGGCTTTAACTAACTGACATTGCCTCTGAATGGTAACTTCTGCAATAATGATAGCAAAAAATATAGAATTCCTCTGCTCATTTAAAATTGAATACTCGCCGGAATCGGCATAAACAGTTCCCTCAGGAAAAATATCCCAAAGCTAAACAGGCTTTGGAATATTCCTCATATTGGTCAATATAGACTTTTCTCATAAGTAGATCTGTGACGGCACAAGACATGCCCGTCGACTATTCATAACGTATATGTCCGCGGTGCGATCACTGCCGTATCCGCCGCGCAAACTCCTCGACAGACGACACGGATGCCTTGCAGATGAAAATGATGAAAATGATGGAAGTGATGGAAGGGAGGGCGCACTCACCAAAACAAATCAGTTTCCAGAGGATTCCATCAGCTCTGCCAGAATCTTCCTCTCATCGTACTCCGGCGCGTACTTCTGCGCAATCTTCATGATCTGGCTGATCTTCTCTTCCGGCTCCTCCAGAGCATCAGCGATCTGAGACACGGTGCAGGACTTTTTCAGTTTCTTCAATACCAGACTGATCAATTTCAGCTCAGTGCCTTGCTCTATTCCCTTCTCTATTCCTTTCTCAATTCCACGCTCTTCCACCAAATCCGACAAATTACACATTCTCCCTGTCGCCTCCTTCAATTCATAACTCATCGGGATCCCGTATGTATGCTCCAGTACTTCCTCTTTCCCCTTCGGCGTCATCCTGCTGCTCAGAAGTGTCGTCAATATCCACGACAAAATCGTCTTGTCGCTAAGAATCGTTTTCACGTTCTCATCATACTTCGCCTTATCATTTGCAGAATCCAGAGATCTCTTGAGATAAGTATCTGTCATGTTTCTACTCCTTTGTTTGATTCTGCTAAAATTAGTATAACATTCTGCCTAACGAAAAGCAACAAAAAACAATCTATCCAACCTATTCCAACCTATTGTACTATTTTTGGTCTCCTTCCGCCTATTTTCTTATAGAAATCTCTCTGCATAAGGATTGGGAAGGGCAGTTGGGGCATTACACTTTCTCCTGAATAATATCCACCATCTCGCCGACATTCTTCATGCCGTTGACCTGTCCCATGTTGAACTTCACACCAAAGGCATTCTCCACAGCCACAATCAGGTTGATGTGCTCCAGCGAATCCCAGTCCTCGATATCATCCGCCGTGGTCGCGTCGTTTACTGTAATCGTGTCGTCATCAAATACATCCTGGAATACCTCATTCAGTTTTGCGTAAATCTCTTCTCTGGTCATTTTCATATCCTCCTTCATTCTGCATTATTTTTTGCTTATTTAATCCCTGGTTTGTTTCATTTCCAGCAGCTCTACCATCCCGATAGCCGGAGACATCAGGAACGCCACGCTGGCATTTTCACCTATTGCTGGGGCAGGCTCCGGCTCCCGGAACATCCGGTACCCATTCTGCTCCATTCTGACAACCTCTTCCTGTATGGAATCCACCTGATAACATATATGGTAGGCCGTATTTTTGTACACTTTCAGCAAGCCATAGAGCGAGCTTGTCCGCCTGGGAGCGACCAGCTCCACGCAGATTTTACCCCCCCCCGCTGACTTCAGGAAACACAGCTCCGCATCACGCCCTTCGTCATAGACTACGGCTCCCGTCCTTCGATATCCAAGATATTCAAATGCTGAGAGCGCCTTGTTCATTCTCTTTATTAAATAACCTATATGATGGACTTGCATAGCATACTCTCCCTTATCTTAGAACTGTGCATACAGGAATTCCTGCGCCCTGATATCAAGAGACAAAATCAGAAGAAAAACAAGCGCATAATATCCCGCCCATCTGATCACCCTGTGTCTCTCAAAGAAGCGGAACACCCTGTCCGATTTCATGTATATGCAAACGTCCACAGCCGCTATCAGCAAAAATGAAACCGCTGCGACCAGCAGTCCCGGCTTTCCTCCGAGATCTGAGCTGTAACACAGATGCGCAAAATCCTTAAAAACTCCAAAGCTGAATTTCATCTGCGTGCTTAATCCGATTCTGTGAAACGCATCAAGTAGAGAATCGGCCCGGAAAAACAGGCTTCCCACAGTGAACACCAGAAATGTCCGCACGATCTGAAACATCTGCCAAGCAAAATTCTTATCGCTGATATGCAGCTTTTTCTTCCATGTGGCAAATATGCCCTTCATCATCTGGCCCAGCACAATCACAAGCCAAAACCAGAGTCCCTGCGCGACAAAACTCCATGAGTCCCCATGCCACAGCCCCATGAGAAACCAAACGGCGAACATGGACAGATAGACCGGAATCTGCTTTCCTTTCTTCTTTCCAAACTTTTCCCTGCACTTCTTTCCCAGGCTTACCATCGCTTCCGACTTTGACAGCGGATTCATAATGTAATCGCGCAGCCATCCGCCTAGCGTGATATGCCATCTCTGCCAAAATTCCTGTATGGTTTTCGACAGAAGCGGCGCGCGAAAGTTCTCCGGAAGATATATCCCAAAGCACTCTGAAACGCCAAGCACGATATCCATACAGCCGGAAAAATCCGTGTAAAGCTGAATTACAAAGCCAGCGGCAGCAATCCATATATAAAATCCGGAATAGACATCCGGTTCCGCCCACATCGCATTCACGACAACCGCCACTCTGTTTGATACAGCCATTTTCTTCAGCAATCCCCAGGCGATGCATTTCAGCCCGTGGACAACCCGGTCATAATCTATGTCATGTTTTTCAAAGAGCTGGCTACCAATCTCTGAATACCGGCTAATCGGTCCAGACACCATCTGCGGGAAATACGACGCAAACAAGGCCAGCCGGAATACATTTTTTTCTGCCGGAGCAACGCCCCAATAACAATCCAGCAGATATGCAATGAGCTGCAGCGTATAAAAGCTGACCGCCAGAGGCTCAAGCCAGTGTACTTCGTTCAGGATAATTCCTCGCCCGGAAAACAGGCGGTTCCATGTATGTACTCCGAGATTGGTATATTTCAGTACGATGAGCAAACCGGCATTCGCCGCGAGCGTCAGAATCAGGACTCTGCGTCTCCCGGCCGCTGCTTCCTGGCTTTTCTTCGCCTGCTCCCCAGTCCGTTCAAAATAACAAACCGCATAATACACCGTCACGACGCTGAACGCCAGGTATACGATTGTCGCCGGGTGTGCGTTCAGGCAATAGAAAACAGCGCCCGCGGCCAGGAGAAGCTTCCACTGGTATTTCTGCGGGAGGTTCCAGTAAATCAGCAACACAATGCCTGTAAAGATATAAAAACCAACTGATGTAATATCCACTGCTGTCCCTCCCTTATCCTTCTACCTTTATCACGTCTGTTTTATTCGCATATTTCCGCGGTATCGTAAACACCCATTCCGTATTTCCGGCTTCATCCTCCGATACCTTCGTAAATCCCTGCAGTGCATAGAATTCCCGCACCATAGCGTTCTTGGCCGTCGGATAATAGTAACCCCGGATCTTCTTTACGCCACGTTCCATGCATTTTTTTATCAGCGCATCCATCATGGCAAACTCCATGTCGCGCTTCAACACACGGCAGCTCATGATCCACAGATCAACATGACAGATCTCCCCTTCTACACGCCCGATCACTACAGATACCACGCCATTGTCCCCGAAGCGATCCAGGAGCTTCCCATATAGAGTGATATAACGGTCGTCTTCTGCAACCGACTCGATCTCCGCCTGCGTATATCGTTTCGTCGTCAGATTGAACTGGTTGCTCTTGTTTGTGAGCTGCGCGATCCTGGCCATATAAACCGGTTCAAATCCCTTTATCACCGCCTTCATCTCCAGAGAAAGGAGGTATTCATGATAATCTGCAAAGCTTTCCTGAAGCTTTTTCCGCTCCACATTTTCTTTGTACATTTCATTTCTTTTCAAGTCATCCTTTGACAGCACTGTCGTCTCAAAAAAACCGCTCCGGTCAATCACACCGATATATTCATGCACAGTGCGAATCTCCGGCGCCCTTACCCCTTTGATCTGCTCTGTCACAATATGACGTTCTGCCGGATTATCGTCGACAAACACCAGGCTTTCAGGAAGAAGCCCAAGACTGTCAGCAATCTCACGGAAATTCCGGTCTTTCGGTTCCCAGTTCGCCGTTATCATTACGAAATCTTCCGGGCGGAGCGCTCCGTCTGAATGCTTCAGCCCAAGTAGAGCATTCTCCTCCTCGTTCTTGGAATCCACGCACAGTATGATTCCCAGCTCTTTATGCCTGCGGATATATCTCTGAAACTCCAGATAGGCCTGTCCCTCCGATTCCTCCGGACCAAGGACAATGTTCTCCGGGCCATCATCTCCAATCACCCCGCCCCACAGAGTATTATCAAGATCAAGGACAAACCCCTTCTTGTTCTTTCCAAAGAGAGATTTGATTATATTCGCCACATTGAGCGCCAGATAAGGAATCGCCGGTACGCTCAATGCATATTTGTACATGTGGTAATAAAATGGATCCGCCCATTTCTTCAGTCCGTAATCCGCTGAAATATAGTTGATATCACAAATATAAAAGTTTTCATGCGTCTGTGCATATACGTAGAATTCCATGTTCAGGCGCGTCAGAAAATTAACCGCACCATGAATATCGCTGGCGTCCCTGTTCCCCAGGAGCCGGTAATATGGCATCTCAAAGTTGTTCTGAATAACTGGACAGTGATAGGTCTCCGCCAGATGCTTCCATACACTCTGAAACTTCTCCATCTCCCCGGCAATCATATCGTCCACGGTCTTCGCGTCATCAGACAGGCACGGATATGTCGTGATATTTCGGTTTGTCGTATGGATATAAATGATATCCGGCGCAAACGTCTCAAGCTCTGTATTTTCGAACATAGCGTCCTGATACCACTGGTTGTATTCTGATTCATAAAATATCGGACGTATGCCGTAGTCCAGCAGGAAAAGCTCAAGGATCAGCTTTATATCGTTTGTCGTTGAACCGCCGAGAATGGCGATTCGCTTATCGGTAAACTGCGCTCCGGATTCCAGAAGCTGTCTGCGCAGTTTTTTCTTCTTCTGAAGAATTTGTTCTGCATCAAAGGGATATTCCAGCTCTTTCATGATTCTCCTCCCGTTTTAAAAATCTCACTGTATTTTTCTCTCATTTCCTGTGAAAACCTGACTGTGCCCCGCCTGTTCAGGTGATATGCATCTCCATAATAACTGTTGTCATAACTGACCAGTTCATGATCGATGAGTGCGTCCGGATGTTCCTCCTGAAGCGATTCCAGATACGAGGTATAATCAGAGACGAACTGCGGCTGCAGATTTTCGTATGTACTTTCACTGTACGGGATCATCTGAAAGATAAACTTTATCCCATGCTCCCCGCAAAGATCAATCAACTTCCCAAAATAGTCGTCGATAATCTCATTTGCCTCAAACGACTCCCATTTCGCATACTTGTTCGCTTCATCCCAGCGGTCTGCGTTTCCAACCTGCATCTGTCCGCAGTTTTCTTCCGCAATCTGGTAATTTTTTATACATTTATCATAGCGATTCTCACCCAGCAGAAATTTCAGAAATGCAGAAGAATATTTCGTCGGAAAATAATATTTATACAGAAGAAACTCTTGTTTCATATTTCTTTCGCCAAACAGTGTCACATCCTTATAATCCTTCAGAGTTTCCAGTAAATCATAAAAATCCGTTTCACGCATGCGATGAAAATAGATCATTCTCGACCAGAAAAAATCTGCCTCCACAAAATGCCCCGCCGCCTGCGTATAAAACAGATACTCCGGCGCGTCGTTTTTTTCCAGGTAGTCTTTCAGACAATAATACTCGTCAATCGGCGATGCTCCTGCCAGCGAAAAGTTGTAAGTATCCTCAGACAATTCATCCGGCAGCCACGCCGACTTTGCTTCCGAATCCCCCATAATGAGGACTCTGTAATATCCGTCGTGTTGCCCCCCCCACTTCATATTTTGAAGGAACGCAGCATATTCCTCGTCCATAAAATACATGGGGAATAACCATATCGATATAGGCATTATTGCAAAAAATGGTATTATCAATATTGTCATTTTTATAATTACTTTTTTAAGTACTTTCACGAGCAAACCCTTCCTTCAGTTTTTCTGGTAACTATCATTATTCTATTTCAAAAACATCTGCATATTTATTTCGAATATATTCTGAAAGCTTTTCTGTCCCTGCACGGCTCGACAATTCCCTCCTTCCTGAACAGTGACTTGATACTATTCGCCACGTTGAAGGCGAGATATAATTAATATCGCAAATCAAAAATTTCCGTAAATAAAATAGGTTTCTCCAAAATAAGCAAGAATGACAGTCAGTCCGCACAATAACAAAAAGAAGGTCAAGCCGCACACCGTGTCCAGCTTCATAATCGGATAAAATCCTTCTATCCGCTTTAATCCCATTTTCTTTTTGCGGCACCATGCAGCAAATGTAGCAATTCCCAGAATACCATAACCAAAAAACGTCCATGTATACGGCAGTTCAATGCCCTCGCATGGTATAAACATCCGTCCTAGTATGCTAATCGCTTCCTGAATAGAACCAGCCCTGAAAAAGACTTGGATGAGGCAGAGCACAAAGAAATTAAGTGCGATCTGCAACGCAGAAACTACAGAACCGCCCCCCCCCCACTTTGCTTCAGGGCAGATCTCAATGTCTTTCCTTCAACATTAGCCTTCCGACTTTTCCTCCAATTTACGTATATAGCATGCCAAACAGAGCAGATCCCCTGCAGAGCTCCCCAGATAAGAAATGTGACGCCAGCACCATGCCACAACCCGCTTACAAAAAATGTCACAACAAGGGCTGCATAATCCGGCAGCATCCTCCATCTCATCCTGCGTGCTTTAGGAAGTCTAGCCAACCTCCGCTTCATTCTCAAAGCCAGTGGGTTAAAAATATATTCATTCAGCCAAGAAGAAAGTGAAATATGCCATCTGTCCCAAAATTCACTGATATTCTTTGCCACAAATGGCAGATTAAAATTCTTCTGGATGTCATATCCAAGGATTTTTGATATTCCTACAGCCATATCAGAATATCCCGAAAAGTCAAAATAAAGCTGAATAAAATAACTGAATGCGGCAAGCCAGACAGTAAACGTCCCAAACGCAGCCGGAGCCGCATAGACATCATCCACAAAAACCGCCAGATGATCCGCCAGGACAAGTTTCTTGAAAAAACCAAAGACGAAGATCTGCATCCCTGTCTCTACGCCTTTCCAAGTGATTTTTCTATTTTCCTTCAACTGCGGCAGGAAATCACGACCCCTGACGATCGGACCGCAAACCATCTTCAGGAAGAATGCCAGAAAAAGCGCGACATCGAAAAAATCCTTTTCAGCCTCTGCGTTTCCCCAGCTGACATCCAGAATATAGCCAATTGCAGAGAAAATATAGAAAGAAATACCCAGCGGAAGCAGAATAGCGATCGCGTGCCATTCCTTTCCAACAAGCCAACACAGAGAATCCATGAAAAAATTCAGGTACTTAAATAGACCAAGGAGCAAAACAAGAAATGCCACAGAACAGCCTGTCCACATGTTTCGCTGTCTTTCATTTCCCCGTATTTTCGCCCCTTCTATTGCCAGCGCGGAAAACCATGTCACACTGATTACCGCGGTCATGCATATGCAGAACCTCCAGTCATACATTCCCATAGCCAGATAGCTGAAAGCCAAAAGTGTCAGCTTCTTTAAGCGTTTAGATAAGGCTGTCTGTTTTCGAAAGCAAAGCTGGACTGTAAGCAAAAAGAAAACCAACCCGATAACGGCCGGATAAAACATGAAATCCACAAATGACATACTCATTCTCCCCAAAACATTTCATCAGCAACTCTATATGTCCGTATTGTCCTTGTCACTAATGATTTTGCACAACTCATCCGCAATCATCGCATGACCGTCCTTATTAAGATGGCCATGCTCAACAGATGTGTTCACAAATCCATACGCAAAAACATGGTTGTTCTCATACTCTGTTTGGAATCTTTCCGTCATATCCAGAAAAATAATCCCGTTTTTCTTACACGCCTGTGCGAAACTGACACTGGCTTCGTGGTCATCCGGCCAAACCAGGCTACCGTCTGGTGCAAATCTATATATCGGATGATAAATGATAATTACTTTTGCACCTGTAGACTCCGCCTCCCGAAAAATTTTATGTAGTAACACGTCTACCGTCTTTTCGTACTGCGCACTTTCATACCATTCATCATCTATTGTTTCTGCGGCAGTTTCCTTGCTTCTGAAATTATTGATCTGATGGTAAACCAATTCCAGAAAATGATTTTCCCCAATAGCAGTTGATCTTAACCAACCAAGGAGTCCATCCGTCATATCCTTTGAATCAGAATTCGCTCCATCTATCGCAGCTCTCAATTCTTCTTCTGGAAAAAGCAAATCCGACGTTTCCATCACGACATAATCTCTCGGACAGTACATATATATTGAATCTTCAAGATTACGAGAGCATTTCAGGAATTTATTTCCGGAAAATCCAACATTATAAACCGTCTTTTCCGGCAGCAGATCATTCAGTCTTCCCGCGGTCGATTCTGTGAGGTTTACCTGTTTTGCCTCCATTTGGGAGCTCCCTGTGATCAATATATCTACCGGCATATCAGAAGTATAATCAATGACACTCATATGCCCTTCATTGTTTGTTCTTCCACTGGCAAAGCCTTCTCTCCAGTTAGCCCAGAATGTGTCTGGCATATAGCAATTAGTTGGTGTTCCGTCTTTATTTAGCAATACCTGTGGCATATTGTCATACAACAGGCAAAACCCTGACAGAATAGCAAACGCTATACTTCCTGATATCACAGCTTTTCCAAGTATGACAAAATGCCTTTTTAATTTATTCATTTATAATCCTGCTCCTATCTTTCCACCCGGTGCTATGAATTCATTTTTCCTAGCGTTTCCATATGTAATAATAGTCTACAGTTTCAGCCCTGTTTTCAAGTTCCTGATCAAACAGCCTTCCCTCTGAAATCAGCGTAAAATCTGTCTCAAACTCATTTGAAAGACTCTCCCGATATTCCTCTATGCTGCGATAAATCGCAGAGTAGGATTGCGACAAACTTTCTGAATAAATCTGCTTTAAAGTCATACGGTCGTCAATCCCCAGGCTTTACCTCGCAATAACTCCTGAAGCATCCTATCACTCGCTCCATCTGAGCTGGTAATCCTATGGACACCCGTACACAGTCTTTTACTGTTTCGCTATGGTTAATATCGCGGATAAATATATTATTCCTTTGCAGATAAGTAATAATCTCATGCTTGGTCAACTGGTCACAGCATTTAATCAGTACAAAGTTTCCCTGAGTTTTATATGCATGAAATCTTTCATGCGGAAGACTGTTTATGGCGGCAACAAAGCAATCACGGGCAAGCCTGACCTGCTCGACATATTTCCACATATAATCCGTGTCCTCCAGAGCCCCAATGACGGCTTCCTGCGCAAACGTGGTTATATTTTTCGGATTTCGGATACTCGAAATAAACTGTATATTTTCGCTCGATGAGATCAGATAGCCAAATCTTAC
>CANQVT010000030.1 GCA_947627365.1 uncultured Lachnospiraceae bacterium | reverse complement strand
GGCTCGGGGACAACGATGATTTCAAGACCTTTGTGCAGCAGGCGCACGAGCTTGGCCTGAGGGTTGTGGTGGACGGCGTGTTCAACCACACGGGCAGGGAATTTTTCGCGTTCCAGGATATTAAGCAGAACCGCGAGGGCTCGCGCTACTGTGGCTGGTACAAGGGCGTCAATTTCTGGGGCAACAATTATTACAACGACGGCTTCGGCTACGAATCGTGGAGGAACTGCGCAGAGCTGGCGAACCTGAACCTGCAGAACCGCGAGGTGAAGGATTACCTTTTCGATGTAATCCGTTTCTGGATCCATGAGTTTGACATCGACGGCATTCGGCTCGACTGCGCGGATTGCCTGGACTTTGATTTCATGAAGGAAATGCGCTGGATGACGGGCAATGAGAAGCCGGATTTCTGGCTGATGGGCGAGGTGATCCACGGGGATTACGGGCGCTGGGCGAATCAGGAGATGCTTCATTCTGTGACAAATTACGAGCTCCACAAGGGCCTGTATTCCGGGCACAACGACCATAATTATTTTGAGATTGCGCATACTATCCGCAGGCAGTTTGATGAGAATGGCGGAATCTACCGGGGGCGCACGCTCTACTCGTTCGTGGACAATCACGACGTGGACCGCATCGTTTCGAAGCTGAACGACAGGCGGCATATCAAGCCGGTGTATACGCTGCTCTACACACTGCCGGGGCTTCCGTCGATCTACTATGGTTCGGAGTGGGGCGTCGACGGGCGAAAGGCGAACGGCGGGGATCCGGCGCTGCGGCCGTATCTTGAGCCGGAAGCGATGAACGCAAACCCGCCTGTGCCGGGATTGAAGGAATTTCTGATCTTTCTTGGGAAGTGCCGGAGGGAGCATCCGGTTATCGGCACGGGACGCTATCGCGAACTGATGCTGACGAACCGCCAGTACGCGTTCGCGCGCATCGGCGAGCAGGAGTCGGTCGTCGTGATGGTAAATAACGATGAGAACGAGGCGCAGCTATCCGTGCCGCTGCCGCACGGCGCGCAGCACATCACAGACCTCGAGACCGGAGCGGAAGTCCCGCAGGAGAACGGGCGGATCATTGTGACGCTCCCGGCGGCCGGCTGTAGGCTGCTGTCTGTTTTATAAATCGGAATCTGAAAGGAAAATATTTATGTCTGATTTCAGCGTCAATGAAATGTTGGATATGCAAAAGCAACTTCAGGATAAATATAAGGATAAATGGGAAAAAATTTCTTATGAAACAGGTAAAAACAAGCTGCTTTGGATGATTGGAGAAATCGGTGAAGTGATTGATATTGTCAAAAAAAACGGGGACATTGCAGCGTGTAAGGACGTATCATTAAGGAAAGACCTTGTTGAAGAAATGGCTGATGTTCTGATGTATTACAATGATGTTATGCTATGTTATAATATATCTGCCGACGAATTAAAACAGGCATATACTGAAAAATTCAAAAAAAATTTGACGCGTTGGTAAATTTAAGCTGAACGAACAGAATACAAATACAGCAACAAAACGAAGGAGAGGGTTAGAAATGGCAGAGAAGGCAAACGCGAAAGTCGCAAACAAGGAGCCGAAGCGTCCGGAGCAGTTTATCTCGGACTACGACCAGTACCTGTTCGGTATGGGGACGCACTACAACATCTTTGAGAAGCTGGGCGCGCATCCGATGAAGGTCGGCGGAAAGAAGGGCGTGTATTTCGCTGTGTGGGCGCCGCATGCGGATTCCGTGCATGTAATCGGCTCGTTCAACGGCTGGGACGAGCTGCAGTATCCGATGGAGCGCCAGAATCCGCTCGGGATTTACGACCTGTTCATTCCGGGCGTGGAGGAGGGAGAGCTGTACAAATTCCTGATCCACACGCCGGACGGCCGCAAGATCTACAAGGCCGATCCGTTCGGCAATCACGCAGAGTTCCGCCCGGGGACGGCGTCGCGCGTCGCGGATCTGTCCCGGATCAAATGGTCGGATTCTGTCTGGATGGAGAAGCGCAAGAGCTTCGAGCAGGACAAGAGCCCGGTCGCGATCTACGAGGTGCATCCGGGAAGCTGGATGAAGCACCCGCACGGCCCGGGCAGCGCAGGCTACTACAATTACCGCGATTTTGCGCATTCTCTGGTCGCATACATCAAGGATATGGGATACACGCACGTCGAGCTGATCGGCATCGCGGAGCACCCGTTCGACGGCTCGTGGGGCTATCAGGTGACCGGCTACTTTGCGCCGACCTCGCGCTACGGTACGCCCGAGGATTTTGCGTATTTTGTGAACTATCTGCACAAGAACAAGATCGGCGTCATTCTGGACTGGGTGCCGGCGCATTTCCCGCGCGACGAGCAGGGGCTTGCGGATTTTGACGGCGCGCCGCTGTACGAGTACGCGGATCCGCGCAAGGGCGAGCACCCGGACTGGGGAACCAAGATCTTCGACTACGGCAAGAACGAGGTTCGCAACTTCCTGATCGCCAATGCGATCTACTGGGTGGAGCAGTTCCATGTGGACGGTCTGCGCGTGGACGCAGTGGCGTCGATGCTCTACCTCGATTACGGTAAGCAGGACGGCCAGTGGGTCGCCAATGAGTACGGCGGGAACAAGAACCTTGAGGCGATCGAATTCTTCAAGCATCTGAACAGCCTCATGGTCGGCCGTTATCCGGGTCTGATGATGATCGCTGAGGAGTCCACGGCGTGGCCGAAGGTGACGGGCCGCCCGGAGGACGACGGGCTCGGCTTCACGATGAAGTGGAACATGGGCTGGATGCACGATTTCCTCGAGTATATGAAGCTTGATCCGTACTTCCGCCGCTACAATCACAACAAGATGACCTTTGCGATGACTTATGCATACTCGGAGCGTTATGTGCTCGTGCTCTCGCACGATGAGGTGGTGCACCTCAAGTGTTCGATGATCAACAAAATGCCGGGTCTGTACGACGATAAGTTCGCGAATCTGAAGGCGGGGTATTCGTTCATGTTCGGTCATCCGGGCAAGAAGCTTCTGTTCATGGGACAGGATTTCGCGCAGTTCCAGGAGTGGAGCGAGGAGCGGGAGCTCGACTGGTATCTGCTCGGCGAGGAGAAGCACCGCCAGATGCAGAATTATGTGCGCGCGCTGCTGCATCTGTACGCGAAGACGCCTGCGATGTACCAGGCGGACTGCAATCCCTGCGGCTTTGAGTGGATCAACGCCGATGACTGCTTCCGCAGCATTTTCAGCTTCGTGCGGCACTCGGAGGACGGCAAGAGCAACCTTCTGTTCGTCGTCAATTTCACGCCGATGGCACGCCCGGACTACCGTGTCGGAGTGCCGAAGCGCAAGCAGTATAAATTGATCCTGAATAGCGACGCGGCCGAGTTTGGCGGAAGTGGCAAGGAGCAGCCGGAGATCTATAAGGCAGAGAAGCAGGAATGCGACGGGAGGGAGTATTCCTTCGCGTATGATCTGCCGCCTTACGGAGTCGCGGTATTCCGGTTCTAAGTTTTACAGCTTATGGCTGGGACGTTTTGACTTTCGACAAAATAAGTAGCAGGGATATCTTCGGAAAATCCGCGGGAAACCGTCCGAGGATGTCCCTGTTTTTTTGTCTTATTTTGCAGGATTGCAAGCACTTTTTTATTGTAAAATTTTAGAAAATCGAGTATGATAATTTTAATGTTATCAGCAAATGGCAGCTTTTAGGAATAAACCGAGAGAGTGGGAAAGCCGGGAAAAATGCAGGCGGCCCGGGAGAGCCAAAAAAGAACAGAGACAGGACACAGAAAAAGAAAAAGGATGTGAGATCATGATTTCGAGTCAGATATTACAGAATACTTTGGATGAATTAAATACGATTACGAGGGTGGATTTTACGCTGACCGATGTGCATGGCAATTTAGTTGCGACTACGCTTTCGGAGGAGGATGTGCAGGAGAGTGCAATTATACAGTTTGCAGAATCGCCGGCCGACAGCCAGGTCGTACAGGGGGCTCATTTTTTTAAGGTGTTTGACGATAAGAAGATAGAGTTTGTGCTGATTGCGCAGGGGGCCTCGAAGGACGCCTATATGCTGGGACGCGTGGCGGTCAGTCAGATTCAGAATCTGATTATAGCTTACAAGGAGCGCTTTGATAAGAACAATTATATTCAGAATCTGCTTCTCGACAATCTGCTCTCCATCGATATCTATAATCGGGCGCGAAAGCTGCACATCGATACGGAGGTGCGCCGGATCGTGTACGTGATTGAGACAAAATACGAGAAGGACAACGCCGCGATGGAGATCGTCAAGGGGCTGTTCGGCAGCAGGACAAAGGATTTTATCACCGCGGTAGATGAGAAGAGCATTATCCTGGTGCAGGAGCTGAAGGAGAATGAGAGCTATGACGAGGTCGAGAAGACGGCTCATATGTTGCGCGACATGCTGAATTCTGAGGCGATGTCAAGTGTGAAGATTGCTTATGGTACGATTGTCGATGAGATTCGCCAAGTGTCACGCTCCTACAAGGAGGCGCGGATGGCGCTCGACGTGGGGAAAATCTTTTATACGGAAAAAGCAGTTATCGCCTACAATACGCTTGGCATCGGGCGGCTGATCTATCAGCTTCCGCTCCCGCTGTGTGAGATGTTTATGAAAGAGGTATTCACGGCGGAGACGCCGGATTCCTTCGACGATGAGACACTTGCCACGATTGGGAAATTTTTTGACAACAATCTCAATGTATCCGAGACAGCGAGGCAGCTTTATATTCACAGAAACACGCTGGTGTACCGGCTGGAGAAGCTGCAGAAGAGCACCGGGCTGGACATTCGTGTTTTCGAGGATGCGATGACGTTCAAGATCGCGATGATGGTGGTCAACTATATGAAGTTTATGGAGCAGAACAGTTGATATCTGTGCAGTGATCGATTTTCTCTGAGCAATGAGTCATACAACATATCATATATCTCAAAAAAATAAAAAATATCACAAAAAGGACTTTACAAATCACAGAAACGTGTTATAATGTATCCTGTCAGGGGCGGATGCTTCCGACAGGATACATTTTTTTCCGGGAGAAGTACATTTTCCCGACAGCTGATTAGAATTCCTTTCAGAATCCGGTTCAGGATTTTCAGGAATCTTCACCAAAGACAAAGCCTTGCACGAAGAGCGCAAGGTCTTTGCGGATCAGGGCCGGTTCCGGCCGATTTTTCCGGGATGAGGAGTACATGCGAGAAAGAGCGATGCTCAGGCGATGTTCCCTGTAGGCTAATATGCTTGCAGAGGAGCCTGTAGGCAGATGATTCATGCGCAGAGAAAAGGAGGGATGTTGCTGAGTTGATTGAGATTCATGTTATTTTGCTGCTATGCCTTGCGGTTGCGGCGGTACTGTCTGACCTTGGCTCAGAAAGGATTCCAAATGGAATCATTGCAGCGGGGTTGGCCTGTGGCATTCTGTATCAGATTTTTACAAACGGAATTACGGGTATCGTTCTGTATCTGGGCGGTGTGGTTCTTCCGATTCTGATCTTTGGCGCGTTCTACTATTTTCGCATGATCGGAGCAGGGGACATCAAGCTATTATGCATGGCAGGTGGATTTTTTGGGCCTTCCGGGTGCTTTGTCTGTGTGAAATGGTCGATTTTTCTCGGAGGATTGATCTCGTTGGCGATTATGCTGCGCCGCCACAATATCGAAGAGAGGCTTATGTATTTCGCGGAATATGTCAGTCGATATGCCCAGGACCGGAAATGGAGGCCATATATGAGCGGGATCGAAGAAGGCGCGAGGTTCAGCTTTTCTGTCCCGATTTTGCTCGGAATACTTTGTCAGATAGGAGGTAGCATTTGAAGAAGAGTGTATTTGCGGTCTGCGATCTGGATGCGTCCTACGCGTGCAGTCTCATGGACTATCTGAATGGAAAGAAGACGACGCCATTCGAGGTGCAGGCGTTCACGAATGTGGAGAGTCTCCAGACATATGCCCGCGAGAATCCGATCGAGGTTTTGCTGATCTCGACACGCGCTATGTGCAGTGAGATTCGGGATCTCCCGATCAACCGCATCATTATGCTGTCCGAGGGAGAAGCCTTGCCTGAGCTGGAGGACTATCCCTTTGTGTACAAATATCAATCGTCGGATCAGCTGTTGTCTGAGGTGCTGGAATATTACGCGGAATCTCATCCCCAGCCCTATGTGTTCGGGGATGTCGCGCACAAGACACAGATTTATGGAGTCTATTCTCCGATAGGACGTGCCAGAAAGACCTCGTTCGCCTTGACGTTGGGCGAGATCCTTTCGGAGAACAAACAAGTTCTGTATCTGAATTTTGAAGAGTTTTCCGGATTTGAAGAATTGTTTGGCAGAAAGTATCGCACGGATATTTCTGACCTGATCTATTTTTCCAGACAGAAGGAGGGCGGATTTATCTATAAATTGAACTCAGTTGTACAGACCTTTCACGAACTGCACTATATCCCTCCGGCACTTTCGCCGGCGGATCTCAGAGACGTCTCCGGAAAAGAATGGCTGGATTTTCTGCACGAGATTAGCGTGTACGGGGAATATGACGTTTTGATCCTTGATCTGAGCGAGCAGGTGGATGAATTGTTTCAGCTGCTGCGGGAATGCGACCGGATCTATCTTCCTGTTCTGGAAGATGTGGTCTCCCAGGCGAAGCTTGCTCAGTACCAAAAGCTGCTTGGCATGCTGGATATGGAGGACATTCTGGAGAAAACACACCGACTCAAGCTTCCGGTGCAGCCGCTTCTGAAGGAAAACGGGGATATCATACAGCAGCTTCTCTGGGGCGAGATGGGGAATTTTGTGCGGAAAATGTTGATTGAGGAAGAGCTTTGAGAAGATGGACAAGCAGAAATTTACATATCTGAGGGGAAAGCTCATGGAGCAGCTCGAGGGATACCACGAGATCAGTGATGAGGAAATCTACCATAATATTGACGAGCTGATTTTGGAGAGTGGTGTCCATTTTTACATCCGGCTTTCCGAGCGCAATGAGTTGCGCAGGGAATTATTTAATTCGGTGCGAAGACTGGACATTTTGCAGGAGCTGATCGACGACGACAGCGTGACAGAGATCATGGTCAATGGGACGGACGGGATATTTATTGAGAAGGATGGACGGCTCTTTCAGTGGAACAAGAGTTTCTGTGAGAAGGAGAGACTGGAGGATATCGCGCAGCAGATCGTCGGCAGATGCAATCGCATCGTCAATGAATCGGTGCCGATTGTAGATGCAAGACTCGAAAATGGCGCTCGTGTCAACATTGTGATGCCGCCGGTGGCACTGAACGGGCCGGTCATTACGATTCGGCGTTTCCCGGATCATCCGATCCTGATGGAGCAGCTGATTCGCTGGGGAACTGTGTCGCAGGAGGTAGTTGACTTTCTGCAGAAGCTGGTCTGCTCGGGCTACAACATTTTCATTTCGGGCGGTACGGGGTCTGGAAAGACCACTTTTATGAACGCGCTTTCGCACTACATTCCGAAGGACGAGCGGGTGATCACGATTGAGGACAATGCAGAGCTTCAGATTCAGGGAGTTGCGAATCTGGTCCGTATGGAGGCAAGGAATGCCAACACCGAGGGAGAAAAGGCGATCACGATACGCGACCTGATCAAGTCGAGCTTAAGGATGCGTCCGGATCGAATCCTGATCGGAGAGATTCGTTCAAGTGAGGCAATTGATCTGCTGCAGGCATTGAATACCGGGCATGATGGCTCGATCAGCACCGGACATGCGAACAGTCCGGAGGATATGCTTTCCAGGATAGAGACGATGGTGCTGATGGGAATGGAGCTTCCGCTTCCTGCTGTGCGCAGACAGATTGCGTCCGGGATCGATGTGATCGTGCATCTGGGAAGGCTGCGGGACAAGACCCGAAAGGTGCTGCAGGTTCTGGAGATTCTCGGATTTGACAGCGACAGAGGAGAGATTCAGACACAGGTGTTATATGAATTTGAGGAGGAAGGGGAAGACGAATGCGGAGTGATCAAAGGCAGTCTCCGCCAAAGAGCGGGGCTCCGGAGAAGAGGCAAGCTGCAAAGAGCAGGGTATCGGCTGTAGGAGGGAGTGCCTCAAAGGCTGCCGGGAGATATGAGGGAAAAAGCGCTCTTCCGGACTACGCGGTGTATCAGCTTTCGAGAAAAGAGTTGGCGAAATATTTGGCCTTGTATGCGCTTCTGGATGGATGCATCAGTTATCTTTTCTTCTGTTCGTGGATCGCATTTGTGATTCTTTTGCCAGGGATGTTCCTGTTTCTTGCAGAGCAGAGAAATTCCCTCCAAAAGAAGCGCGCACGTGAGATGACACGGCAGTTTCTAGATGGGATACAGATGATCGCGGCCTCTTTGCAGGCTGGGTATTCGGCAGAAAATTCCCTGAGGGAGGCATTGCGCGAGCTTCGAAAGATGTATGAGTCGGATGCGTTTATCGTCCGCGAATTTCGTTTTATGGACGCGCAGATCGAGATGAATCGGAATATGGAAGAGCTGTTTTTGGATTTTGGCAAACGCAGTGCAATCGAGGACATTCAGAGCTTTGCAGAGGTGTTTCTGACCGCAAAGCGCTCAGGAGGAGATCTGCTGGCGATCATCAAAAACACGGCTTCCTGTATCCGGCAGAAGCAGGAGACCATGCAGGAGATTGAGACCTGCCTTTCGGGAAAGATGATGGAACAAAATATCATGAGTTTGATTCCAATCCTGATCCTCGCGTATATCAAGCTGAGCTCCCCGGAGTTTCTCGCGGCAATGTACGGGAATGTGACCGGTACAGCAGTCATGGGAATATGTTTTGCGGTATATGTCGCCGCGTATTTTTGGGGAAGGAGCATCGTACAGATCGAGGTCTGATCAGAGGAAGAGAATAGGATACGTACATGGCAGTTTGGAAGAAAAACATATTTGAAAAAATGGGTGTGTTTCTGGTCGATCAGCTGAAGCTAGATCAGCCGGGAAAGGGAAAGCAACGGCTGCAGCAGGAGCTGATAGCACTGTCACGGGAAGGGAAATCCGCTGTCAGGAATTATTATGTCAGGAAGATTTCCGCATCTCTGGCTGTGATGACGGCAGGCATCATGCTGACACTTGTAAGCTTTGCAGTTTACATGGGCAGCAGGAATAACGCCGGAACAAAGCTTCTTGAGCGGCCGGGCTATGGGGAGGGAGACAGAAAGGAAGAGCTGACTGTGCAGGTGGACGGTGAAGATAAAGCACAGCAGATGGAGATCACGGTGCAGGAGCGAAAGTACACAGACCAGAAAAAGCAGGAGCTTCTTGACCGTGCGCTTCAAGAGCTGGATGAGCTGCTCCCGGGGGAAAACGAATCTCTTGATCGCGTGCAGAGCGATCTGTACTTTCCGGAGAGTTTTGCAGACGGGGCGGTTCAGGCGAGCTGGACGACTATTCCATACGGAGTGATCGGAGAGGATGGAAGTCTGAAGGAAGTGGAAGACGAGGCGGGGACGCTTGTGGAGATACAGGGAACGCTGACCTGTGGAGGCAAAGAGGCTTCTTACATGGCATATGCGAAGGTATTTCCGCCGGATCTGCCGGAGCAGGAGCGTTTTCGCAAGTCGATTCAGAAGCAGGTAGAGTTGGCGGATGCCAGTGAGAGCCACGAGCAGGAGCTGAGATTGCCGACGACTGTGGAAGGAAAGACGCTGACCTGGTATGAGACTTCCGACAATCCGGTGCCAGCTGTGCTCGCATTGACGCTTGTGCTTGTCCTTGCCGTTTATCTGGAAATGGACAGTCAGGTGCACCAAAAGGCGGAGGCGAGGAGGAATCAGCTGATGCTCTCCTATCCGGATTTGATGTGGAAGATGACAATGTTGCTCGGAGCCGGCCTGAGCATCAAGGGTACATTTTCCAGAATCGCGGAGGAGTATCAAAGAAGCAAGGCGCTCCGGCCAACCCCGGGAAAGCTTCGAGGGCAACTCAAAAAAGAGCAGGTGAATTATGCGTACGAGGAGATTCTCAGCGCATGTTTCGAAATGCAGAGTGGTATTCCGGAAGGGCAGGCCTATGAGCGCTTCGGAAGGCGCTGTGAGCTTCCTGAGTATATCCGTCTTGGTTCTGTGCTGTCACAGAATTTAAGAAAGGGTGCGAAGGGGCTGACGGAGCTTCTTGAGACGGAGGCGGAGGCTTCGCTGAATGAGAGGAAGGCCCATGCCAGGAAGATCGGAGAGCGGGCGGGAACAAAACTGCTGCTCCCGATGGTGCTGATGCTCGGAATTGTCCTTGTCATCCTTATGGTGCCGGCCTTTCTGTCCTTTTAGCAATGAGATCGCAGGAGTGCAGAGCACAAAGCGATCTGCCGGTTTTCTTGCAAAGCAATCGTTCAAAAGAAAGGAGGAAGACATTGGAGCATCTCAAAGCATTTATTGATGAAGAAGAAGGAGTCGGCGTCGTAGAAATCATTTTGATCCTCGTCGTATTGATCAGTTTAGTTCTGATCTTCAAAAAACAGCTGACCAGTCTGGTCAACAGTATTTTCAAAAAGATTGTAAGTCAAAGCGACAGCGTGTAAGGAGGTACGATGGACAGACACGGATATAAAGGTTCAATTACAGTATTCTTGAGCCTGGCATGTATATTGTTCCTTTCCCTGATCTGTGCAGTCGTGGAATCCGCCAGAATTCAGGGGGCAAGGGCACAGGCCGCCAATATTACAGGCATGGGAAGTTTTTCACTGCTGGGTGAGTTCGAAAAGGATTTATTGGAAAAGTACAATATTTTTAGCCTTAATGGAACTTTTGGGAATGGTTCCTTTCAGATTGAAAAAGCGAACGAACGGCTGCAGGATTATATTTCCTACAATGCAAATCCTCGAAAGGATCTTTTTTCGGCGGGATGCTTTGACCCCTGGAGGCTGGAGCTTGAGGAAAGCAGTGTTGCGAGGTATGCGCTGCTGACAGACGGACAAGGGGAAGCCTTTTATCAGCAGGCGGTGGCGTACATGAAGGAGAATACAGTCGCAATAGCGGCAGAAAAGCTGATGGAGTACGCAAAGGACGTCGATGAGATTAAAAAGCAGGAGCAAAATTACGAAGAGAGCCTCAAGAACAATAACACCCAAGTTGAACAGGCAGAGAATACCAAGCAAGAGAAGCTGCAGACGATGGAATCTGAGGCGGAGGCGGCCGGCACGGTCGTCGTATTGCCGAAGGAGCCGGAAAACAACCCTCTGGAGGAAATTGCGAAGCTTCGGAAAAGGAGTACGCTGGAGATTGTCACATGGGATAAGACGATCTCGCAGAAAACCATTAACGTGCGCAATTTTCCGTCTAAAAACAGAGTGAGAAAAGGGAATCTTCCGGTCGAAAAGAAAAACAGCGGTATACTCTCTGATCTGATCTTTCGGGAATATCTTTTGTCTCATTTTCCGGGATACGCCGACGGAAGCTCCGGAAAAGTACTCGACTATCAGATTGAATATATACTGGGAGGCCAGAAATCGGATGAGAAGAATCTAAAATATGTCGTGAATCGCTTGCTCCTGCTTCGGGAAGGGATGAATTATCTATATTGTCAGCAAGATCCGGGAATCAACCAGCAGACAAGAGCACTTGCAATCACGTTGACAGGAATTTTCGGCCTTCCAATCCTTACGGAGGTCACAAATCAGGCGCTCATGCTTGCTTGGTCCTATGGGGAGAGCCTTGTCGACGTCAGGATTCTTCTGGACGGGGGAAAGGTCCCGATCTTTAAGGATATGGCGACGTGGTCGCTTTCCCTTGAGAACTTGGGCAGGATCACGGAAGTGCTGCGCGAAGGGGCAAAAGGAAGTGATACAGGACTGTCCTATACAGATTACCTGAGAGTGCTGATGAACCTTGGCTCGGTCAAAAGCCAGCGGATGCGCGCACTGGACATGATTCAGGCGGAGCTTCAAGGGGAGGATCCTGAGTTCAAGGCGGAAAATTGCATCGTAGCGGTTGAGGTGAAAGCGAGTTTTTATTGTCATCCGGTATTTGCAGGTCTTTCGAGGGCAGTTTTCCGGGTCTCCCAGGGAGATGTCCTGATCGAGCAGAAGAGCAGCATGGCATACTGAGATCCGAAGCGGGGACATCAGAGAGATACTTCTGGAAGAGGCGGTCAGAGCCATCGGTGCATTTCAAGGTGGACTGGCGGCAGAAAGAATGAAAGCTTTGAGGAAAGCGAGGTGAAAAAGAATGTTCTTATATTCTATAAAATGCATATTGTCCACATGTACTTATTATCTGAAAAAATCTAGAAGAAAGGTAAAGTTCTCTCCCCCTTATCGGCATACTGGAATCGGGAATATAAGAGCATTCTTTTTTGCTCCGCTTCGGGCGACGCTGACGGTAGAGGCGGCGGTCGTGCTTCCGCTGTTTTTGTTTGCCATGATCACAGCTCTGCAGTATGGAAACGCGATAGAGACGGCGGTCAGGTTTGGAACCTCTCTGTCGGAGACCGGAAAAATGATGGCAACGGCGGCGTATGCCGAGCGGTTCGGCGGAGATCTGGAGAAAGTACCGGAAATTGCCGTCACCGCTCTGTCTGCCACTTATGCAAAGCATAGGCTGCTCACACAGACGAAGGACGTCTCCGCGGTGAAAAAGGTCAATCTTTTGCTCTCTTCTTTTTTGCAGGAGGACGACACAATTGACCTTGTGCTGACGTATCAGATACGTTCGCCAGTTGGATTTCTGAAGCTGCCCGGAAATTTCTTTCTTCAGCGCGCTCGCGTCAGGGCATGGACAGGTCGGGAATCTGGCGGGGAAGGTGATGCGGAAGGCGACGGGACGGAGGGCGACTACGTATATGTGACGGAGACCGGCAGCGTATACCATGACGATCCGAACTGCACACACTTGAAATTGTCGATCCGTGAGGTGGAGGAGTCGGATCTCGGAGATCTGCGAAATAACAGCGGGGGAAAATATCATCGCTGTGAAAAATGTGGCGGCGAGGCCGTTGACGGGAAGGTCTTTGTCACGAGTGAGGGAGATCGATACCACGGTTCCTTATCGTGTGGCGGGCTGAAACGGACGGTCCATCAGGTGTCGAGAGAAGAGTTGGGCGATATGAGGGCATGCTCGAAGTGCGGGAAAAATAAGTAGGTTTAGGTGGAAACGAGAAAATTTTTTGAGAGGAACGATGGAAGGAGCGAGCATGTATCAGTACATATTGACAGGGATAGTTCTTTTGTTTTGTTCCGTCACAGATTTGAGATATCAAAGAATATACAAGGCGGCAGCAGGAGGATATATTGCGCTGTCAATTCTGGGACATATTGTGGGGCATACTGCTACATTCGCAGAGTTGACTGTGGGATTGCTTCCGGGCGTTTTCTGCTTTCTGGTATCCTGGATTAGCAGGCAGAGTTTGGGGTATGGGGACAGTGCTTTGGTTGTGGCCTGCGGGTTGTCAGTCGGGCTGTGGACATGTCTGACGATTCTGTTTACCGCTTTTTTCTTGTCAGGGCTGTGGGCAGCCGGACTTCTCGTGTTTCGCAGAGCAGGGCGGAAAAAGGAAATTCCGTTTGTCCCGTTTTTGCTGCTCGGTGCAGTGGCCTGTATGTGCGAACTTACAGGGTAGCAGAGATGGTGGTGCTTCAGATTTGTTGATATCTTCTGGAGGTGTGGAAAGATGAAGAAAAAATATCTGAAAGGAAGCTACACGGTGGAGGCGGCTGTCGTAGTTTCGATGACAATATTTGTACTTGCGGCTCTGATTCTCTGTACATTCTATCTTCATGACCGAGCGACACTGCAAGCGATTGTCTGTGAAGCTGCATCTGTGGGAAGCAGCTTTGCAACGGAAAAGGACAGGAAGGAAGCGATGCAGGGAGTCGTCGAGAGAATAAATGCTGAGCGCTTCCTTGGGAGCCACAGTCTGGATGGAAGCGCGGCGCTTGGAAAACGTGAGGTGACTGTGCTCTGGAATGCAAAATATCCAATCCCGGGGTTTGCGGCGAGATATCTGACGGAAGGGGAGCTGAATATCCGAAAGACATGGACCTGCAGAATTTTGGATCCGGCGAGCACAATAAGAAAAATAAAAGGGGCAGGGGAGCTTTTGACCGGAGGAGACCATTGAACGCGGAATATAAAAGAGATTTACAAAACAATTATCTGATTCTGGAGGCACCGGGGGCGGAGGGGGATGATTATCGTCTCAAGATGGCGGAGCAGAATCAGATTTCAGGACTGCTACCGTTTCACAGTGCCAGAAAAAATGGAATATTGTACCTTCACTATGAGATCACCTCGCGACAGACGCTGGAGAGCATTTTTGAGAAAAAGAAGATGAGTTATGAAGATATTTTTTTCCTTCTGGCTGGAATTCGTGATGTTTTGGAATCGATGCAGAGATATCTGTTGGATCCCGCGCAGTTGGTTTTTGATTCGGAGTACCTCTATGTCGATCCGGATCGCCGCAAGGTGCAGCTATGCTATCTTCCGGGAAGCGAGGGAAGCTATCCGATTACTCTGCTTGCGGAATTCATTCTAAAAAAGCTGGATCACACGGAGCAGCAGGCGGTTATGCTCGGCTATGGGTTTTATCAGAGAGCAATGGAGGAGAATTTCAGCCTGCAGAGAACGTTAAAAGAAATTCTGGAGAGAGAGGAAAGACAGGAGGGGCAGGAAAGGGCGGAACGGCTGGAGAGCAGCGTAGAAGCGCAGGAGCTGTACGATTTTGGAGGCAGATCTGCCGAGGCCACGGCGATGGGGACGTCTACGGAAATATGGGAATCCTATGAAGTGACACACCGCGAGAGAAAGAAACATCCACGGGGAAAGGTGGACAAGCTGTTTCAGATCATCCATCCGGCCATCCTGTTGTCGACCTTGTTTTTGCTGGCGCTTTTAGAGGTCGCATATTATTTTCGAGTGTTTACAACCACGGAGGCGGGCGGACTCTTCTTTTTGCTGGTCTCGGTGGAGGCGCTGATTAATAAATTTTGGAAAGCTTCAAGGGAGAGGAAAAAGGAGAATCGGTGGGTCGAGGAAGATGACGATGAGAGATACCGGATGCTTCAGGAGGAAATGTACGAGGTACCGGAGGAAACGTCGGTGATCGAGGAGACGAGATGCCTTGTACCGGAGCAGGGGCAAACGGGTATCTGGCTGGTCTGCACGCACGGCAGCGCAGGAGGAATTTCTGGGCAGGATATCTATGTCGGCTCCTCACCCGTATATGTCGGAAAGATAAAAGGAGAATCCGATGTGATTCTGGATTCTCCTACCGTCAGCAGAAGACATGCTCGATTGGAATGCCATGACGGCGTCGGTTATGTAAAAGATCTGAACAGCCGAAATGGTACCTTCTGCAATGGGAGAAGACTTCGTCCTCAGGAGCAGTGTCAGTTCGCTCAGGGGGATGAGATCTCGTTCGCAGAAATCGGATACCGTGCTGTCTTGCGCTAGCTTACGTGAGGCGCAGGCAATTCTGCGTTACCTTTCACGCGGAACCAGTAAGTGTACAGGTCGCGGAAGCCAAGGGAAAGATAGAGCTGGCGAGCGAAGGTATTTCCCTGCACGACCTGAAGATACGCATGTGAGATCCCTTTTTTTTGCGCCTCTGCAAGAATTGTGCTACAGATCCCCTTCGCAAAGCCCTTGTGCCGGCAGCTGGCGTCCACATAGACGGCATACAGGCCGACGTGATCGCGATCCATGATGCCGAGGCCGGAGGCCACCATGCGGCCGTCAATCTCGATACTTGCGACAATCGTCTCCTTGGGGATTGCCTTGAACATGGACGGGACGATACGGCGCAGCGTGGGATTCGTCGTTCCGTTTAAGCGGAACAGAGCGTGGATCCATTCCTCTGTGATGCGGTCCTGCAGCTGGACGATCACGTCGCCCGGATAGACCACAAAAGAAGGAAGACCGGAATTCCTCCCATAATACTCGTACTCAGCAGACACAGCCGGGTAAGGGCAAAAGTCGCAAAAGTCCATGGTCATGACCTCGGTCGTATGCTGAATCTCATAGCCCTTCTTTTCAAGCAGACCGTCAAAATCCGGATCGATCAGAGGACTGATTTTGAAGATCGACGGAGTGTGGTAATTTCGGTAAATCTCTTCGCAGTATGCGATTTTTTCCTCTACGGGAATGAGAGAAGCGCCCACCTGCGTTACGCTGTTGGTGCGGTGCGTGTAATTGTGGGAAAAGCGGATCAGCCATCCGTCGTACAGTTCCATCTTATGGGAAGGCCATGCGTTCAGTGAGATCTCCTCGATCAGCCTGATATATGCGATATCACTCATAAAAATCTGATTCTCCATTCTGCTGCATTTTGCCGCTTCCGTTGTTCGTTCGAGACGCATTCGGCCCTATCATCAGCCTTGCGGCATTTCTTCCTGCATCATACTCTAATCGCGGCGCAAATGCAACATAAAACTAGGTTGAAAATATCTTGAAAGCATATCTGAAAATTGCTGACGTGAGGCTGCGAAAGGAGCGGCTCGCTGCAACGAAAAGACCGGCTCACTGCAACGAAGGGCTTGCAAGGAAAATCTGGAAGGAGTATAGTAAAGGCTGTCAACACGAAAGTCAGGCTGAAAAGCGATGCTGTAAAAGAAAAGCCAGGCGGATAGAAGCAGAGGAGAAAAGGATGCAGGAGCTCAGAGATTTTATCGGTTCCAGACAGAAGATGAATCTGATAATCGTTGCGGCGAACATCGTCGTCTTTCTTGTGCTGAGTATTTTGGGAGATACAGAAGATACACGGTTTATGCTGGAGCATGGTGCAGAATTTGCCCCGCTTGTCAAAGAAGGGGAATATTATCGGCTGGTGACGTCTATGTTCCTGCATTTTGGGATCGATCATATTTTTAACAATATGTTAGTTCTGATTTTTCTGGGTGATATGCTGGAGCAGTGTGTTGGAAAGCTTCGCTATCTACTGATCTATCTGGGCGGCGGCCTGATCGGAAATATCGTGTCTGTCTGGTTTGCGTTCCGCTCCCAGGATTTTGCGGTGTCTGCAGGTGCGTCAGGGGCGGTGTTCGCGGTGATCGGCGCGCTGATCTGGCTGGTGCTTCGCAACAAGGGAAACCTGGGAGAATACTCCGGCCGTAGACTGGTCCTGATGGCGGTGCTCTCCGTGCTGCAGGGTTTGACTGCAGGTGGTGTGGACAACTGCGCGCACATCGGAGGGCTCGTTTCGGGCTTTGCACTGGCGCTGGTGCTCTGTTTTCGAGGTGGAAAAGGAGAGCCGGAATACGGCTAAGCCGCAGACTGTGAAAGGAAGTCGGAATACGGCTAAGATGTGGATTGCGAAAAGCAGGTCAGAATATGGCCGGTCTGCGGGCTGTGAAAGCAGGTCAGAGTACGGTTGATCTACGGATCGCAAAGGAGTGTTTCGAAGTATGGTCAATCTGTGACAGTTTTCATAATTGCCTGGTGGTCTGGTATTGGTTCAGCTTTGAGCGGAAGCAGCAGGCAGAAGTCTGTGTAAGTCGTGAAAGAAGCGCCATTCTTATGCGCGGGCGTGCCGTCGCAGCGTGTGTCTACCAAAAGCTGTCCTCCGTGCTGTTCTGCGACAATCCGGGCGACGCAAAGTCCCAGTCCGGTACCGCCTTTCTTATGCGTCACAAACGGTTCAAAAAGATCGGCGAGATATTCCTGCGGGATGCCGGGACCGTTGTCCCGGACATGGATCGACACGGTTTTGCCGTCGCTTTCGGCGGACAGGATGATTTTTCCGGGAACAGTGACCTCTTCGAGAGTATCGCAGGAGGAGACGGCATCGGCTGCATTGAGAAGCAGATTCATGACAGCCTGCCGGAGCTTTTGCCTGTCCGCTATGAGGACGAAATCGGAGAGAGTATCCGGCAACTCGGCGGAGAAGCAGATTCCACGCATTTTCATGGAAGGCGCGAAAGAAGCAGCGAGCTCAGACAGAAATTCCGCGATGCTCAATGGCGCCGCCTGAAGCGGGTGAAAGGGCGCGGACATATCCCTCAATAACTGAATCACGTCGAGCATGTCTTTCTCGATCTGTGTCCAGAGGTCAGATTTGCGGACCTCGGGACACTCCTTTTTCAGCAGCTGCAAAGAGCCGTAGATCAGGGTCAGAGGATTTCTCAGTTCATGTGAAAATCTGGATATATATTCACCATTTTGCATATGCAAACCTCTTATTTGAATAAAAAGCTTTCATCTGAAAATAATACAAAGTGTAGCATCGGAGAGGGTAAAAATCAACGAGAATCAGTTGACATTTTTCGACAATATTTTTAGAATATGAATAAGTATGTAGATTGCTCAAATAAAACGGAAGGAGAAAAAATATGGCTGAAAATTGTATATTTTGCAAGATCGCGAACGGAGAAATTCCGGCTGCGACGCTGTATGAAGACGAGGACTTTCGTGTGATTCTCGATCTGAATCCGGCAGCTCTGGGACATGCGCTGATTCTCCCCAAGGCACATGCCGCGAATCTGTTTGAGCTTCCAGATGAGACAGCCGCGAGGGCACTTGTTCTGGCAAAAAAAATCTCGGGAAAACTGAAGGACGGCCTGCACGCGGACGGGCTCAACGTAGTTCAAAATAACGGAGAGGCCGCCGGGCAGACGGTGTTTCATTTCCACATGCATCTGATTCCGCGCTACACGGGCGATACCGTGGATGTGAAATGGAAGCCGGGCACGCTGACAGATGCAGACAGGGAAAGAATCCTCAATCTATTTTAATGAACAAAGATACTACAAAAGATAAAATAGCAGGTACAGAAAGATGAAAGATAAAAAATTTGAGGAATACTTTAAGAGATATTGTGATCTCGTCATGAAAATTGGCGTGGACAAGACAGGCAGCTACCATGACGCGGAGGAGATATGTCAGCAGGTATTTATTTCTTTTTATCTGCACATGGATAGCGTATCGGAGCACCTGGTTAAGGCATGGTTGATCAGGTGTACGAAAAATGCGATCGTTGATCATTACAGAAAAGCATCAAGACAGAGGGAAGTAGTCACGGATACCTCGGAGACAGCGATCGGAAATATTGCGGTGGACAGAGAGATGGAGCTTTCGGAAGTCAGGCTCGACAATCTTGATCTGATGGGAAAGGTTCTGCGCACGGTAAAAGCAGCGAATCAGCAATGGTTTGATGTGCTGTTCATGAGCTGTGTGGAGGGCTTGTCCTACGCGGAGATGGCGTGCAAACTTAATGTTCCGGAGACTGTTTTGCGCGCAAGACTGTATCGTGCAAGATTGTTTATCAAAGAAAAGTTTGGGGACGAATTCAGAGACGAATGATGCCCCGCTGCGGATATTACTCCTTATCCTTCAGGGCATTCGGCGCTGCAGGGTAAGAAGGCCTGTCCGCAAATTGTTTGTTGTATTAAAGAACTCTCGAATTTTTTGTACAAGAAAGGTATTCAACCTGCGAGAGGGCAGCCTATTTTTAATTTAGCGTATGAGCTCTTCGAAAAGAGCCGTGATCGTGTCGACCGCGTCGCTTGCGTTGCTTTTTTCCATTGTAGTGATATAGGTTTGGCGGTTTTCATACAACTCCATGATCTTGCTGGTGAGAAGTTCCGGGGTGAGCTGTTCTTCCTCCAGCATGATGCTGAAGCCCTGCTTCTGGAACGATTTTGCATTGAGAATCTGGTCGCCCCGGCTGGCTGCGGCAGATAGGGGGATCAGGAGATTCGGCTTGCGCAACTCCAGAAGTTCGCAGATTGCGTTCGCTCCGGCTCTTGACACGACAAGATCAGCGAGGGCGAACAAGTCTGCGAGTTCCTGCTGGATATATTCGTACTGCACATAGCCGGAGATGCCCGTAAGCGTCTCGTCGAGATTGCCTTTTCCACACAGATGAACGACCTGGAAGGCCTTCAGGAGCGTGGGAAGGATGCCGCGGATCGCTTTATTGACAGCAACGGAGCCTAAGCTGCCGCCGATGACGAGCAGTACCGGTTTGTCGGCGGTGAAGCCGCAGAATTTCAGACCGGCAAGTCTGTTTCCGCGGCGAAGCTCCTCCCGTATCGGGCAACCTGTCAGGACAGCCTTGCCTTCGGGGAGCAGAGAGACCGTTTCGGGGAAATTGCAGCACACCTTGGACGCGGCAGGAATCGCGAGGCGGTTTGCCAATCCGGGTGTCATGTCAGATTCGTGGATGACGACAGGGATTTTTTGCCCTTTAGCTGCCTGCACCACGGGCACTGTCACAAAGCCTCCCTTGGAAAAGATAATGTCGGGACGTAGCTGCTTCAGAAGCTTTTTGGCCTGCAGGAATCCCTTCGCGACGCGAAACGGATCCGTGAAATTTTTGAGGTCAAAGTATCTGCGCAGCTTTCCAGAGGAGATCCCATAGTATGGGATACCAAGCTCTTCAATCAGTTTTTTTTCGATTCCATCGTAGGAACCGATGTATTGAATCTCGTAGCCAAGCTCCCGCAAGCGTGGGATCAGGGCAATATTCGGGGTGACGTGGCCGGCTGTGCCGCCGCCGGTGAGAATGATTCGCTTCATACGATCCTCCGGGTTGAAATATTAGGTAGATGTATCGTCTATGACTCTTATTTAATTGAGTCGCTTTGTAGACGCATCATTTACAGTTTAGCGTTTATCCCGGAAAAGTCAAGAAGGGACTTAAATTCAATGAATGTAAAAAATAAGAAGACAGGAACTGACAATAAGATCGTGTCTTTTCAGATAGCCGAAGAAGAAATGCAGGATCCCAAGCAGGATCTCTACGTGCGCGAGAGTCTGATCCGGGAGGCAGACGAGCTCGAGGATGAGCTGAACAGGCGTCCCGAACTGGGTGACGTCAGAGCTCCGGAGGGGATGTATCAGTCGATCGTCAAGGAGCTGAAGGCGCGCGGGGCGTGGGAGGAAGACGAAGTATCTGATGCCGGAACCAGAGAAAATGATGCGGCGAAGCCTGCCTTAGGGGCGGAAGCTGTCTCAGCGGCGGAATCCGCGAAAAATGCACAGGCAGGCGAGGCGGCGCTTGAGAATCTGTATGCGCAGCTTCCGGAGGAGGATCGGAAGGCGCTCGCGCTCGGCAGGGAGCTGTCCCGGAAAAAGGAAGCGAAGGCTGGGAAGCACCGACGCAGGAGGAAGGTTTTCAGGATTGCCGGTGTGGCCGCGGCATGCCTCGTTCTCGTTTTCGGAGTCAGCATGACAAGCGAGGCGAACCGGAGGCTGGTGCAGCGAATGTGGGATGGGTTGATGATTAGCTTTGGATTTAAAATTGATACAAATTATGTAGGGGAAGAAGAGACTGTAAGAAGTAAGAATAAAGATGAAATAGAAGCAATGGAAACAATTGGTGAGCAGCTTGGAAGTCCATCAATTGATTTTGCGTATCTTCCGGAGGAAATGAAGTATGAGGGATATGAGATTACAAACGAAGTGCTGGCAACCTTGTTCTATTCCTATCGAGACACCTTGTTTTATGTAACGATCATAAGTTTAGGTGACGAAGGCTCTTATTATTACAAATATGACAATGAGGCAATTTACCAGGAGACAGTTAATAATTTTGACGATGTTGAGGCAAAGATATGGAAGGTAAATCAGGATATCGAAAAGGAAACCTATATTGCAGAGATTGAGCATGAGGGCTGGCGCTATGTGCTGAACGGGATGATTCCACTTAGAGAGATGGAGAAAATAATACAATCCGTTCTTATTTTGTAGAATCGCGTCACATTGTTGAAAATAAAACGTTATCATCTATACAATCTGGAAAGAAAGGAGGGAGAGGGATGAGAAAGCTGAAGCAAATGGTGACGGGTATGTTGTTTGTAGCCTGCCTGGTGATGACAGCACTTCCGGTGTACGCGGCGGATAACCTGCTTGGAACTGTGGTCGACGGCTCTCTGCTGACGGACGAAGATTCTGCCGAGGTGACCGTTTATCCGAAAGCGCGCGGAAGTCTGCTGAGCTACGGGGCCGGTGGCATCACGATCGCAGGGAAACGCCTTGTGAGCCTTTCGGGAAGTACTGCAGCCTACAGAAAAGTGGAAAAGGTCAAAGTGGCAATTTATCTGCAGCGATTGAAAGATGGAAGATGGGTGCATGTTCTGACGATGGGGCCGACGATCAAGTACAACACGAATATCGTGTCGAGTACAGGTACCTACTCGGTCACTGGCGGTTATTATTACCGCGTATACGGAGCGCATGCGGTCATCAACGGCAACACAAGTGAGTCGACGCCAAGCTTTTCTGACGGAATCTGGGTAAGCTGACGCGGATTGGTGCGTGTAGTGGCTGCACAAGCTGCTGAGCGCAACAGACCACAGCACAAAACCGGCCGAAGAAGGTCGGCTCCGCCATCAGGCGATCCGGAGCCGCGCCGGAAATCGCGGCGGAAATTGATGAGTAACTACATACGAAGCAACAAGGCGGAGATACCGAAAGGCTTTTGTAGAGGAAAATGCCATAGCGGAAAAGGGAGTTTTCCGCTGTGGGGTATCTTCGGAGCAATAAGGGGTGAAACACATTATGAAGATGAAGTATTTTCGATTTTTGTACTGGGAGACAGGACAATGTTTTCTGCACTTTGGAGAGCTGCAGGACACCATGAAGGAAGAGACTTGTACATTTCTGTATCTGAGAAGAGTGGAGAAGCATGTAGAACAGACGAGGTCTGGGCGCAGGCTTTTTTTGTTTCCAAAACATGTGAATCTTGCGATTCTCGGAAGCGCGGACGAGGAGACGCTTTGTGTCCTGAAGGAACTGCTGCGGGACACGGAGATTGACACGCTGCTTGTAGGGGAAGAAAAGTCTGCGATGTGGGACGAGCTGACAGGAGTAAAAGAGATCGTGAGGCTTGCGAACGGTACCTATCAGACAGAGATGGCAGGCTGGAATTTCCTGGCCAGATCCTTTGCAGACGGCACGGTCGCTTTGGCACATGGGCTTTCTGCTGAAGCGCAGGGCGATGCATTTGAGGATTGCGTGATGAGCGTCAAGGCCATGAGAGAAGGGGCGCCGTGTCAGAAGGAAGCGTCTCCTGACGGTTACGGGTGTGCGCTTGGATGTGCGTTGTATCAGGACTATGACGTGTGCAGATATCGCGGCAGCGACGGCAGACCGGCCTTCGGAACGGGGACATTGATCTTTGGCGGAAACGAGGACGAAGCTGCGTGTCGTAAGCTGTGCAGGGAAGCGCAGGAAAAATGTGGAATGATCCGTTTCCTTGGTCTGACGGCCGGGCAGGCCCGCACACAGCTGGCTGTCATGAAAAGCCTGCAGGCGGGAAAGCAGGACGTGTCTGCAGAGGGGCTTCGTCGCTACCTGATCGGCACGGAGGACTTGGATGACCAAACCGCCGCAGAGCTCTGCAGGGCCGGATGGGACCGGAAGCCGGTGATACTGAAGGAGAATGAGAGCATCTGCTGCTCGGGGCTCCTGAAATACGCTCAGTGAAAGATCGATGATATTGATTTTTCGTAACAGCCCGGTACAGACGGAGGTATAGCAAGGTCTGGGCTGAGCAGGCGACATTTTTCAACAGAGAACCGCCGTGGCATACGGGGAGGAAGGATTCTTCTTTGCAGGCTGCGGCGGTTTTATTTTTGCAAAGCAAATTTGACTTCCGAATTCGATTTCCGGATCAGAATCGAATTAGAATCAGAATTCATAAAAAATACTGTGCAAACCGCGCAGAAAAAGGTATAATGTACATACTATAACAGATTGCATGGGAAGGGGTGCAGACTATGAAACTTACATTTTTGGGAGCGACACATGAGGTCACCGGCAGCTGTTTTCTTCTGGAGGCGGCGGGGAAAAGAATACTGATCGACTGCGGGATGGAGCAGGGCCCGGATATCTACGAAAATGCGGAGCTTCCGGTCAAGCCTGCGGATATCGATATGGTGCTCCTGACCCATGCACATATGGATCACTCGGGGAAGCTGCCGCTTTTGTATAAGAACGGGTTTCACGGTCAGGTGTTTGCTACGACGGGCACCGCGGATCTGTGTGAGATCATGCTGCGTGACAGCGCGCACATCCAGATGTTTGAGGCGGAGTGGAAGAACCGCAAGGCAAAGAGAGCCGGGCGCGAGTTCGTTGAGCCGTTGTACGATATGGACGACGCCGTCGGCGTGCTCGCCTGTTTTGTACGCTGCGAATATATGAAAGAGATCATGATTGCGGAGGGAATCCGTGTGTGTTTTATCGACGCAGGCCATCTGCTCGGCTCGGCCTCGATCGAGGTCTGGATCAAAGAGAAGGACGTCGAGAAGAAGATTGTGTTTTCCGGCGATATCGGGAACACGAGGCAGCCGTTGATCTGCGATCCGCAATATCCGGAGAGTGCGGACTACGTCGTGATGGAATCGACATACGGGGACAGAAGCCACGATGCGCCGGTGGACTACGCGGCGGCATTAGCGGAGGTTATCCAACGTACCTTCGACCGTGGCGGCAACGTGGTCGTGCCGTCCTTCGCGGTGGGCCGCACGCAGGAGATGCTCTACTTTATCCGACACATTAAGCAGGAGAAGCTGGTGCATGGGCACGACAATTTCGAGGTATATGTGGACAGCCCGCTGGCGAACGAGGCGACGAATATTTTTCGCGAGCACATGTGGAGTGATTTTGACGAGGAGGCAACGGAACTTCTGCGACAGGGCATCAACCCGATCGGTTTCACCGGCCTGAGGACGTCTATCACAAGCGACGATTCGAAGCGTATCAATGAGGACATGCGGCCGAAGGTGATCCTGTCCGCGAGCGGTATGTGCGACGCGGGCCGTATCAAGCACCATCTGAAGCACAATCTGTGGCGGCCGGAATCGACGATCCTCTTTGTCGGTTATCAGGCGGTCGGGACGCTGGGGCGCGCGCTCGTCGACGGGGCGGAGCATGTCAAGCTCTTCGGCGAGGAGATCGAGGTGAAGGCCGAGGTGCTCGTGCTGCCCGGCATCAGTGGACATGCAGACAATCAAGGCCTGATGAACTGGATTACAGCCTTTAAAGAAAAACCGTCGAAGGTGTTCGTCGTACACGGCGAGGACACGGTCTGCGACCTGTTCACAGAGCGGCTCAAGAACGAGAGAGGGCTGGACGCGTACGCGCCGTATTCCGGGACAGAATTTGATCTGGCCGCCGGCAGATTTATCGTGCAGGCGGAGCCGATCCGCACGAAGAAGGTGCAGAAGACAGAGGCTGCCTCGAAGGTGACGAAGACCTTTGCGAGACTGCTGGCGGCCGGGCAGCGTCTTCTTGGCGTGATCCGAAAGAATGAAGGCGGCGCAAACGCTGATCTGGACAAATTCACACGGCAGATCAACGAGCTGTGCGATAAGTGGGAACGCTAAAAATGCAAAGCAATAGCTTGCAAATCACTCGGCCGGGATATCCCTGATCTGTTGTACAGAAAATGCATATGACGCAGAAATGATGAGCAGCACAGGGCAGGAGACACGGATAAATGAGTGGGAAAGTGCTAGATTTTGACAGAAAAAGAAAAAAGAAAAGATCTGGATTTTCGGCAGTGCTGCGGGGTTTTCTCGGAGTTGCGGCGCTGGTTCTCATACTTGGCGCTGCAAATTATGACGTGATCAAGAGAGCTCGCTACGCTTTGACCGGCGGTGGCCTGGAGAGCTGGGAGAACGCTGCTTTGGAGGAGGGCTTCGTCTCCTCTGTGGAAGAATATTATTACGATAATCTTCCGGAAAAGTATCACGAAGCATACCGGGAGATTTACGTGCACATCATGCGCGGCGAGGACGCCGGAGATTTTATGGCGGTGATCGGCGGCGATGAATTTTGGGACGTCTATTATGCGGTACTCGCAGATCATCCGGAAATCTTTTGGATCGGCGCAAGCGCGCAGATTGAGACGGACTTTTCCGGGCGCATGGTCGGATATAAGCTTGAGACGACGGTTCCTGCGGAGGCTCGGCCGTCTATGCAGCAGAGCCTGGAGGCGGCGGCGGACGAGTGCATCGCCCGGATCCCTTCGATCGCGTCTGACTATGAGCGCATCAAATATGTCTACGAATATTTGATTGACACGGTCGAGTATCGGGCGGGCAGCGCGGATTCTCAGAATATTCAGAGCGCGCTTTTGTACCATACCTCCGTCTGCGCCGGCTACGCGAAGGCGTTCCAGTATATCCTGCACCGGATGGGCCTTTTCTGCACGTATATCACGGGCAAGACGAAGGACGGCGGCGATCACGGCTGGAACATGGTGCGGATCGACGGCGAATATTATTACGTGGACGTTACCTGGGGCGATCCGGTGTTCGCGGAACAGGCGGACGGGGAGAACAGCGAGAATGTGACGAACTACAACTATCTATGCTGCACCGAGTATGATCTGTTCAAGACGCATGTGCCGGACGATTCAATCCCGCTCCCGCCCTGCACCTCGGACAAATATGATTATTATAAGCTGAACGGATATTACTATGAATTTTTTGACTATGACACGATCCACAGCGCGTTGATGAATTCTGTGTGGAACGGGGAGAGCAGTATCGTCATGAAGTTCGGGAGCAGTGAGGCGCTCGAAGATGCGCGGTACTGGCTGTTTGAGGGCGGGATGCTGGACGAGCCGGGGCAGTATCTGATGGACTTGAGCGGCGTGACGACCTGGAATTACCGTTATCATGTCGACGACGAATTTTGCCTCATCACGATCTACTGGTAACCCCTTCTGTCCGGAATAGATGCCTTATCATAACTGGATAAAATGGGAATGATATGGAAGTATAAAAAATAAAGTAATGTAATAAAAAGGGAGTGCCTGTGCCGCAGCATAAGCATTCCCTCTTTTTGTGTTTGCCTGACTGTGCTACTGCGAGATTGCCTGCTTAAGCGCTTGGGCGAGCTGATCCGGGCAGGAGGTCGGCCGTGGGCCGCAGTGGATTCCTTCGAGACGTGCAATCGCGTCGGTGGCTTTCATTCCCTGCACGAGACGCGCGACGCCCTGCGTGTTTCCGGAGCACCCGCCGACAAATTCCACATTTTTGATTACATCCCCATCCAGATCGACATGGATCTCCATGGAGCAGACTCCCTTTGGTTTGTATACCATATTTCATTCCTCCCATGCTATGTTTTGCTGTGCATCCGCACAAAGTACCGCTCTTGCCCACAAGTATAATCCTTTTTCCGGACAGTTTCAAGACTCTTGTAGCGCTGTCCTGCTATTAACCGGAGGCTTACCATTAAAAAAATACTTTTACTGGTTTGCTGACTGCTTTTGAAGCGGCGCGAAGGGGATTTTTATTCAAAAAAACTTTACAATAAAGGTATGGTGTAATAAACTTTTCTATAGAAATGATGTCACAGGAGGCAGCGGAAGATGAAACACAAGGCGCCCAGACTTTTGATCGGCAGTATTATTTTTGTGATCATTCTCTGCGTGATCGTCTTCACAACGCAGACGGTTCGCATGAACCGCAAGAGCGCGGAGACAATCGGCGAGATCGGCGAGGTCTATATGTCCGGGATGAGCAGGCAGGCGGCCAGCCATTTCGACACGATCATGGATCTGAGGCTATCTCAGGTGGCAGGTCTTGTGGACGCCGTGCCGCCGGACACGATCACGAATCCGACGTCCATGCGCGTGACGCTGACGCACCACGCGCGCTCGAGGGGCTTCGATCATCTGGCGCTGTGCGCCTCGGACGGTACGATCGACATGTTCTTCGGCACCGATGTGGAGCTGGACGAATCGGATGATTTTCTGGAATCGCTGCAGGACGGAGAGCAGAAGATCGCGATGGGGACGGACTCTCTGGGTGAGGAGATCGTGCTGATGGGAGTTCCGGCGGTGTACCCGATGGAGGACGGCAAAGAGTGCATCGGGCTGGTCGCCGGACTTCCGGTGAGTTATATCAGCGAAACGCTCGCGCTGAATCTGGAGGAGTCGACGGATTACTATTTTATCATCCGCAAGGACGGGAGCTTTATCATCCGGGACGAAGAGGTGGACGACGACGATTACTTCACCCGCGTTCAGAATAAGTACACAGACGTCGGCGGAAAGTCGGTCGAGCAGTACACGAAGGAGCTTCGCGCGGCGATGGCGAAGAACGAGAGCTATTCGACGCAGTTTACGCTTTTGGGGAACGATCAGCGCTATCTGTACGCGACGAGTCTGCCGAACACAGAGTGGTACCTCATGATGTTCATGCCGTACGGGCAGCTGAACAAGGCGATCGGCGATCTCGGAAATACGTGGACCACGACCGCGATCCGAAACTGTGTGATCATCGTGATCATCCTGCTCCTCATTTTCGGCTGGTATTTCCATCTGCTGCGTCAGCACATGGATAAGATGGAGGAGGCGCGGGAGGCCGCGGAGCACGCGAACCGGGCCAAGAGCGAATTCCTCTCCAACATGAGCCACGATATCCGCACGCCGATGAACGGGATTGTCGGCATGACCGCGCTCGCGCTGTCAAACCCGGACGACAAGGGGCAGGTGCAGAACTGCCTGAAGAAGATCACGCAGTCCAGCAGGCACCTGCTGGGTCTGATCAACGATATCCTCGACATGGCGAAGATCGAGAGCGGCAAGATGTCCCTGAACATGGAGCAGACCTCTCTGTGCGAGATCGCGCAGGGATCCGCCGACATCATACTGTCGCAGAGCCAGCAGAAGGATCAGAAATTCGACGTCCGCATTCATGATATCTCAGCGGAGTATGTCCGCTGCGACAGCGTCCGGCTGAATCAGGTGCTGATGAATCTGCTCGGCAATGCGGTCAAGTTTACGCCGGAGGGCGGATCGGTCGGGCTCGAGCTTTACGAGGAGGAGTCGCCGCTCGGGGCGGAGTATGTGCGGGCGCATTTCCGTGTCAGGGACAACGGGATCGGCATGAGCGAGGAATTCCGGAAGAGGGTATTTGAAACCTTCGCGCGCGAGGATAGCGCGAGGGTGCAGAAGACAGAAGGAACAGGCCTCGGCATGGCGATCACGAAATATATCGTGGACGCGATGAAGGGGACGATCGAGGTCGCGAGCGAGCAGGGGAAGGGCACGGAATTTCATGTGACGCTCGATCTGGAGAAAGCGCCGAAGCAGGAGGCGGACGAGCCTCTCTCTGTATCCGGGGAAGCTGAAAATGTGATGTTCAAAGGAAATCACATCATCTTTGCGGAGGACAACGACCTGAACTGGGAGGTGGCGGACGGATTGCTTTCAGAGTTTGGTCTGCAGCTTGACCGGGCGGAGAACGGCAAGGCGTGCGTGGAGCTCTTCGAGCAGTCGCCGCCGGACTACTATGAGGCGATATTGATGGATATCCGCATGCCGGTCATGAACGGCTATGAGGCGTCGATGGCGATCCGCGCGCTGGACCGCGAGGACGCGAAGACAATCCCGATCATCGCGCAGAGCGCGGACGCGTTCTCCGATGATATCAAGAGGTGTCTGGACGCCGGGATGAACGCGCATGTTGCGAAGCCGATCGATGTGCAGGAGATTGTGCGGCAGCTGCGGAAATATCTTCGTGTTTAATTCACAAAACCCGGACGCCGCAGGAGCCGATGTGCCTGTCCACCGCAAACACGTTGTTCTCCTT
>CANQVT010000029.1 GCA_947627365.1 uncultured Lachnospiraceae bacterium | reverse complement strand
TTCGTGTTTAATTCACATATTGGCTATCCGGACGCCCTGCAAGGGCTTGCAATGTCAGGGCAGACCCGCTCGCGCTTAATCGGGCACGCAGCGGTGCATAAGTTCGCTCGCGCTCACTAAGCACCGGCGGCCTTCAATGATCTGCCCTGACACAGCAAGTCCCTTTTGTAGGGCTGTGCACTGGTATGCGATAGAACAGCGTGCGATGTGCTGTCGGTGTTTCGCGCGCAAACGATAGGCAGTTCGACGTAGGATTCGCGAGCATAGCGACAGCTGTCGGAGCATGTCTGAGCGAAGCGAGTTTGCGGAGACAGCTGTCCATAGGCGGCGCCCTAAAGGACTAGCTTCGCGTCGCAGCCGAATCAAGGAGAATAACGTGTTTGCGGCGGAACATCCGCAGGCAGAGCACGCGTTCGGATTAAACTTTAAGTGAACTATACACCAATATCATAATTTGAGGAGAATGAACATGAGCAAAAGACCAACAGTATTGATGATTCTGGACGGATACGGACTGAACGATAAGAAAGAGGGCAACGCGATCGCGCTGGCGAAGAAGCCGGTGATGGACGAGCTGATGGCGACCTGCCCGTTTGTGCACGGCAACGCGAGCGGGCTGGCGGTAGGCCTCCCGGACGGCCAGATGGGCAACTCCGAGGTGGGGCACCTGAACATGGGCGCGGGCCGCATCGTCTATCAGGATCTGACGCGCATCACGAAGGAGATCGAGGACGGCGATTTCTTCGAGAACGCCGAGCTGAAGCGCGCGATGCAGAACGCGAAGGACAAGGATTCCAGCCTGCACATGTACGGGCTGCTCTCGGACGGCGGCGTGCATAGCCACAATACACATCTGTACGCACTGCTCGAGATGGCGAAGCGTTTCGGCCTGAAGAAGGTATATGTACATTGTTTCCTGGACGGCAGAGATACGCCGCCGGCGTCAGGAAAGGATTATGTGCAGGAGCTCACTGACAAGATGAAGGAGATCGGCGTCGGCGAGATCGCGACGGTGTCAGGCCGATATTACGCGATGGACAGAGATAACCGCTGGGATCGCGTCGAGAAGGCGTACCGCGCGCTGACGCTCGGTGAGGGCGAGCAGGCAACTTCCGGCGTCGAGGCGGTCGCGCAGTCCTACGAGAAGGACGTTACGGATGAGTTCGTGGTTCCGACTGTGGTCATGAAGGACGGCGCGCCGACCGCGACGATCCAGGACGACGATTCGATCATCTTCTTCAACTTCCGTCCGGATCGCGCGAGGGAGATCACGCGTACCTTCTGCTGTGATGATTTCACGGGTTTTGAGCGCGGGCCGCGCAAGAAGGTCGTCTACGTCTGCTTTACCGAGTACGACGTGACGATCCCGAACAAGACGATCGCGTTCCAGAAGGTTTCGATCACGAACACTTTCGGCGAGTATCTGGCGGCGCACGGCATGAAGCAGGCGCGCATCGCAGAGACCGAGAAGTACGCGCATGTCACGTTCTTCTTCAACGGCGGCGTTGAGGCGCCGAACGAGGGCGAGGACCGCATCCTCGTGAATTCCCCGAAGGTCGCGACCTACGACCTGAAGCCGGAGATGAGCGTCTATGAGGTCTGTGAGAATGTGGTGAAAGCGGTTACATCCGGAAAGTACGACGTGGTCATCACGAACTTCGCGAACCCGGACATGGTAGGCCACACCGGCGTTCTTGAGGCGGCGGTCAAGGCCATCGAGGCGGTCGACGAGTGCGTGGGCAAGGTCGTCGAGGCGGTCAAGTCAGTGAACGGGCAGATGTTCATCTGCGCGGACCACGGCAACGCGGAGCAGCTCATCGACTACGAGACCGGCGAGCCGTTCACGGCGCACACGACGAACCAGGTGCCGTTCATCCTCGTGAACTGCGACGAGAAGTACGGCCTGAGAGAGGGCGGCCGACTTGCGGACATCGTGCCGACGCTGATCGAGCTGATGGGCATGGAGCAGCCGAAGGAGATGACGGGCGAGTCGCTGCTCGTGGCGCGCTGAGCGGGCTGACGGGCGAACCTCTGCTCGCGACGTGCTGAGCGGATTGGCGTGCGAGCCTTTGCCCGCCATGCCTGGACCGGGCTGTCGGACGCAGGGCGGGTGAAAGAAAACGTAATATCCGGAAACATTCTGTGAATGGGACCCTTGATGAAAATGGTAATTCGGATTTTTGTCACCGGTCCCTTTTTATGTATGTTTTTAAATATTGTGCATTCAGGTATTGACGAATCGCTTTTTTCCTGATAAAAACTTATTTGCACGCAATTATTTCGAGAGGAGAGGAGGACAGACAGATGACCCCCATACGTTGGTTTCTGTCATTCCTGAAAAAGTACCGCCTGCGCATGATCGTGGGCCTGATCCTGGTGGCGGTCACAGCCGTCATGCAGCTCATCAATCCGCGGATCTCCGGCGAGATCGTGGACGACGTGATAAACGGAGGGCATTTCGAGCGGCTGACGACGCTGCTGATCGTTATGATCGCCGTGACCCTCGTCCGCTCCGCGCTGCGCTTTATTTTCCTGATGTGCTTTGAGTACTCGAGTCAGGGCACAATCTACGACATGCGCGAGGAAGCATACAAGAAGCTGATGAAGGAGGATTTCGCCTTCTTCAACCGCAACCGTACGGGCGATCTGATGTCGCGGCAGACCGGCGATATCGATGCGGTGCGGCACATGGTGTCGCATGTGATCTACTTTACCTTTGAGAATGTGCTGATCTTCCTGCTGGCGCTGGTGATGGTCTTCACGGTGAATGTGAAGCTCGCCTTGTGCATGCTCATCGTGCTGCCGTTTTCGCTGGCGGTGACCTTGAGCCAGGGCAAAAATGTCCGGGCGGCGTTCGCGCACATCCGCGACTGCTTCTCCAGCCTGAACGCTTTCGCGCAGGAGAATATTGCGGGCAACCGTGTGGTGAAAGCGTTCGCGAAGGAAGATTACGAGACGGAGAAATTCAACAAAGAAAACGACGCCTATCGGGACGCGCAGCTGGGCGCCTCCCATGTGTGGATGAAGTACATCCCCATGTTCGAGGTTTTGTCCCAGTGCCTGACCGTGATCCTCATCATCATGGGCGGCTTTATGGTGATCGACGGGCAGGTTTCCCTGGGAGACATGGTCACGGTCAACGGCTATCTGTGGATGCTGAACAGTCCTCTGCGGCAGGCAGGCTGGATCATCAACGATCTGCAGCGTTTCGTGGCGGCCATCGAAAAGATCTACGCGGTCTACACGACCGAGCCGGAGATCGGACAGCCGGAGATGCCAGTACATATGGAAGACCGCCGTCTGAAGGGCAGCGTGAGCTTTGAGCATGTGGACTATTTCGCGCACGACGACGTGATCCTGCGCGATATCAGCTTTTCTGTAAAGCCGGGGCAGACAGTGGGGATCATCGGGGCGACCGGCTCCGGAAAGTCCACCCTGATCAGTCTGGTCTGCCGTTTCTACGACGTCACCAACGGGGCGGTGAAGGTGGACGATATCGACGTGCGGAATCTGAACCTGCAGATGCTGCGGGGCAACATCGGCGTGGCGATGCAGGACGTCTTCCTGTTCTCCGACACCATCGAGGGGAACATCGCCTACGGCGATCCGGACTGCCCGTTTGAGGAAGTGGAGAAGGCGGCGAAGATCGCCAACGCGCACGACTTTATCATGGAGATGCCGGAGGGCTACGACACGATCGTCGGCGAGCGCGGCGTGGGTCTCTCCGGCGGACAGAAGCAGAGGATTGCCCTCGCGCGGGCGATCCTGAAGGATCCGTCGATCGTGATCCTGGACGACACGACCTCGGCCATCGACATGGAGACCGAGTCGATCATCCAGCACGAGCTGAAAAAGGTATCCGCCCACCGGACCGTCTTTATCATCGCGCACCGCATCTCGTCGATCATGCACGCGGATCAGATCCTCGTGCTGGACAACGGCCGCCTGATCGAGCAGGGCACGCATGAGGAACTGCTCGCGAAGAAGGGATACTATTCCACCGTGTTCCACCACCAGTACGGAGAGTTTGACCAGTTCAAGGCGATCCGTGCGAACAAGGGAAAGGGGGAATACTGATGGCTCGCAACAAATACGACGTCGACGAGACCCTCGAGACAAAATTTGATATGAAGCAGGTGATCCGCCTGTTCGGCTACACCGGGCCGTTCCGCAAAAAGCTGGCGGCGACCATCGTGATCATGCTGTTCACGAGCGCCATCGGCATGCTGATCCCGGTGCTGACGCAGCGGGTCATGGACATTTACATACCGGCCGGCGACAAAAAAGGCATCGTTTTGATGGCGATGATCGCCCTGGTGATCATTCTGATCTCGGCCTTCAACCTGCGCATCAAGATCAAGTGGACGGCCGAGATCGGCCAGGGCATTGTGCACGCTCTGCGCAGCGACCTGTTCGCGCATCTGCAGGAGCTGCCGTTCTCGTACTACGACAGCCGTCCGCACGGGAAGATTCAGGTGCGCCTGGTCAATTACGTTAACAACATCAGCGACCTGCTCTCCAACGGTATCGTGAACACGATCACGGACTGCTGCTCCCTGATCTTTATCATGTGCTTTATGTTTTACTACAGTGTGCCGCTGACGCTGGTGTGCATGTGCGGCCTGCCGGTCCTGGGTGCGATCGTGCTCTTCGTCAAGAAAAAGCAGCGCCGCGGCTGGCAGCTCGCGAGCAACAAGCAGTCCAACCTGAACGCCTATATCGCGGAGAGCATCAACGGCGTCCGCGTGACACAGGCCTTCGTGCGGGAGAACCGCAACACCGAGATCTTCAATAATCTAAGCGGCAGCTACCGCAGGGCCTGGATGAGCGTCATCAAATACAACTTCATGATCGGCCCCGTGGTGCAGGTGATTTCGATCCTGGCGACGGCGCTCGTGTACTTTGTCGGCGTGGGCTGGCTCGCAGCCGGGAAGGACTGGATCTCCGTGGGCGCGCTGGTGGCGCTGTCCATCTATATCGGGCAGTTCTGGAACCCCATCAACACGCTGGCGTCCTTCTACAATTCGCTGCTGACGGCGATCTCGTACCTGGAGCGCATCTTTGAGACGATCGACGAACCGGTCAACGTAAAGGACGCGCCGGGAGCGACCGAGATGCCGCCGATCAGGGGCGAAGTAGAATTTAAGCATGTAGTCTTTTCCTACGAGCCGGGCGTGCGGATTTTGGACAATGTGAACTTTAAGGCGGAGGTGGGAGAGAGCTTCGCCATCGTAGGGCCGACCGGCGCGGGCAAGACGACGATCGTCAACCTGCTGAGCCGCTTCTACAATGTCGACGGCGGGCAGATCCTCGTGGACGGGATCGACATAGGTACGGTCACGATCCGCTCCCTGCGCAGACAGATGGGCGTGATGATGCAAGACAGCTTCATCTTCTCCGGCACGATCATGGACAACATCCGCTACGGCAACCGGGAGGCTACGGACGAGGAGGTCGTCCGGGCCGCGAAGACCGTCTGCGCGCATGACTTCATTATAAAGATGGAGAACGGCTATCAGACGCAGGTGAACGAGCGTGGGAGTCGGCTTTCAGCGGGTCAGCGGCAGTTGATTTCCTTTGCGCGGGCGCTTCTCGCCGACCCAAAGATTCTGATCCTGGATGAGGCGACCTCGAGCATCGACACGGAGACGGAGATTCTGCTGCAGAGAGGTCTGTTGGAGCTGCTGAAGGGGAGAACCTCCTTCATCATCGCGCACCGCCTGTCCACGATCAAGAACTCGAGCTGTATCATGTACATCGACAACGGGAATATCCTCGAGCGCGGCTCCCACGAGGAGTTGATGGCGAAGCAGGGAGAGTACTACCAGCTGTACATGAGCCAGTACGCGTTCCTGGAAAATGATTAATTGAGCAGTGCAGGCTGCCGTTTTGGCGTTCGGTCGTTTTGCACAGTTCGTTGTCGGACACGAAAAGCCCACAGGTTTTTCACAAATTTGACACAAAAGTCCGATATAGTGAATTCATCAATTGAGGAACGAAAAAGCAAAGAGACAGCAACGAAAGGGGATTCACTATGAAGAACTACACCAATAAGCACAATGAGGAAAACAGGAATTCGAAATGCAAACGCCGCATTGCGGTCGCGATGGCAGGACTGCTCGCGGTAGGCGTGCTTGCCGGGGCCGATGCATGGAAGACGGCGAAGGTCGTATTCGCGGAGGAGGATGAGACGCCGGGCGTGACGTTGAACCTCGCGGATTCCGACGACAAAGATGCAAAGACAGAGCTTTCGACCGAAGCGGCTGAAGCGGAAACGGAGACGGAAACGGAAACGGAGACCGAGAAGCAGAAGGAGACTTTTGCGGAAATCGATCGGGTATCCGGGAATGCGTCCATCGTGGCGACGGATGTCTCGGAGATTGTCGAGAACTGTATGCCGTCCATCGTCTCGATCACGGAGAAGTCTGTGGAGGAGGTTGAGACCTACTTCTACGGGGTGCAGGAGTACGAGATGACGGGTGCGGCTTCCGGCATCATCATTGCACAGAACGATGAAGAGCTGTTGATCGCGACGAATAGCCATGTGGTGAAGGACTCAACGGAGATCACAGTCGGCTTTACCGCGGAGGCGGAGGATCCGGACGATCTGCTTGCGCCGGCGAAGGTCAAGGGGATGGACAAGGACTATGAGCTTGCGGTTGTGGCCGTGCAGCTTTCCGATATCAAAGAAGAGGTGCGTAAACAGCTCAAGATCGCGCAGCTTGGCAGTTCCGCTGATCTGAAGGTCGGCGAGCCGGCGATTGCGATCGGCAACGCGATGGGCTACGGACAGAGCGTCACCAGCGGCATTATCAGCGCGCTGGACCGCGAGGTCACGATTGACGAGAACTTTTCCCAGAAGCTGATCCTGATGGACGCTCCGGTCAACCACGGCAACAGCGGCGGAGCGCTGCTCAATGCGAAGGGGCAGGTGATCGGTATTAACCTGGCGAAGGAAGTCGTAGACGAGGCAGAGGGCATGGGCTACTCCATCCCGATTGACCTGGCGATCCCGGTGCTTCAGAATCTCATCAACAAAGAGACGCGCGACAAGCTGTCCGACAGCGAGAGGGGTTATCTCGGGATCACGGTCGTCGATGTATCCGCAGACGCGAAGGAGCTTTACAATATCCCGGCCGGAGCGTTTGTGTACGAGGTGACAGAAGGCTCCGCTGGCGAGAAGGCGGGCATCCAAAAAGGAGATGTCGTCACAAAGTTCGACGGCGAGTCAGTGATTAACAAGGAAGACCTGGTCGATAAGCTCAGCTATTACTCCGTCGGCGAGACGGTGAAACTCGAAGTCCAGACGGCGAACGGCGGAAGCTACGAGGCGCGCGAGGTGGAGGTGACCCTTCAGGAGGGGACAGAGCTGCCGGAGGACGATGAGATAGAGATCGAAATTGAAGAAGATCCGCAGGACGGAGATCAGAGCGGACGTTCGGACGACAGCGCACAGGAGCCTCAGACAGGGGATGACTTCTGGTTTGACGGCTTCGGAATTCCGGGAATGGATGGTTCCTTTGATCCGTTTAACGGTGGCAATGGTGGAGATTTCTAATATCAAATAGCAGATATAGTGAGAGACCGCTGCAGAGGCAGGCTCATGAGAGTCCTTCTGTAGCGGTTCTTTTTATTAACATAATTTAATAAAATTGTAAAATATAGTTGAAATAATTTTAAAATAGTGTATACTGAAAATAACTACGAAAAGTGGCTGGAATGATATCTATCGGGTAGCGATTCATATGTAAAGGAAGGCATTGCCATGAGGAAGACGGATGTATATTTTGAAAAGGACGCAAAATCGGGGATTTGCCGGAGGCTTCTGAGAGTGGGAATCCTGGCAACGATGATTTTGCTGCTTCTGGTGCCTGTTGAGGCGTCGGCTGCAGCCAAAATAAGCAAGAAAAAGATTACCATTCTGAAGGGACAGACCTATAAGCTCAAGGTAAAGGGGACGTCCAAAAAAGTGAAATGGAGCAGTTCGAAGAGTTCTCTGGCGAGTGTGAACTCCTCCGGCGTCGTGAAGGGAAAGAAAGCAGGCACAGCTGTGATTACCGCCAAGGTAGGCAAGAAAAAATTTAGCTGCAAGGTGACGGTGCGACAGCCAGTGACCAGCGTGACGCTGAAGAAGACCAGCATTACGCTGAAGAAGGGAAAATCGACCAGCCTTAAGGCAACAGTAAAGCCGACCAATGCATACAAAAAGACACTCACATGGAAGAGCAGCAACAGCAGCATTGCCTCTGTCTCGAGCAAGGGAAAGGTGACTGCGAAAAAGCCGGGGAACGCGGTGATTACGGCAAAGGCAAAGGACGGAAGCGGAGTGTTTGCCACCTGCGTGGTGATGGTTCAGGGAGACCCGAGGCCGTTGACAATCTCGGAGACAGCGATGACTCTGCAACAGGGTGAGGCCAGGATGCTGAGTGTGTCCGGGACATATGCGCGAGTCGTCTGGGGCAGCTCCAACCAGGCGGTGGCAGCAGTCGGCGCAGACGGCACGGTCATAGCAGTTGGCGCAGGCCAGGCGAGGATCACAGCAATGACGAAGGATGGCCTTCAGTATGCATACTGTGATGTGACGGTTCTCGCCCCGGAGTCGAGTCCGTCTGCGGCGGCGCAGGAGTTTTTGAATATCATGGAGGGCTATTCGCAGGAGATCCGGGAACAAAAGGCGAAAGGGCATCTTCTGGCATATTCGAACAGCAGCACACTGGTTAAGGATACCTGGGGAGCTGTGCTGAAGGACATGGCAGAGAGGGGAATCGGCTATACGAACTGCGCGCATACGATCCGCCTTGCGCTGCGTGAGATGGGCAGGTTGGGGGAGTCCGAGAACTTCTGGGGCGCTGATGGGAAGATTCACTTTGGCGCGGGTGTGCAGGAAACTCTGGAGAAGAGCTGTGAGATCATTTACGTCAACAAGAGTGCGGATCAATTGTTCGCGGAAAACGGGTTGGTTCCGGGCGACATCTGTATCTGGGGAGGAATAGGGCATACCAACGTGTATGCTGGAAATAAGCTCTGGTATGATACCGGGCGCATGTCCTCGGACGGCAGCTATATGACGGTTGATGAGCTGAAGAAGGCCGGCGTGCCGGAGAATACTCTCAAGGAGGACATAGCGAATGACCATGATTTCCCGGCGCTGGACAAGAACATCTATATATTCAATTCACTGGGGCTAAAGGGGATCAATCTGGGGTCGGTAGTGGTATCTTATATTATACGTCTGGTGAAATAGTAAATAAAGGAAATACACACAGGGACAAATTGAGAGTGAAACAAATCTGATCGGGAAATACTATTGCAAACAAAAGATAATTTGTCCGGCGCAAGTGATTATGCCGAAGAAAGATTCAGGAGGTTGCAATATGTGTAATTATATGCCGATTACAGATGTGTATGCGAGAGAAATTCTGGATTCCAGGGGGAATCCGACTGTTGAGGTTGAGATTATGACAGAAGATGGAAGCGTCGGAAGGGCGGCAGTCCCCTCCGGCGCTTCTACCGGTCAGTATGAGGCGGTCGAGCTTCGGGATAAGGATACAAGGTATCAGGGAAAAGGCGTGGAGCAGGCCTGCCATTTTGTGAATTCGATTCTTGCGGATGCGATCATAGGAGAGAATGTATATGAGCAGGCGGCGATCGACCGGATCCTCTGTCGGGAAGACGGCACGGAGAATAAGCGCAGGCTCGGGGCCAACGGCATCCTCGGTATCTCAATGGCAGCGGCTGTGACCGCGGCGAAGTCTTTGAATATTCCGCTTTTTCGATACCTCGGGGGCATGCACGCGCACAGGATGCCTGTGCCGATGATGAACATTCTGAACGGGGGCTGCCACGCGAACAATTCTATCGATTTTCAGGAGTTCATGATCATGCCGGTGGGCGCGGACGGGTTTGCCTATGGACTTCAAATGTGCTCTGAGATTTATCACACGCTCAGAGGACTTCTGAAGGAGCGCGGACTTTCGACGGGCGTTGGCGATGAGGGCGGCTTCGCACCGGAGCTTGCGGACGCGCAGGAAGTGCTGGAGCTGATTTGCGAGGCAGTCGGGAAGGCCGGCTATCGGATGGAACAGGATGTTGTGTTCGCGCTCGATGTGGCCGCGAGCGAATTGTACGACGTGTCTGAAAGCGCATATCTCTTTCCTGGAGAGGGCAGGCGGAAGGGACAGAAGATTCGCCGCACGCCGGAGGAGATGATTTCATATCTGGAGGATCTGTGCGGAAAGTTCCCGATCGCTTCCATCGAGGATGGGCTGGATGAGAACGACTGGGAAGGCTGGCAGAGGCTGACGGAGCGCCTCGGGTCCCGCATTCAGCTTGTGGGAGACGACCTGTTTGTCACGAATGAGGAGAGGCTGCACAGAGGGATACGGCTTGGGGCAGGGAATGCGATCCTGATCAAGCCAAATCAGATCGGGACTCTGACGGAGGCTCTTGAAGCAATTGAGCTTGCGCATAGGAACGGTTATCGGGCCATCATTTCCCACCGTTCCGGAGAGACGGAGGACACGATGATTGCGGATTTGGCTGTGGCGACTGCCACAGGTCAGATCAAGACGGGAGCTCCTTGCAGAGGCGAGCGTGTGGCGAAGTACAACCAGCTCCTGCGTATCGAGGACACACTGGGACTTTCGGCAGTTTATGAGAATCCTTTTAAATAATTTGCTTGCATTTCGCGAATTCCTGTGGTAGACTGGATGCGTTGACATAGGAGGTGTAATTTACTGTGAGAACTTTTTTGACAATTATATTCGCATTGGTTTGTGTCGCGCTGACAGTGATCGTTCTGGCGCAGGAGGGAAAAGACGCAGGGCTTGGTACAGTCGGCGGCATGGGAGATACCTACTGGGGAAAGAACAAATCGCGTTCCATGGAAGGAAATCTCGTAAAGATCACCAAGGTTCTGGCAATTCTCTTTATTGTATTGGCGATCATTTTGAATCTGGGATTTTGACGACAGAGGACTGATGCGAGGCGTCGGTCCTTTCGTATTTTGCAGGAAAGGAGGAGGTTGACATAGGCGAATCTGTCAAGCTGGTGGCGAACAACAAGAAGGCCTACCACGACTATTTCATCGACGAGAAGCATGAGGCCGGGATTGCGCTTCACGGCACCGAGGTGAAATCCCTGCGCATGGGTAAGTGCAGCATCAAGGAAGCCTTTGTCCGTATCGAGAACGGAGAGATGTTTATCTACGGGATGCATGTCAGCCCCTACGAGAAAGGCAACATCTTCAACAAGGATCCGCTGCGCGTGCGCAAGCTGCTGCTGCACAGGAGCGAGATCAACAAGCTGACGGGCAGGATCAAGGAAAAGGGTTATACGATCGTCCCGCTGCAGGTGTATTTCCGCGGGAGCCTTGCCAAAGTCGAGGTTGGTCTTGCCAGAGGTAAGAAGCTCTACGACAAGCGGCAGGATATCGCGAAGAAGGATGCATGCCGCGAGGCGGAGCGGGAGTACAAGGTCCGCAACCTCGGCTGAGCGGCCCAGGTTGACAGCGGCATCCGGTCATATTACAATGGATATGTCAATTAACATGGGGTAGTAAAGGTTTCGACGGGGGTTATGAAGCTGGAGAAGCTATCCGCAGGTGATGCGTCAAATCACAAACCTAAATATAAACGCTGAAGATAATTTAGCACTCGCTGCCTGATGGCAGCTGTCCGCCTTAGGGCACCTGCACCTTAAGATCCGGGCATCGACTATGCAGGAAACGACGTATGCTAAGCTTTGCGCATACGGGCGTATCATGAAGCTACTAAAAGCAGGAGGGTGTCAGCTCTCGCCTGCCGGAGGGAATGTCAAAGAACTGACTATGATAGTAGAAGGACAGTGAATTGGCTTTCGGACACGGGTTCGATTCCCGTCTACTCCATTTTTCATCAAAATATCTTGCCCTGAAGGCAATTCTCAATGTTTCCGGTGCAAATCTTACGGATATCGACAAGATATAAGAATGAAAAGAAGGCGCGGGGTTGTGACAGACGGTCCTGCGCTTTTGATTTTCCGAATGTGGTTTTTGAACTGTTTCTGTACACATATTGGACATAAATGCATGATACAATCGCAGAAAAGGAATGATTCGGACAGAAGTTTATTTCGAGGAAACGGATGTCAGGTCTCATGTCATTGAAAGGGGCGGGACGTAAATGGACAAGCTGAAGGTATTGGTGGTGGATGACGAGAGCAGGATGCGCAAGCTCGTGCGCGATTTCCTGGTGAAGAAGAATTTCGAGGTGTTGGAGGCTGAGGACGGAGAGCAGGCCGTCGATATTTTTTTTGAGAAGAAGGACATCGCTCTCGTGATCCTCGACGTGATGATGCCGAAGATGGATGGCTGGCAGGTGTGCCGGGAGATTCGCAGATATTCTCAGACCCCGATCATCATGCTGACGGCAAAGTCTGAGGAGTACGACGAGCTGCTCGGCTTTGAGCTAGGCGTGGACGAATATATTTCCAAGCCGTTCAGCCCGAAAATTCTGGTTGCGCGTGTGGAGGCGATCCTGCGCAGGACGAGCGGCTTCTCCTCGGACGATTTGCTAAAGGCCGGGGCGATTGAGATCAACCGCGCCGCGCACGAGGTGACGATCGATGGGAAGAGCGTGGAGCTCAGCTACAAGGAATTCGAGCTTCTGACCTACTTCATGGAGAACCAGGGCATTGCGCTCTCACGCGAGAAGATTCTGAACAGCGTCTGGAATTACGACTATTTCGGCGACGCGCGGACAATCGACACGCATGTGAAGAAGCTTCGCAGCAAGATGGGCGCTTACGGAGATTACATCAAGACGATCTGGGGCATGGGATATAAGTTTGAAGTGGAAGGCTGATGACGAATGAAGAATTCCATACGAAAGCAGCTGACGGTCATTTTTATCGCTTTGACAGGCATGCTCTTTCTGGCAAATTATCTGATCAACACATTCTTTCTGGAGGATTTCTATTCGCTGCGAAAGAGGGATGTGCTGATCAAGGCATATGAAAACCTGAATGAGAACATTACGGACCGCGGCGGGATGAAGAAGGACAGTGTGCAGGAGTTCGAAGAGCTGTGCAACGCGAACAGTATTTCTTTCATTGTGACGGACGAGGATTACAAAATGCTGATCTGGACGGACACAGCTTACGCGCAGTCGGACTATCTGCGGCTGATGCTGGGACGTCTGAACGGTTATGGGATCGGGCTGGACACGGTAGATCCGGATTCCATCCTGGTACAGAACGATTCGTACACGATCCAGAAAAAGTATGACCCGGAGGTCGCGGTCGACTATATGGAGATGTGGGGGACGCTGGATAAGGGCTTTTATTTCATTATGCGCATCAACATGGAGAGCATCCGCGACAGCGTGCGCATCTCTAATGATTTCATCAAATACATCTGTCTGTTCGGCGTGATTCTGGCAAGCATTCTGGTCTGGTTCATCTCAGGACGGGTGACAAAGCCGCTCGGAGAGCTGACCGAGCTCTCCAAGCGCATGGCGGGGCTGGATTTCAGCGCAAAGTATACGAGCGGCGGCAGCGACGAGGTGGGACAGCTCGGAGAGTCCTTCAACCGTATGTCGGAGAACCTTGAGAAAACCTATTCTCAGCTTCTGACAGCGAACAATGAGCTGCAGAAGGACATCCAGAAAAAAGAAGAGATCGACGACATGCGCAAGGAGTTTCTGTCGAATGTGTCGCATGAGTTGAAGACGCCGATCGCGCTGATTCAGGGCTATGCAGAGGGTCTGCAGGAGTGCGTGAACGATGATGAGGAGAGTCGCGCTTTTTACTGCGAAGTTATCATGGACGAGGCGTCGAAGATGAACGGTCTGGTTCAGAAGCTTCTGACGCTGAATCAGCTGGAATTCGGCAATGAGCAGGTGGTGCTGGAGCGCTTTGACCTAAGTGAACTGATTCGCAATAAGCTGCAGTCGGTGGCGATCCTTGTCCAGCAGAAGGGGGCGGAGATTATCAGTGATATTCCGGATTCGCTGTACGCCTGGGGAGACGAGTATAAGGTCGAGGAGGTTTTGACAAACTACTTGAGCAACGCTTTGAACCATGTGGACGGGGAGCGGCGGATCACGGTTCGGGCGGATAGACGTGCAGACAGCGTTGTGCGCGTCTGCGTGCGCAATACGGGCGAACAGATTCCGGAGAAAGATCTGACGCTGATCTGGGACAAGTTTTACAAGGTGGACAAGGCGCGAACCAGAGAATACGGCGGGAGTGGCGTGGGCCTTTCCATCGTGAAGGCGATCATGGATTCGTTTCATCAGAATTACGGCGTGCGCAACTGTGAGAACGGCGTGGAATTCTGGTTTGAGCTGAGAAGCGGGGATACAGACGCAGCGGCGGGGAGTGACACAAGGGTGGACGCTTCGGTGGAGCTGACCGAGACGAAAGACAGGACATGAGGATCCGTCGGCAGATACTGGTGAGTGCTGACGCAAATGCGAGGCTTCGCGCGGCACAGTAATGGGAGAAGGGAAAGGATATGGACAGAGTCGCGGTGGTCGGAGGCGGCGCGGCGGGCATGATGGCCGCGGTGTCAGCCGCCATGAATGGGCATGAGGTCAGCCTTTATGAGAAGAATGAGAAGCTTGGAAAGAAGCTCTATATCACCGGCAAGGGCCGCTGTAATCTGACGAACAGCTGCGATGTCGAGGCGCTGCTACAGGCCGTCTGTACGAACCGGAAATTTCTCTACAGCGCGTTCTACGGCTTTGACAGTCAGGCGGTGATCCGCTTCTTTGAAGATGCAGGGATGAAGACGAAGACGGAGCGCGGCAACCGGGTGTTTCCGGTCTCGGATCATTCCTCAGACGTGATCGCTGCGCTGGCAAAAAGACTCAAGGCGTGCGGCGTTAAGGTCTTTCTGAATGAGGAAGTGCGGGAAATCCTGTACGAGGAGCACAGTCCGTATCGGGAGCCATGCGCAGCCGGTTCAGACAAGACAGGAAGCGTGGCGGAAGAGAAGGATATACACGGCGGATCCGAAGGGAAAAAGAACGTCCCGCGCGATACGAAGACGCCCGGACGGCGCGTCGCGGGACTCATGCTTGCGTCCGGACGGCGGGTTCTATGTGACGCAGTGATCGTGGCGACCGGAGGCCTGTCCTATCCGACGACGGGCTCGACCGGGGACGGATACCGCTTTGCAGAGGCGGCCGGACATCATGTGACGGATCGTTCCCCGTCGCTTGTGCCGATGGAGACTGCCGGCGATATTTCGCAACAGCTGCAGGGTCTCTCCCTGCGCAACGTGGAGATATCCATTCTGGATGGAAAGAAGGTTCTTTTCAGGGAATTTGGCGAGATGATGTTTACGCATTTCGGCGTGACAGGGCCTCTGATCCTGACAGCGAGCTGCGCCGTGCAGAAGCGACTGGGCGAACATCCGCTGGATCTGCGCATCGATCTGAAGCCGGCGCTTAGTGAGGAGCAGCTTGACGCGAGAATTCTCAGAGAGTTTGAGGCAGGAAAGAATAAGCAGCTTAAGACGGTGCTGGGGACGTTGTTTCCGGCGAAGCTGATCCCGGTGATGATCTGCCTGTGCGGGATCCCGGCGGAGAAGCCGGTCCATGAGATCACGCGGGAGGAACGGCAGAGACTGATTGCGTACACGAAACATTTTCCTTTGACATTGACTGGACTTCGAGGGTATAATGAAGCCGTTATCACGAGGGGCGGCGTCGATGTCAGAGAGATCGATCCGGCGACAATGGAATCGCGGAGGGTGAGCGGCCTGTATTTTGCGGGCGAGGTGCTGGATCTCGATGCGGTGACGGGCGGCTTCAATCTGCAGATTGCCTGGTCGACCGGATATGCGGCCGGGGCGGGTATTTTGGCGTGAGGCTTCTATCTGAGTATGACGGGGCAGAATAAGAGCAGGACAGGAGACAAGGCATGAGCTTTAACATAGCGATAGACGGGCCGGCCGGAGCCGGCAAGAGCACGATTGCGAAGCGAGCGGCGAAGGAGCTTTCCTTTATTTATGTAGATACCGGCGCGATGTACCGGGCGATCACGCTCGGGCTGATGAGGCGCGGCACGGACATCGAGGACGTCCAGGCGTTGGAGCGTTCGCTTGCGGAGATCGAGGTGACGATCGATTACCGGGACGGTGCGCAGCAGGTCTATCTGAACGGGGAAAATGTGTCCGGGTCGATCCGGACCGAGGAGGTGAGCGCCAGGACCAGTGCCTGCGCGGCGAAGCCTCAGGTGCGCGCGAAGCTGACCGATCTGCAACGGGAGCTGGCGAGAAAGGAGAATGTCCTGATGGACGGTCGGGATATCGGGACAGCAATTTTACCGGATGCGCAGCTCAAGATCTATCTGACCGCCAGTGTGCAGACGCGCGCACAGCGCCGCTACAAGGAGCTTATTGAGCGCGGGGAAAGCTGCTCCCTTGAGGCGATCGAGAAGGATATTGAGGAGCGCGATTACCGCGATATGCATCGTGAGACGGCGCCGCTTAAACAGGCGGAGGATGCGGTGCTGGTGGACTCGTCCGACATGACGATCGAGGAAGTGACCGCGAGGATCGTAGAGCTGGCGCGGGAGCGCATTGGAAGCGGGTGCGGCGCCTGACGTCGGGTCCCAAAGGAAGCGCGAACGAAAGTCGTCGGGAGAAAATATAAAAGGAAATACGAGAGGAGCGATACCAGAAGAGGCATGGAAGTGATCGTGGCGAAGACGGCAGGCTTTTGCTTTGGCGTGAAGCGCGCCGTGGAGCAGGTTTACCGGCAGATTGAGGAGGGCGTGAAGCCGATCTATACATACGGGCCGATCATTCACAATGAGGAGGTAGTGCGCGAACTGCAGGAAAAGGGCGTGCAGATCATAGAGGGCGAGGAAGAGCTGGATTCGCTCACCGAGGGAACCGTGATCATCCGCTCGCACGGCGTGCCAGAGCATATTTACCGGAAAATCGAGGAGCAAGGACTGCACATCGTGGATGCGACCTGTCCGTTTGTTCGGAAGATCCATCGGATTGTCCGCGAGCACAGCGAGCAGGGGGACGAGGTCGTGATCATTGGAAACGAGGGACATCCGGAGGTCGAAGGGATCAAAGGATGGTGCCTTGGCCCGGTGAAAGTGATCGGGACGGAGGAGGAAGCAAAACAATTTTCTCCGATTTTCGGAAAGCGTCTTTGCATCGTGTCTCAGACGACATTTAATTACAAGAAATTTGATAATTTAGTTGAAATTATTTTGAAAATGAGTTATGATGAAGTGGATATCTTGAACACTATTTGCAGTGCAACGGAGGAGCGTCAGTCGGAAGCGCGGGAAATTGCGGCGAAGGTGGACAGTATGATCGTTATCGGCGGCAGACACAGTTCCAACACACGGAAGCTGTTTGAGATATGCAAGATGGAATGTGCAAATACTTACTATATACAAACTATAAAGGATCTGGATCTTCGACGATTATCATCCATTGGTTGCGTAGGTATTACAGCAGGGGCATCCACCCCAAATATTTTGATTGAGGAGGTTTCAAAACAATGTCAGATTTAAGTTTTGAACAAATGCTGGAAGAATCATTAAAGACTATTCACAATGGAGAGATTGTCGAGGGCACTGTGATTGATGTCAAGGAAGACGAGATCGTTCTGAACATCGGGTACAAGGCAGACGGTATTATCACCCGCACGGAATATACAAATGACTCAAACGTCGATCTCCGCACTCTTGTACAGGTGAATGACACGATGGAGGCGAAGGTTCTCAAGGTGAACGACGGAGACGGACAGGTTCAGCTCACTTACAAGCGCCTTGTGGCAGACAGAGGAAATAAGAGACTGGAGGAGGCGTTCAATACGCAGGAGGTGCTCACAGCGCCGGTCGTACAGGTGCTTTCCGGTGGCCTGAGCGTTGTTGTGGATGAGGCGAGAGTTTTCATTCCGGCAAGCCTTGTCTCCGATACGTATGAGAAGAATCTGGAGAAGTATGCGGGGCAGGAGATCGAATTTGTGATCACTGAGTTCAATCCGCGCAGAAGAAGGATTATCGGCGACCGCAAGCAGCTGCTCGTCGCGCGGAAGGCGGAGATGCAGAGAGAGCTGTTCGAGCGTATTGCCGTTGGCGATGTGGTGGAAGGCGTTATCAAGAATGTCACGGACTTTGGCGCGTTTGTCGATCTGGGCGGAGCGGACGGTCTGCTCCATATCTCCGAGATGTCCTGGGGACATGTGGAGAATCCGAAGAAGGTGTTCAAGGCGGGGGAGCCCCTTACCGTCCTGATCAAGGATATCAAGGGCGATAAGATCGCGCTGAGCCTGAAGTTTGAGGATCAGAATCCATGGCTGACGGCCGGAGAGAAGTATGCGATCGGCACTGTCGTGCAGGGCAAGGTGGCAAGGATGACCGATTTTGGCGCATTCATTGAGCTTGAGCCGGGAATCGACGCGCTGCTTCATGTATCGCAGATCTCTCACGAGCATGTGGACAAGCCGTCTGACATTCTCAAGACCGGTCAGATGATCGAGGCAAAGGTTGTAGATTTCAATGGAGTCGACCATAAGATTAGCCTGAGTATGAAGGCTCTTGAGGCGGCAGCTCCGTCGCCTGCTCCGGCAGAAGAGACGACGGATGCAGCCGAGGAAGCCCCGGCAGAGGAGGCTGCAGAGACAGCGGAAGAAGTAATGGAAGCCCCGGTGGAGGAGGCTGCTGCAGAGGCGGTTGAGGAAGCAGTGGAAGCCCCGGTGGAGGAGGCTGCAGAGGCAGTTGAGGAAGCAGTGGAAGCCCCGGTGGAGGAGGCTGCAGAGGCGGTCGAGGAAGCAGTGGAAGCTCCGGCAGAGGAAGTCGCAGAGGCAGTTGAGGAAGCTCCGGCGGAGGAAACTGCAGAGTAGTTTGCAACCATGAGATTGTATCTGTATAAAAAGGGCGGCGATGCGTTTGCATCGCCGTTTTGGTGTTTCTGTTTAAATTTGGATATTCGATCATTCAAATTGTATTTGTTCGCGTCGGTTCGTGCCAGTTACGCGCGCTTTGTGATGACCTTCACCGGGCACTTCTCGGCGCACTTGCCGCAGCCGATGCACTTCTCATAGTCAATGTGGGAGATGCTGTTCTCCACATGAATCGCATCGGATTCACACTGCTTCTCACAGAGCTTGCAGGCGATACAGCCGGCGGAACAAACTTTCTTGACGGCGACGCCGCGGTCTTTGTTGGAGCAGCGCACCGCATATGGCGATTTGTCCGGGAGAAGCTCGATCAGGTGCTTCGGACAGGCCGCCACGCACTTGCCGCAGGCGCGGCATTTCTCGCGGTCTACGCGTGCCACGCCGTCATGGACAGAGATCGCGTCGAACGGACAGGCCGCCGCGCAGGTGCCGAAGCCGATGCAGCCGTAATCGCAGGTCCACGGCGAGAGGCCGCTGGCCACCGCGGAAGCGCAGTCGCTGATGCCGACGTAATGCGCCCTTGCCGCGGCATTCTCGCAGTCGCCGGAGCACTTGACGAAGGCGACCATCTTCTCGGTTTCCTCGGCGTCCACGCCCATGATATGGGCGATTTTCTCTGCGACGGCCGCGCCGCCGACCGGACAGCCATTCACCGGGGCCTCTTCATGTACGATGGCGGAGGCCATCGCGTCGCAGCCTGCATAGCCGCAGGCGCCGCAGTTGTTCCCAGGCAGGTACTCGCGTACCGCTAGCTCTTTCTCATCCACTTCTACTTTAAACTTTTTATCGACCGTAATCAGGAGCAAGCCCATCAGGAGGCCGATGACGCCCACCGCGACGGTGGCGATGATAATTCCTTGCATATGTATACCTCCTTTACAGGGCCAGACTGCCGAAGCCCATGAAGGCGATTGCCATCAGGGCGGCAGAGAGCAGGACTACGGGTGCGCCGCGGAACGGCTTCGGAACGCTGGATTCATCGATGCGTTCGCGGATACCGGCCAGCAGGATGATCGCGATCGTGTAGCCGACGGCGGTGCCGAAGCCGGCCACCACGCTCTCTACGAAGCCGTAGCCGTCCTGCACGTTCGTCAGCGCGACGCCGAGCACGGCGCAGTTCGTCGTGATCAGCGGCAGATAGATGCCGAGCGCCTTGTAGATGCCGGGAGACGTCTTTTTCAGGAACATCTCGACCATCTGCACCAGAGTGGCGATGACGAGGATAAACACGATCGTGTTCAGGTACTCCAGCTGAAGCGGCGCGAGCAGGAAGGTGTAGAGCAGGTTCGCCACGGCCGAAGAGATCGTCATGACGAAGATGACCGCCCCGCCCAGACTCGCGGACGCCTTGAGCTGCTTTGATACGCCGAGGAAGGAGCAGATGCCCAGGAATTGGCTGAGCACGACATTGTTGACGAGCGCAGTCGTGACAATGATCAGGATCAATGAGTTATTCATGCCTTTGCTTCCTCCTTTTCTCTGGAATCACAGCTCTTTGCGCAGGTCGCGCAGCAACCGTCGCAGCCCTCCACCTTGTCGTTTGCTCTTGTGGAGATGCTGGCGCCGTTCAGGATCGCGATCAGGATCGCCATGATCAGGAACGCGCCCGGCGCCTGGCCGAAGATCGCGATCGGGTGGAAGATCTCTTCCGAGAGCACCTGGATGCCGAACACGCAGCCGGAGCCGAGGAACTCGCGCGCCAGGCCGATGACGGTCAGCGCGATCGTGAAGCCTAAGCCCATGCCGACTCCGTCGAAGAACGCGAGATCCGGCGTCACCTTGTTCGCGTAGGCTTCGGCGCGGCCGAGGATGATGCAGTTCACCACGATCAGCGGGATGTAGATGCCGAGCGCGCTGTAGAGCCCCGGCGTGTAGGCCTGCATGATCAGGTCGACGACCGTCACGAGCGAGGCCACGATGACGATGTATGCCGGCAGGCGCACCTGATCCGGGATGATATTTCGCATCAGGGAGATGATCAGGTTGGAAAAAATCAGCACCGCCAGGGTGGAGAGCCCCATGCCGACGCCGTTGATCGCGGACGTCGTGACCGCGAGCGTCGGGCACATGCCGAGCATCAGGATGATACACGGGTTTTCCTTTACAATTCCGTTATAGATTCGTTCCACATATTTGTTCATTGTTCAGCCCCCTTATTTTAAATGTGCCGCGTAAAAGTCGAGCGCGGTGTTGACTGCGTTGACCACGGCGCCGGAAGTCGTGGAGGCACCGGACACGGAGTCGATCTCGTTGTCCGCCGTGGAGCCTCCGGCCTTGTTCAGAATAAATGCATCGGTCTGCACGCCGGAGAACTGGCTCTTGAACGCGTCCTCGCCGCAGAGCATGCCCATGCCGGCCGTCTCGTGGAGCTCGGTGAACGCGATGCCGTTTACCGTGCCGTCCGTGGAGAGGCCGACGGAGATCGTGACGTCGCCGTCGTAGCCGTCCGAGCTGGTGACGCTCAGGACGTAGCCGGCCACGGAGCCGTCAGCCGTCATGCCGACGACCGTTTCCTTAATATAGGTTCTGCCGTATTTTTCCTGGTTGTACGGATTGCCCTCCAGAGCGTCGACCGCGGCGGTAATGGCGTCGTCGTAGGAGAAGGACTCCGCTTCCGGGCAGACCTCCTGGTAGGAGGCTGCGTTGGCCGCCATCTTTTGCTCCTCGATCCTGTCCTTTGTCACGATGTAGACGCTGCTTAAGGCCAGGCCGGCGATCAGCGTGATCGCGGTCAGATTGACCGCGGCTTTCGGGAACTGGCGCGGCTCATTCTCGCTCTCCTTGTAGCCGAGCGGCTTCGGGATCGGGAGCTTGTCGATGAACGGCACCAGGATGTTTCCGAGGATGATCGCGTAGCTGAACGAGTCGGCCGCCGAGCCGAACGCGCGGAACAGTCCTGCCAGGACGCCGATCGCGGCGCCGAAGAGAATCTGTCCCCGCGAGGTCACAGGACTCGTGACCGGATCGGTCGCCATGAAGAACGCGCCCATCAGCACGCCGCCTCCGCAGATGTGAGCGAAGAGGAAGGCAGGATCGAGACCGTGGCCCCCGAAGATCGCCATGAACGCGGTGAACGCGACGATGCAGGAGACCGGGATCTCCAGCGTGATCCCGCCGACCACCCAGAGGAACAGTCCGCCGATCAGCAGAGCGACCGCGGAGCTTCCGATGACGCCGGGCGCGTCGCCGAGATACAGCCTTGCGACGTCGATCGCGGCTCCGGCTTTCAGATCAGCCAGAGGGGTCGCGCCGCTCATACCGTCCACGGCATAGTTCGTCATCGTGCTGCCGAAGGAGATCAGCAGAAAGCACCGCGCCGTGACGGCCGGGTTCATGAAGTTCTTGCCGAGTCCCCCGAAGAAGCATTTCACGAAAAGGATCGCGAACAGTCCGCCGAGATACGGGATGTAGAGCGGTACCGAGGGCGGAAGGGAAAGCGCCAGCAGAAGACCTGTGACGACCGCGCTTCCGTCCTTGACGGTGTTCTTTTTCTGCGCGATATAATCAAAAACAAATTCGGTGATGACTGCCGAAAGGATCGCGACGGCGATCACAAGGAACGCGTGCAGACCGTAGTGGTAGATCCCGAGCACGGTGGCAGGCATCAGCGCCAGCACGACGTCGCACATGACGTTTCCGGTCGTCAGCTTGCTCCGGATGTGCGGGCTGGAAGAAAGATTCAGTAAATTCTCATTCATATAGTCCGTCCCCCTCACTTTCTCTTCGCTGCCATGATGTCAGCCTTGGTCTGTTTGAAGAGCTGCATCAGCGGCCGCTTGGCCGGGCAGACGTAGGTACAGCAGCCGCAGGCGATGCAGTCCAGGCCGTACAGGCGCTTCTCGTACTGCTCGTAATCCTTGCGCTCCGCGGCTTCCGCCATCATCTGCGGGATCAGGTGGATCGGACAGGCGCGCGTACAGCGCCCGCAGCGGATGCAGGCGGTCATCTGTTCGTCGGCGATCTCGACCTCGTCCTCGGCGAGAACCGTCAGGGCGTTGTTCGCCTTGCAGGTCGGCACGTCGAGCGAGGACATCGCGATACCCATCATCGGGCCGCCGGAAAGCACTTTTTTGACGTTGCAGCCGGGCTTGATACCGCCGGCCGCCTCAACAAGCTCCGCGTGCGAGGTGCCGATGCGCACGGAAAGTGTGCAGGGGTTCGCGATCGCGTCGCCGGATATTGTGAAATAGCGCTCCATCAGGGGCTCGGAATGATGTACCGCGCGGTAGATCGCGTTTAAGGTGCTCACGTTGCAGACGACGCAGCCGACGTCCGCCGGGAGCTGGCCGAAGCGCAGGTCGCGCCCGCTGATCACGGAGATCAGGTTTCGCTCGCCGCCCTCCGGGTATTTTGCCTTGACGGGCTGCACGGAGATCTGCTTCTCACCCGCGCAGACCGCCTCCATCGCCTGGATCGCGTCCGGCTTGTTGTCCTCGATCGCGATGACGCCTACCGCGTTGGGGAAGAGCTGAAGCACGAGGCGCAGGCCCTCGACGATGCCGCGATTCTCGTCCTGCATCAGACGGTCGTCGCAGGTGATGTAGGGCTCGCACTCGGAACCGTTTGCGATGACGTAGTCAATCGCTTCCGGATCCTTGACCGAGAGCTTGACGTGCGTCGGGAAGCCCGCGCCGCCTAAGCCCACGATGCCGGCCGCCTTGATCGCGTCGAGTATATCCTTGTTTGAAAGGGTGCCCTCGTGCGGCACCTTTCCGATGCCGGGGGCAAGCGTGTACTGACCGTCGTTTTCAACCACGATGCAGGTCGCGCGCGCGCCGGAGGCAACGTGGCGCTCCTCGATCGCCTTCACCTTGCCGGAGCAGGAGCTGATGATGTTGGCGGAGACGAAGCCGTCCGCTTCCGCGATGATCTGCCCTGCGAGCACCTCGTCGCCCTTGGCTACGATTGGCCTGGCCGGCTTGCCGATATGCTGGTTGATGGGGAAAACCATGTCACCCTTGGGGAGATAGGGTACGACCTCCTGTCCCTTGGAGAGATTCTTGTGTCCCTCCGGGTGAACGCCTCCCCGAAAAGTCTTCAAAGTCTTCAGTTTCATAGATTACCTCCCATATATTCGGAATCGGATGATTACTTCGAAGCGAGCTGCTTCGCCGCGTGGCGCGCAAAGGTCATTGTGCGCCCGCAGGCGAGGCCGGTCATCAGGTTCGGGTAGGTCGTCGCAAAGAAGCCGCCCGTGCAGTCGCCGGTCGCGTACAGTCCCTCGATCGGGGAGCCGTCCTCCTTGATGACCTGCATGTCGGTGTTGATACGGCAGCCGTTCAAGGTCGTCAGATGCCATGCGCCGGTGCGGATTCCGAAAAATGGCGCCTGATCCACCGGAGTCATGCGGTGCTTCTCCTTGCCGTAATCCTCGTCCACGCCTTTCTTGCAGAGCTCATTGTAGCGCTCGACGGTGGCGACGAAATCCTCCACCGGAAGGCCGAGCCCCTCCGCCAGCTCCTCGAGCGTATCCGCCTTCACGAGATAACCCTCGTCGACAAATTCGGTCATGAGCTGATCCCAGACAGAGTCGAAGTCGCGGTTGCTCGGCGCGCCGTTCGGGAACGGGAAGAGCCTGCAGCAGCCAACCTCGTCGAACTGCTCCGCGTATTTCTTGCTGTTGGAGTCGAAAATATCACAGTATGTATGGTACGGCTGCATGTACATCGAGTGCAGCATGAATTCGTAAGGGCCGGACTCGTTGCAGAAGCGCTTGCCGTTTAAGTTTACCTTCAAAAACGGCTGCTCGCCGAACCAGAACCACTTGCCGTTCGTCTTATAGCCGGCCGTCTCCGTCGGGAGGCAGCTCGCGCGGTTGAACATCATGGAAGCGTGCGTCGGGTCGAGCTGCGCGCCCGCCCACAGCATCGCCTTGATGCCGGAGCCGTCCGCTGTGGAGCCGAGCGGAACGTTGATCTTCATCTCCATCGTCATCGGCTGCAGCGCAAGCATCATGTCGGTGTTCGTGCAGTAGCCGCCGGTCGCTATGATGATGCCCTTCGAGGCATTGATGCGGAGGTAGTGCTCGTCGGTCTGATCCTGCGCGATGATGCCGGTCGCTTTGCCGGAATCGTCGAGCTCGATCTTGATGAGCGCTGTGGAGAGCTTCCACTCCACGCCGTGCTCGTCGCAGATCTTCTGGAAGACCATCTCGGTCGTGGCGCCTTCCGGCGCGTTCTCCGTCAGGTTGGGAGAGTGGCCCGTCGCGTAGCCCTTGTCGCGGCCCGGATCGTCAAGGTTGCCGACGCCGCCCTCGTGATCCATGCGGAAGCTGCCCTCCGCGTCAAACATGTCGGTCAGCCAGTCTACCATCTCTGCGGACTCGTTGATCCAGACCTTGATGAGATCGGAGTCTACATAGCCGCTGCCGTAGCGCACGATCTCCTGCAGCGCCTCCATCTTGTCAATCGCGAACTCCGGGAACTTTTTCTCGGTCTCGAGCTGGAGCTTTGAGCCGATCGCGCCGATGTCGTGGCGGATGCCGGTCGGGGTCTCGCGCTTCTCGACGACAAGCACCTTCGCGCCCTCCTCGGCGGCCGTCATCGCGGCGATCCATCCGCCGGAGCCGCAGCCGACCACGAGAACCTCCGTGTCGAGCGTCTCGGTGATCTGATCCTCCGCGATCTCCGGAGCCGTGCCGAGCCAGTCAGCCGCGCCCGTGGATTCACCTGCGCCGCCCACTGTAACCGTGGTGCCGGAGGCCTGGGACATACAGTCCGCAACGGCCGTCTTCACAGCGTCGGAAGTGATCGTCGCGCCGGAGACGCCATCTACGTTGCAGCTCTGGCTGCTTAAGATCTTCTCCCTCATCTCGTCGCCGATGACCGCGCCAATGTCCGGCGTCTCGCCGGAGACGTCGATGACGAGGTCCGTCATGGTCGTCTCATCGAAGGTGCAGGTGACGGTCACGTCGCTGTTGATCCCTCTTGCTGAGGCGGTGTACTCGCCCGGCGTGAAGGTCAGGCCGCTGGACGCGGCGGGAGCGACAGCAGGCTTGCTGTTCTTCGCCTTCTCGTCGAGGAAATATTCACCGGCCTGGATCCCGCCCAGCGCAGCCACGCTGACCGCGCCCGCGGCGATTCCCTTGATGAATGTTCTGCGTGAAATCTGTCCTTTTTCCATTTTTTTCTTCCTTTCCTTGTTTATATCTTTCAACACCATGCCGCTATAGAAAGACTACAGCAGGGCAAGGCTTATTACTTCCGTATTTATGTATACTGTCATATCGCAACCCAGGCACGCAAAGCTTGCTGGTTTCCTGGAAATCGTGGTCATGCGGACGATTGCCGTCAGCTTGCGTCAGGCTTTATGATTCCTCCCGGGGCTTCCTCCGCCTGCGCAGACGCAGCAGGAGAGCGGAGATCAGGATGCTGAGCTCATACAGCCCGATCATCGGGACGGCCACCATGATCTGCGACACGATGTCCGGCGGCGTGATGACCGCGGCGACCAAAAAGATCAGCACGATGACGAAGCGGCGCCCCGTTTTCATCCATTTCACCTTCAGCAGTCCCATCTGCGTGAGCAGGACGGAGACGACCGGCAGCTCAAACACAATGCCGAAGATCATGAAGATCGTGAGCAGAAAAGACATGTAGTTCTGCACACTGATCGAGGCCGTGATCCCGCTGCCTTTGCTGATGTTGATCAGAAAATACAGCATAAACGGCAGCATGACCTTGTAGGCGAAGAAAATACCAAGCACAAAAAAGAGCAATCCGGAGATCATGGCCGAGAGGAAGAGCAGATTCTCATTCTTCTTCAGGCCCGGCTGTACGAACGCCCATATCTGGTACAGGATCAGCGGGAGAGTGACGCAGACGCCGGAAAGAAGCGCGACGGAAAAATACTGCATCAACAGCTCCTGCGGCGCGAGATAAACATATGTATAGCCGTAGTCCTTCCCCATGTCGGTCAGAAAATCGATGATGTCCGGCGCGAAGTGCAGTCCCGCGAGAAACGTGACGACCAGACACACAAGACAGATCAGCACACGGTTGCGAAGCTCTCGAAGATGCCCGGAGAGAGTCATGTTTTTCTCTTTTTCGCGCGTCTTTTTTTGCCGTCTCATTCTTTCTCAGCTTTTTCGGCTGCGTCGGCGTCCTTTTCCTTCTCGTCGTCGCCCGAAACGCTGTCGCGGAAATTCTTAACGCTCTTGCCAAACATTTTGCTCAGCTTCGGCAGCTGGGTCGGCCCGAAGATCAGGACGACGATCACTAGGATAACAAGTAATTCAGGGGTTCCTATTTTCATAAATGTATCCTCCTGTAATAAAATGACTGAATTTAGATCAATTACTAAGTTGGATCAAGCCTGTTCGCTTTCAGGCAGAGGATCTGACGAAGAAGCAGTTGCTTCTGAGGAATCGGACTCCGGTGATTCCACGGTTGTTTCAGAAGAGATACTTTCTGCGTTCTTGTCCTTCACCGGCTTCCCGATATCCGAGATGGACTTTTTGATCTCGTCCACATTTTTGCGGACGTCCTTCTCGAGCTCCGTGACCGGGGCCATGGCCTCCCGGAGTGGCTTCTGCGCTTCATTCAGTGGCTCCACAACGCTCTCCCGAATATCTTTTGTCGCCTCTTCAGTGTATTTGCGGAATTGCCCGAGCGCCTGCCCGAGCTTCTTCGCATAATAAGGAAGCTTGTCGGGTCCGATCACGACAAGGGCGACAATGAAGACCACGAGCAGCTCCTGGATGCCGATTTTCATGCGGCGATCCTCCTTCCGTTTCCTATGTACGGATTGCATAATAAACCATTATTAGAATACCATTTTTGTCGATTTCTTTCTGCGGAAAATTTTTTGTTTTTGTTGGATAATTTTTGTTTTTTGAGAAATTGTATATAAATTCAGAGGATAAAATGGTATACTGTTTTCACAGAGTTTCCAGTGGAAATTCATTACAGAAAAAAGGGACCGGCGATTACGACTTGAAAGAAGAAGAGAAAAAGCCGTTTTCCGCGGCTGCGGAGAGCGGACTTGAAGGACATTCAGGGGAAGTGGCCAGACGATATGAGTTGATGGACGAATTGCTTCGCGGCATACGTGACGGAAACGAATATCAGGCGCTTCAGGCGATGCAGAACCGGAATAAGCTTAGGATTCCGGGACTTTTGAAGGATGAGCTGACAGAATGGAAATACGACCTGATCCAGACGAAGGCACTGATCATTCAGGAGCTGCGCAGGAGCAGGGTGATTGATGTACTTCTCGACGATATCCATATGGGCTTTACGCAGCATATCTATGAGGCGGCGGACGTGGAAGAATGCCGGAGGATCGGCGAGGAGATGGTGATACAGTTTTGCAGGCTGAACCAGCTGAAGGCGATCAGCTCTTATTCCCTTCTCGTGCAGAAGATTCTGCTGACAGTGGATATGGACTTAAGCCGGACGCTCACGCTGCAGTACTTCGCGGAAAATCTGAACGTGAACCGCTCGTATCTGTCGAACCTGTTCCGGCGTGAGGTAGGCATGACGATCACAGATTACGTGACAGATCGCAGGATCCGCACGGCGGCAGATCTTCTGCAGACCACAAGCAGTCCGGTCAAGACAGTAGCGAAGCAGGTCGGCATCATGGACGTGCATTATTTCAGCCGTCTTTTTAAGAGAAAGATGGGGATGCCGCCGAGCCGGTACCGTGAGGAAAACCACTGGAATAGTGCAGCCCCATATCATCGGTGATAAACAGCGCCTCAATGCCGTCCAGCGATTCGATGAGCTCCATGCCGCGCTCCATGCCGAGCACGAAGCAGCTCGTGGAAAGCGCGTCGCCGTCGGCTGAGGATTCGGACAGGATCGTGACGCTTGCAAGTCCGTTCTGCACAGGATAACCGTCAGCCGGATTCAGAATGTGATGGTAGATTTTGCCGTCTTTTTCAAAATAGCGCTCGTAGGAGCCGGAGGTGACGACGGAAAGTCCGTCGACCTTTACGGTCGTGATCACATCAGAGGCTTCGCCGAAAGGTCTGCGGATGCCGATGTTCCAGGGAACGTCGCCGGGCTTCGTCCCGATGGTGAGCATGTTGCCGCCGAGATTGATATAGCCGCTTGTGACGCCTTCGCCAACGAGATATTCCTTCAGCCGATCCGCGATGTAGCCCTTTGCGATTCCGCCGAGATCGATGGAAGCGCGCGGGTCGTCGAGCGTGACGGTATTTCCGTCCAGATGTAAAAGCGGGAAACCGACGTGGATGCGCGCGGCGGCGATTGAGGCAGCTGCCGGCACCTTGCCCGGATTGTTCGTGAAATCCCAGATCGCGACATAGGGCGCGACCGTGACGTCGAACGCGCCGTCCGAGAGCTCATAATATTTCTCTGCCAGCGTGATCAGTGCAGCTGTGTCATCGGAAACCTCGACGGGCTCGCCGGCGCTGTGATTGATCCTCCAGACGTCGCTTCCCTCGCGCGTGCGACTTAAGAGCGCCTCATACTGACTCATCTTTTCAAAACAGTTGTCAATCAGACTTTGATCTTCCGGGCCGTTCAGGCGCAGCTCCACCACCGTATCAAAATAGAACCCGACGTCGGAAATCTGCGCGGAAGGATCCTGCCTGTGGCAGCCGCTCAGACAGAGCGAGAGCAGAAGCAGCAGGAGTAAGGCCGACAAGAAGCGACCGCAGGGAATACCAGATCCGAACTTTCTAAAAACGGAGATTTTGTGCTTACTTTTCTCTGAGCATGGCATATCTGTAAAACTCTCCCGGGAAATTATAAAATATATTGTTATCAGCAACAGCAATAGAAGGATTCACATAGTAACGTGTATCAGAAATGCGAATTGCGGTTTTGGAGCGGAGATAGTATACTATAGAATTGAATGATACACAAGGGAAACCTTTAAAAAGGCGAGAATTGAACCGTCAATTTGTATACATTGCTTTTCCTGTCTTGTTATGATAAAGTATGCCAAGATACAAATTTTTCGACAAGGCGGCACACACAATGAACAGGAAGACAGCGCTGCTGGGACTTTTCTCAGCGCTTGCGATCATTTTCGGATATGTGGAGTTTCTGATTCCGACCGGGATTCCCGGTGTGAAGCTCGGGCTGGCTAATCTGGCTGTCCTTTTTCTTCTGATGCGTTATTCCTGGCGGGAGGCCGCGCTTGTCTCAGCGGTTCGGATTATTGTGATAGGGATTCTTTTCACAAATGCTTTCAGCATTCTGTACAGTCTTGCTGGGGCTGCATTGAGCTTGCTCGTTATGAGTCTGCTGAAGAGCAGCCCGCGTTTCAGCGTATTCGGAATCAGCATGGCCGGAGGCATCGCGCATAATGTCGGTCAGCTTCTGGTCGCGATGGCCGTCGTAGAGAGCGTCAGTCTCGTCTATTATGCCCCCATCCTTCTAATCTCCGGCGTCGTAACAGGTTTTCTGATTGGCGCACTGACCACAGAGGTGTTGAAACGGGTGCGTTGAGCAGCATGCCGTAGATTTTGCAAAGGCGGATATCGGGCATTGAGGCATGTGCTATAAATACAAATAGCAGAGCTTTCCTTCATCTTGAAGCGATTTGAATTATGAGATGCATAAATCAGGATAAAAAAGTAATGAAGTATGGTACTTCATTACACGATCTGGAGTGCATGATTTCATTTTTTCGCGCCTAATACGATGGCATTTT
>CANQVT010000028.1 GCA_947627365.1 uncultured Lachnospiraceae bacterium | reverse complement strand
TTTTCTATATGTGAACGCCGGAACACCGGCAGTATCACCTAGTCATTGCGTCGTTAGTTTTCGGACAGTCTCCCCCACCGTCATAAACCGTTTTTAATCGAGGTAATATTTCAGCCAGATTATATTGTCTCAGATTGCAGTAATTTTCCTTGATATCTTCTTCCATATTATGATATATATTTTCCCGCTCTGTCCCGGGACCCGACAGCTTTTGTCTCAGGCAGTCTGCGAGAGTCTCGGCATTGTCACATTCGAACATACTTGCATCATTCTTTATTAGATCAATGTTTCCGCGTATCCTGGAACAGATCACTGGCGTTTTGCAAGCTATGGCTTCCATCAAAGCAACCGAAAGGCCCTCCTGCCGTGACGGAAATACAAACAAATCCGCTGCCTGACAAAGTTCCGAAATGTCATTCCTGAATCCCAGGAAAACGACCTGCTTTTCTATGCCAAGCTCTCTTGCCTGCATTTTCAAATCTGCTTCCAATATTCCTGTCCCACAGACAAAATATATGAGCCGCGGGTTTTTCATCTCCGCCATCGCTTTCAATACAGCCGCGTGATTTTTGCGTTCAATCAGCTCTCCCACAGAAAGCAACATTATCATTTCGTCAGAAACTCCTAATTCCATTCTTTTTGCAGAACGGTCAGGCAGATTGCAATTATACTTATCAAGGTCAATTCCTATCCCCGGAATGTATTCAGTCTTCTTCGCATGTAAATGTTTCTTTGCAAATTGATAATCCTCTGTATTAATCGTAAGCTGAACATCTGTCCACCATGAACAAATCCACTCTGCCGGAAAATAAAAAAGCCAGTTTTTTATTGGCGCACCTTTATAAAAGTGAAAGCCATGAGCCGTATAAATGATCTTCGTATGTGTTTTATGAGCTGCGCATCTCCCAATCACGGAACCAATTGGCGTATGACAGTGGATAAATTCATAACAATATTCTTTGACCAAACCGACAATTTGCTTATATGCTCTATAATTACTTAAATCAGTTGGCTTTCTGGTAGCAGGAATATGAAACCATCTTCCGTTATGTTCCGCCAGCCACTGTTTGAACTCTTCCAGCTTCTCGCTGGATATCGGATTTCCATTTTCAAAATTTCCCGCAACATGCACTTCATATCCCATGTCTTCCAGAATCAGGATATTATTCTTATTAAACTGTTCTATCATGGCTGCCGTTGTGGCCAGCATTAACATCCGTTTCATTGTTTAATATCCTATTCCCTGTTTAATTCCATAGCAGCTGCCGCTTCCTGTACAGCACCCTTATCTGTTTTCTCAGCAAACCCTTCCGTGCTTTCTTTCCTCAACATGATCTGGAGTGTCATCAGAATCAGCTTGACGTCCAGCAGCAGCGAATACTTCTCTATATACATCAGGTCCAGCCGCAGCTTGTCATACGCGCTTGTGTTGTACTTCCCGTAAATCTGCGCATAGCCGGTCAGCCCACCCTTCACCTTCAGGCGATAGCCGAATTCCGGGATCTCACGCATATACTTCTCCACATGCTCCACCCGCTCCGGCCGCGGCCCCACAATACTCATGTCACCCTTTAGGATATTCAGGATCTGCGGGAGTTCGTCCAGCCTGGTCGGCCGGATGATGTGCCCCACCCTCGTGATACGCGGATCATGATCAGTCGCCGGGACGGAATGTCCGTCCTTCTCTGCGTCGACGATCATCGAGCGAAACTTCAGTATGTCAAAGGTCTTCCCGTCCTTCGTCACACGCTCTTGCCGATAAAACACGGGCCCGTGATCCTCCAGCTTGATTGCCAGTGCGACGATACCCATAACGAATATGCCTGGGATCATCGCGATGCTGCACAGGGCGATATCCATCGTACGCTTCGCGAAACCCTGTGCCAGCGTCAGCCCTTTCCCTTTCACTAATAAAAGCGGCGTATCGAACAGTGTAATCTCCTCCGCCCCTTTGATAATAATGTCGGAAATCTTCGGCACGATATACAGACGCAGCCCGTTTTCATAGCAGAATTTCAGCAGGTCATTCCTTGTCCGCGCCGATACGTCGTTCAGCACTACCGCGTCATATTTTTTCAGCTCCAGGCATATCTGCTCGTATCCGTCTGATTCCGGCAGGGACTTTGCAATCCGGTACTTGTCCGTCCGCGTGTCCATCTTTCCTTTCAGAGCCAGAGCATTGTCCGTACCGTAGACCATCACCATGCGCCTCGGCATATAGAACCGATGATAGAGCCTCGTGAATAAGTATGTAGACATAAAAGCAAGCATCAGGTCGATCAAGGTAAGCGCCAGCATCGGCAACACGTTCACCATGTGGTTTGCGATCAGGCAGAGCTGGAAATATGTCATGAAGTTCGCGAGCGCAAGCGAGATCCACTGAGACAGCAGCACATCGGTTAGCTTCAGATGCCCATACTTGAAGCTATCGCAGTAGAGGAAAAGGAAGAACACCAGCAGTGCGTACACGCCCGCGAGTATGTATTTGCCGCTTCCATAGTACTTATGGAAGCTCTCCAACGGCCGGTAGTACGTCCTCCACATAAGGTAGTAAGTGCAGGCAAGCACGAATACCTCAAACAGACCTTCAAATTTCCTCAGAGTGTGCTTAATGTCGTCGAACAGCTTCATCCGCCTGTTCTCGGGTAGATTGTTGGAATGTTTCTTCATCCTTATCTCACCATCTTTGTTTCTTCATCTTCCCAAAAACATCTGCTCCAGTTCAGCCGAGTGTAGACTTCTCAGGTCGTCTGTCCCGTACAGCTTGATGCAGCATTTTCTGCACAACTGTCCGCCTCCTGGGACATAGCATTTCCGTTCGCTGATTGGCGTGCTCACGGGGACATCGGTCATGCCCCTGCAAACAACACAGCTCTCGTATGCCGCTGCATTCGGACCGCCATTCCCATCTGTCTCATTTTGTAGTATCCGCTTTATCTCCCTGTGGCGAATCGCTTTCATATCCTGATAACCTGCCTCCTGACCCACAGCCTTCCTTCAGGTTTTTGCAAATATATTCCCATTCTGTTCATTAAAAAAATAGGGGAATTTTTTTGCTGTTTTACTTTATCCCAATTGCTTCCAGCTTTTTTCTACGTTCTTTGCTCAGACCAGTGTTCCAGGTATTTTTCTGTTTCCGAATCCACCGCCCTAAATGGCAGCCATCCTCTGTCACATAAGCTACCGGAATATTCAGATTGCCATATTTCTTTTGATAGCGACACGCCTCCGCATAAGAACGTTCCCAGATAGCATTGTTCCTGTTCTCCCAGATCATCCCGAGCTCATCCAGACGGGCCGTCTGCTCTTTTGTCAGCTCCGCTCTGCCTGTTCCTTCGTTCCTTCTGGCAAATCTTATATTTGCAATCCAGACGCCAAGCTTGACGCCGTCTGAATTCACGTAATAATACGGGACGTCCAAATCCCCGTGTTCCCGGTGATACCGCACCGCCGCGTGGTAGTTCTGCTCCCACAGATAGTCCGGCACATCCCAGACCATCCCGATGCCTTCCATCGATTGTATACGCTCCGGCGTCAGGTAATTCTCCCGAATGCCGCTTTTCTTGTAGGTGCGCAGCTGCGCGAGCCACTTTCCGAGATCTACACCTTCATATTTCCCATCCCGCACGTTTACCAGCAGGTTCCCGTGCTCTCGGTAGTATGCCTGCGCTGCCGCAAAATGGCGCTCCCAGTTCTCGTCGCTTTTGGACTGCCAGCGCATCCCAAGCGCATCCAACCGCTCAATCTGCGACTCCATGAGGTTTCCCTTTACCTTGCCTGCACGTATCTTACGCTGCGTGTCCAGCCACTGTCCCAGAGACAAGCCATCCTCCGTCACATAGCGCTTCGGCACATCCAAGTTCCCATGTATCCTGTAATACTGCTCCGCCGCCCGGTACATCAGCTCCCAGGAGGCTCCCAACGTCTCATTTAGCTTCCGGAACAGCCGCATGCAGTCCTGCACTTCATCGGTAATATGGAAATGCTCGTTAACAATATGCTCCGATTCTCCCCGGTCACGATAATACCGTACCGCGGCCTGCATCTCTTCCTCGACCGTCCCGATGCTGTACAGGTTCTCGATGTTCATCACCACGTCGAAGATCACCGGATTTTCACCCTGCTTCTTCCCAGTGGACAGTGCTCGCCCGATCTGCTGCTTGTAAATGATCGGCGAGATCGTCGGCCGCAGCAGGATCACCCCGCTCACATCGTCTACGTGAATACCTTCATTCAGCATGTCGATACAGAACAGAAGCTTCAGATGCTCGCTCTCGTCCGCCTTAAACCTTGTGAACTCGTCCTCCGCCTGTGCGTCCTCGGAATAGATCGAATAGACGTGCGGCTCTGAGTCTACTTTCGCGAACCACTCTGGCACCTTCGCTATCATTTCCTGCATATGTTCATAATTCGCGCAAAACACAAGATATTTGCCGGATTGGTTTTCCATATGCTTCCGGAAGACCTCGTCCAGCCCATTCGCTTTTTCCAGCGCTCGACGCAGCGCTTCCAGATACTGGTCTGCCTCCGCGCGCACCGCCTTACTCTTCGCGTTTTTTACGCGGTCGCGGTACCGCTCCAACTCCTTCTGGCAGGAGTAAGTGGAAAGAATATATTTCGGCGGATTCAGAATCCCGCGCACAATCGCGTCGCCGAGCGTCATCTCCGAGGCGATGTTCCCGTCAAGAAGCTCGTCTGCCATGTCGCGCTGCCCGTCCAGGTAGCGGATGTTTGTCGCAGAGAGTCCGAGCACTGAGGCGTCTGGATACTGCGTCAGCAATCGCTGCACGCCCTGTCCCCACATCTTTGCTCCGCATCGATGAAATTCGTCCAGGACTATGTAATCTGGTCGGATCTTTTCGAGTTCATCTGCCTGCATCAACATGAGACGCGCGTAAGTAAAGAAGCGAATATTCGCCAGATTGTCGGAATCCTCTTTTGTCTTGTCTATTGCCTTGCATGCTGTTCTCCAGTTCTCCAATTGCGTCCGAAAGATATATTCGGACGGCGACAGCCAACAGACAGTCTTGTTCGGAAAATCCGCACACAGTTTGAAGCCAATGAAAGACTTTCCCGTACCGGTCGGATGAATCACAGCTGCCCTGCCTGTGTCCTCAAGCATAGACATCGCCGACTCATATGCAGTCTGGTTATGCCTGAACAGAGCAATTCCCATATCCGCAGCTCCTTTCCCACAGAAGCTATCCATTTGCATCACAACAGACGTCCACTCTCTGTACTCTCATCTGCCTGCTGAAGGGGTGTAATGAAGTATGACACTTCATTACATATTGACGCGAATGCTCTGTATTTCAGGAAAAACGCCATCGCAATACCACAATTTTTGCTTCGAATAAAAGGCAGACAAAAGAAAGCGATCCCGTCGCAACCCCCATGGATAAGGAACTTTGCGGACAAATCGTTGACCAGAATTTTGACTGAAAATAGATAGAAAAGGTTGGAAAATGTCTTACGATATGTCAGAAAACAAGAAATTACAAATATGAATTGGCAGTTATTATTTCTGGAAATATTTTATAGCGTCGAAGCAACAGTTGACATACGACTTTTCAAGTGATAAAATGCCATCGTATTAGGCGCGAAAAAATGAAATCCTGCGCTTCGAATCGTGTAATGAAGTGTCATACTTCATTACTTTTTTTGAGCCCAAAATAATAGACCGGAAAGATCAGGCTGTCCTGCAATCCTGAAATTTCCGGTCTTATGATATTGGCAATCCCGTCACGCGAACAGTGCCTCGAATTCCTCCCGTCCAATCTTCTCCTTCTCAATCAGAAGCTTCGCGCAGGCGTGCAGCACTTCCTCGTGCGCCGAGATCATCTCCTGTGCCTTCGCGTGCGCCTCATCGATGATGCGCTTAACCTCCTGGTCGATCATAGATGCGACCTCTTCGCCGTAGGACCTGGTGTGCGCCAGATCCCGCCCGATGAACACCTCGTCGTCCTCATGGTCGTAATTGATCAAGCCGAGCTTGTCGGACATGCCGAACTTCGTCACCATCGCGCGCGCGATGCCCGTCGCCTGCTTGATGTCCTGAGACGCGCCCGTCGTCACGTCACCGATGACCAGCTCCTCCGCCACGCGGCCGCCCAGACTGACAATGATATTCTGCATCATCTTGCCCTTCGTGTCGAACATCTCATCCTTCTCCGGCAGCGGCATCGTGTAGCCCGCGGCTCCGCGGCCGGTCGGAATGATCGAGATCGTGTGTACCGGGCCGACCTCCGGAAGCAGATGAAACAGGATCGCATGGCCCGCCTCGTGGTAGGCCGTGATCCGCTTCTCGCTCTCCGAGATCACGCGGCTCTTCTTCTCCGCGCCGATTCCGACCTTGACAAACGCGCGCTGAATATCCGCCTGACGAATGTAGACGCGCTGCTCCTTCGCGGCATAAATTGCGGCCTCATTCATCAGATTCTCCAGATCTGCACCCGTAAATCCCGCCGTCGTGCGCGCCACCTCGGAGAGGTCGACGTCATCCGCCAGGGGTTTACCCTTGGAATGCACCTGAAGGATCTCCTCCCTGCCCTTGATATCCGGACGCCCAACGGCCACCTGCCGGTCGAAACGCCCCGGGCGCAGAATCGCCGGGTCGAGGATATCGACGCGGTTCGTCGCCGCCATCACGATAATCCCCTCGTTCACCCCGAAGCCATCCATCTCGACGAGCAGCTGATTAAGCGTCTGCTCTCTCTCGTCGTGGCCGCCGCCCATGCCCGTGCCTCTGCGCCGCGCGACCGCGTCGATCTCATCGATAAACACGATACAGGGCTGGTGCTTCTTCGCCTCCTCGAACAGATCTCTGACGCGGGACGCGCCGACGCCGACGAACATCTCCACGAAATCAGAGCCGGAAATGCTAAAGAACGGAACGCCCGCCTCACCTGCAACCGCCTTCGCAAGCAGCGTCTTGCCGGTGCCCGGAGGGCCTACCAGAATTACGCCCTTGGGAATACGCGCGCCTACCTGCAGGAATTTCGACGGTTCCTTCAAAAAGGAGACAATCTCCTCGAGATCCTCCTTCTCCTCCTTCAGCCCGGCAACGTCCTTGAACGTCACGCGCTTCGCGTCCGGCGTCACCATACGCGCGCGGCTCTTCCCGAAGTTCATCATCCGCGCGTTGCCGCCGCCCGCCTGCCGATTCATCATGCTGAAGAAGAACACCAACAGCACGCCCATCAGCAGCACCGGAAGTATCGAGGTCAGGAATACGCTGTCCCGCATCACCTCGCCTACCTCGACTGTCACATCGCTGTATTTTTTCAGCTCCTCCTCCGCCAGGCGCACATCCGTGACGTTGACATACTTGATCTCCCCCGTGCTAAGCACCACGCGGAGCACTCCGGTCGGCACCTCCTTGTTCGGCGTGATCTGGATCTGAGCCACCTCACCCCGCTCCAGAGATTCCTCAAGCTCCCGGCCGTTCCACGTCTGACTCTCCTCCAGCTTGTCGCGGAACGTGAGCACCAGCAGCACGATGATCAGAATCCCGACCAGATAAAAAACCATTCCCTTGGCATTTCTGTTCAATGAACGTTCATCTCCTTCTGTTTTCCGTATCTTCCCTGTCTCGTCGCAGATACGGCTCTGTCTGTTGCAAATAACCTATTCTTCTACAAATTCCACAATCCCGATAAACGGGAGATTCCGATATTTCTGGGCATAATCAAGTCCATAGCCGACCACAAATTCATCTGGGATCTCAAAGCCTGTATAATCCACCTTGATATTCATCACACGGCGATCCGGCTTATCCAGCAGCGTGCAAAGTCGCAGCGATCTCGGATTTCTCGCGCGAAGGTTTTCCATAAGATAGGAAAGCGTCCGCCCGGAATCAACGATGTCCTCGACTACCAGGACATTCTTCCCCTCCAGAGATTCATCCAGATCTTTGTTAATCCTGACATTACCGCTCGACTCCGTGCCATCTCCGTAGCTGGACACCGACATGAAATCCAGCGTGACCGGCACCGTAATCCGCTTCGCCAGCTCGCAGGTAAAAAAGACGCTGCCCTTGAGCACACAAATCAGATGCACACTCTCTTCCTTGTAATCCTCGCTGATACGCGCGGCCATCTTCGCAATGCATTCATTCACTTCCTTCTCCGTCAGTAAAATCCGTATCTTTTCCTTCATGCACGCTCTCCTCCAACTGTACTTTTATAACTCTTCCTGTACTCTCCGTCACCTTCGCGTCCTCACTGATACGATACCCGATCATCCACAATATGTGGGAACCGTTCGCCAGCAGCCAGATCCGGTCTCTCTGATCTTTCGGAATCTTGCGGTCGATCAAATCATCCTTCAGCTTCTTTCGGCCACCCTGCGCGTTGACAACCAGGTAATCGCCCGGCCGTCTTGTGCGAAGCTGCAGCGCATTACAGTTAATTGTATCACAGGAAAGCCATTTCGTATACTTTTTTTCTACAATTTGGCACATCAGCTCCGGGGAATTCTCAAGAAATTCATACTTTATCTGCCAGTTACCCGCGCGGAGAGTGCCGGATTGTACCGTCCCGGCAGTCTGCAACCGGGCTGGCACATTCGGTACAGGGATCGTCTGTATCGCCTCTTTCGGCGCCTCATACGCGCCAGTCGAAGCCGCACCGGCCTTCCTCACCAGCCTCACAATCCCGTCCTCTCGCACTGCCCTCAGACGCCCAGGCAGGCTAATCTCCCTGCCGCAATCCAAGACACACAGCCGCAGCAACGCCTGCATATGCACGCTTCCAAAATCCTTCCGTCCGCCACACATCGCAACCGCAGTCTTCAGCAGCTCTTCCTGAATCAATTTGTCCTTTCGCGACAACTGTCCCAGGTCGACGCAGACGCTATCCTCGTCCTGCCGGATACATAGCCTCGCTGCGTCTGCAGTCACGCGGTCCAAATATTCCTGCACCTGCCTCAGCCGATCTGCGGCATCAACGATATGCTCTGCCGCCCGCTCGTTCAGCTCCCGCTCCATCTGTGGGAGGAGCGACAGCCGGATGCGATTCCGCGTGTATACCTGCTGCAGATTTGTACAGTCTGTCCGCCAGGAAAGCCCTGCCTCTGTCAGGATCTGCTCAATCCTCTCCCGGCCGGTAAACAAAAGCGGACGGATAATCTCCTCCCGGACAGGGCTCATGCCTCCGAGCCCCCGAAGCCCGCTGCCCCGCGCCAGATTCCAGAGAACAGTCTCCGCCTGATCGTCCCGGTTGTGCGCCACCGCGACGCGCTGCGCCCCGCACTCCTCCATCACCTCACGGAAAATGCGGTAGCGCTCTGCGCGCCCTGCTTCCTCGGTCGAAATTCCTTTCGCCCGGGCAAGCCGCGCCACCTGCACGTGCACAACACGGCAAGGCACTCCGAATCTATTGCACAATTCCTGTGTGAATTCGGCATCCGAAAGGCTCTCCTCTCCGCGCAGCCCATGCTCCACATGGACAGCCGTCAGCCCGAAAGAAACCTGTCTGCGGTACTCACACAGCGCGTAGAGAAGGCAAACAGAATCCGCACCACCGGAGACACCCACGACCACGTGCATTCCCTCTTCTATCATATGATATTTTCGAATTGTGTCAAAGATGTCCTGCACGCCTATCCTCCCTGATATCCCTGATATTCTATTTCTCCCAGATTGTTCCGACCAGGATTGTCATATCATCCCGCGCCTGCAGCTTCTGCATCAGATACACCTTTTCCATCAGACGTCTGGCATATTCCTTCGCATTCTTCGTAGCACTTTTCCCGATCAGCTCTGCCATGCATTGCTCGCGCCCCTCCTGCGGCAAGGCGTCCAGCACGCCATCCGTCATCATGACAATACTGCTGCCTGCCGCAAGCTTGCGATGCATACTCTCATAGTCCGACTGCTGCATCACACCCGCGGGGAACGCTCCTGAAGGAATCACCTCGATCTCATTCCCCTGATACAGAAATGTGGATGCAGCCCCGGACTTGATGATGTCGCAGCCCGCATCATACAGATCAACCATACAGAGATCAATCGTCGAGAACATTTGCCACCGATTCTGCAGCAGCATGCAGGAGTTAATCATGCGCACCGCCGTCTCCTGCGGAAATCCTGCGTCCAGAAACTGCTCCAGCAGCTCAATCACCTTCTCGCTCTCCTGACATGCCGCCACACCCGAACCCATGCCGTCCGCAAGGCTCATGACGACCTTGCCCGTGTCCTTTTGCAGGAACGCGTAATTATCTCCGGAAACCAGCTCACCGGCCTTGGTGATCTTCGAAATCCCGCAAAAAATCTGGTATTTTGTATCCTGTACGAAATGAAAATTGACCGGCTCCGAGCTCACCGCCGCGCGGCAATTCCACGCCGGACGCATCTTTTCTCCGCAACACTCAGACAAGGCATCCGCGACTGACTTTGCAGACACGCACACATGCCTGTCCGCCCTGAGCAGAAGATAAATCTCCGTCCTCGTGCCATCGCACACAAACACCCGGATATTCTGCAGTTCAACGTCGAGAAGCTTAAGCTCGCGCCTCAGTCTTTTTCGTATTCTGTTTTCTCTCTCGGGTGCTCCCGCAAATCCGTCCGCCATACGCCGCAGCAGCTCCGCCGTCTGAAAAATCTGCTCTCCGGCGGCCGTGCGCTGCTCCAGCATACGATTGTTCCACAGCAGCTCCATCCTGGCTTGTCCATAACCGTCACGCATCACACCAGTCAAAAGCTCCGGATACGCGCACTGTGCCCTCAGCCGCTCGACAACCTCCGCGGTGAGCTCCCCCTCGCTTCGCAGTCCCTCAAATACGTCATAAAAAATCTGGCAGCTGTCAAAATACTGCTCCTCCCAGCAATACTCCCTGCGCTCACAATCCGCGCAGACCTGCTCCTTCACACCCTGGAACAGCTCCTCCAAATCCATATCACCCAAGCGTTCCTTCTGGCAGGGCATTGCCTGAAACAGCCTGGACAGCCCATAAAATGCCTCCGCATACCTCTCGAGCTGCTCTTTCTCCGGCCTCGGCCAGAGCGAATCGTCAAATCCCCTTTGCGCGGCTCCCTTCCCGGCCCACCGTGTCCTGGACGCGAGGCGTGCCGCTACTCCCGCGCCTGATACCGCTAATGCACACATATCCAGTCCTCCCCTTTTCACTCGCCGTTTTCTGCTCTCTACTTCGGCTTTTCGGCCATGACGGCTACAGACATAAAACCCCCGTCTCAACGCCGCGCCGCCAGCTGCCTTCGCCCCAGTATATCTTATTCAGACTGCGATATGTGTCAAATCCTCGTGCTTACATAAAAAAATATAGGTATAAAAAAGGTATCGCAAGACTGCTGTTCTGCGACACCCTCCTTATCAATGCTGGTATATCGTTTTGCAAATACCGTACCAGACCATTCGGCGCGCCTGGATTCAGTTATCTGCCTGATTCTCCGCCTGAAACAGGATTTCGTCCTCATAGACCAGACCCAGCTTCTCTCTGGCGACCTTTTCAATGTACTCCGTAGAAGTCACATAATCATTGAGATTCTCAATCTCACCCGCCCGCAATTCCTCGTCATTGATCTGCTCCTGCAGCTCATCCCTGCGTGCCTCATACTGCCGATTCTGCATACTCAGCTTCTGACTCTGGACGAGAAGTCCTACAAGCAGTACCATGACAATCAGAGCAATCGCAACCATTCCCCTTCTGTTGCTACTGCTTGGTTTCTTTCCCCTTTTGGCCATAACAGTTACCCCTTATTTTTTTCATAAACACATTGTAACCGTTTTTTTCCACAATTTCAATTGTTTTCTGCCAAAATCGACAAGTTTTTTTCAGAGGTAGCGACAAAAGGCTCCAAAGCCTGCAGCAGAGGCGGCGGATCAGCAGGAAAAATCGCGAAAAAAGAAAAACGATCGCACTGCTGATCGAAAAATGATACAGAATCACGCCAATCGCAATCCCGACCGCTACATAGCCTCGAATCACGCCGTCCGTGCGAAAAAACGCGAAGCAGAACGTAAGGAATCCGGCCGCAATCCAGAACAGGAAATCCTCGACCGAGACCGCCGCAGATCCATGCGCAAAAGCCCTGCGCAGCGCGCGGAGCAGATCATAGCAGAAGGTCAGGCCAGCCCCATGAAGCACAGACAGCAGGAACACGATTGTTTCCTGCCGTATCACCTCACTCATCATTTGAACAGCCTCTTCATGATGGCTCCCTTTTTCGCCGGATTGCTGCCGGAGTACGTCAGGCTGTCCATGCAGCCCTCCATCTCCACCTCGCCCTGATCCAGCATCAGCCTGTCGATGTGAAGATCCTTACCCTTCACCGTGAGCATTCCCTGCTCCGTCTCCAGTACAATCGAGTTCTCATCAAAAGAGAGCACGTCCGTCACTCCCGTGGCACTGCCCTTTTTCCTGTCGTCCCACACGATGCTGTGCGGCCTCACGCTCTTTTTTTCTTCCATACTGCGCTCCGCAGCATACCGGCATTGAGCTGTCTGCTCCTACATAGCTCCAATGCAGAAATGCGCTTTTTTTCTATTCTATGAAGGAGCGCAGACACATATTCCATTCAAAACGGCACCTTACAAAAACGGCAAAGCGATCCCTCTGTCCGACAGGATTTGCGCTTGCTGTGCCGGAGATACCTACAGATACCGGTACATCTCGGAGGCTTCTTCCTTGCGGACCGTCTCCTGCACGGAGAGCACCTCGACCTTCACGGCTTTGCCGCCGAACTGAATCTCGATCTGGTCGCCCTCCTTCACGGACGCGGACGCCTTCGCCGGTTTCCCGTTCACGAGCACCCTCCCCGCGTCGCAGGCATCGTTTGCCACTGTGCGGCGCTTGATCAGTCTTGATACCTTCAAATATTTATCCAATCTCATATAAATTCCTTTCCTATCGCAGGCCTGCCTTTTCATCGGACAGGCGCTTTCCCTGTCCGCTGCGCGGCCTGCGTGCTGCGACAGCAGCTGATTTCCACTCGCAGGCCTGCGCATAAAAAGAGCTGCCACAGATCCTGCAGCAGCCCGCATTTTATTCTCTCGACTCTGATTAGTTCAGCTGATCCTTGAGAGCCTTTCCTGCCTTGAACTTCGGGGACTTGGAAGCCTTAATCTTCATCTTCTTGCCCGTAAGCGGGTTTCTGCCCTCTCTTGCAGCGCGCTCGCTGACTTCAAAGGTACCGAAGCCGACAAGCTGAACCTTCTCGCCGCTCTTGAGCTGCTCAGCAACTACATCCGTGAAAGCCTTCAGAGCCTTCTCTGCGTCCTTCTTGGACAGTTCTGTCTTCTCCGCGATTGCTGCAACTAATTCTGTTTTATTCATGGTAATTTCCTCCTCTGAATCCGACCTGCCGCTTACAGTCTCGGGCAGACCATGGTATCTTGGTGAACCGGAATTCTCTTTTGTCCCGGCCCTGTATTTATTTATATAATGATACGCCTGATTTGTCAAGGATTTCCTTGATTTTCAGCAAAATATCTGCGTTTCTCCGGTTTTCGGAATGCAAAATGCGCCTTTACAGTCCCCGCAAGGTCATTTACAGCATGCTGTCGATCATCGCAAGTACCTGTTCTCCGAGCGCCGCTGACTTCGCATCCGCGTCCGCAAGCGACGTACCCTTGACGCCGTAATAGAACTTCACCTTCGGCTCTGTGCCGGACGGACGCACGCACAGCCACGCGTCGTCGGTCAGCTCATAGTAGAGCACATTCGAGGCCGGAAGCCCGGTCGGCTTCACCGCCCCTGTCGCGGCGTCCGTGATCGTGTCCGCCTTGTAGTCGCGCACTGCCGTCACCTGATATCCGCCGATCTCCTTCGGAGCGTTTTTCCGCAGTGTCTCGAGGATCTCCTGGATCTTCTGCAGGCCCTCGATGCCCTTGAGCGTGATCGTCTTGATGTCGTCCTTGTAGTAGCCGTAGCGCTCATACAGCTCGATCATCGCGTCCCAGAGCGTCTTGCCCTGCGCCTTGTAGAACGCGGCGGCCTCCGCGAGCGCCATCGAGGCGACGATCGCGTCCTTGTCGCGCGCGTGCGTGCCGATCAGGCAGCCGTAACTCTCCTCGAAGCCAAAGAGGTATGTGCCCTTGCCGCTCTTCTCAAAGCCGAGTATCTGCTGGCCGATGTATTTGAAGCCGGTCAGCACCTCGATAAGGCCTGTCCCATAATATTTCGCGATGGCGTCCGCCATGTTCGTCGTCACGATCGTCTTGATCAGGACGCCGTCGTCCGGCAGTCCCTTCACCGCCTTCGTCTGGCCGATCTCATAGTCCGCCAGCAGGCAGCCCGACATGTTGCCGGTCAGCGTGTGATACTCGCCGGTCTTCGAATCCTTCACGCGCACGCCAAGCCTGTCCGCGTCCGGATCGGTCGCGAGCACAAGATCCGCGTCGATCTCCTTCGCGAGCTTCAGGCCAAGCGTAAACGCCTCTTCCGCCTCCGGGTTCGGGTAGCTGACGGTCGGGAATTCGCCATCCGGCTTCTCCTGCTCCGGCACCACATACACATGCTCGAAGCCTAGCTCCTTCAGCACGCGGCGCACCGGGATGTTGCCCGTGCCATGCAGCGGTGTGTAGACGATTTTGAGATTTTTGCTCTCCTGCGCGATCGTCTCCGGATGCAGCACGCGGCTCTTAAGCTGCGCAATGAACGCGTCGTCGATCTTCTCTCCGATCACCTCGTAGAGGCCTGCCTCGACCGCGTCCTCCTTACTCATCGTCCTCGCCGCGGTGTAGTCCGTGATCGCCTTCACCTCGGCCATGATCCCCGTGTCATGCGGCGGCGTGATCTGCGCGCCGTCCTCCCAGTAGACCTTGTAGCCGTTGTACTCCGGCGGGTTGTGGCTCGCCGTGATGTTGATGCCCGCGATGCAGCCGAGCTCCCTCACAGCAAACGACAGCTCCGGCGTCGGGCGCAGAGACTCAAACACGTACGCTTTGATGCCGTTGGCCGCCAGCGTCTCCGCCGCGAAGTCCGCAAACTCCGGCGACATCCTACGGGAATCGTAGGCGATCGCCACGCTCTTGTTCGCCTTATCCTGCTTCAGGATATAGTTCGCCAATCCCTGCGTCGCCTTCTGCACCACATACTTGTTCATGCGGTTCGTACCCGCGCCGATGACGCCGCGCAGGCCGGCCGTGCCGAACTCGAGCTCCGTGTAGAAGCGCTCGCGAATCTCGTTCTCGTCCGACCTGATCGCCTTCAGCTCCGCCCTCGTCGCCTCGTCGAAGTGCGGGTTCGTCAGCCACTCTTCGTATGCTTTTCTGTAGTCTTCCATGGTAATCCTCCTAAATAATTTCGATGCCACCATCATACCATGAAAGCTTCCAAAATAAAACTACTTTTCCAGCATTTTCACGAAATTGTTCCGCGTTTCCTCCTGACGGTTCAGATTCTCAAGCTTATCAAGAAAGCGTCCGGATATCCACGCCTTGTTGCTGCCGTAATAGTAATTCGCAAGCTTGCGGAACTTCTCCGGATACAGCATACGCACATACAGCAGCCTGCGCTCGTCCGCCGAAATCGTACGCACCTGCGAGTAGTGGTCGAGCATGCGCATCCCAAGCTTCGCGTTCCAGTTGTGTTTCTCGAGGATCTTCCTCATGAAACGGTAGAGGTCGTTGATCTGCAGGTCAAAGCGGCAGCACTCAAAATTTGTCGTCGCGATGTCGTAGCCCGTCATCAGGATGTGATGATGATTGTAGTCTCCGTGGCACACACTGCCCCGATTGTTTTCAAGCAGCGCTTCCGTTCTTGGCTCCAGGTTCGCAAGCTCTTGCTCCGCCTGTTGAGCCTGTTCAAAATACCTGGAATAATAATTCAAAAATAAACGCTCGAATTCACATTTCGTGTTTTTCTTCCGGATGAACGAGCGAACCTTTTTAAGCTCTACATTCTGCGCCCGGATCTCTGCGAGCGGATCCTGCGCGGTAAAGCTGTGGCGAAACTCCGAGTCGGCTTCCAGGCGCATCAACTTGTGCAGCTTTGCCAGATTGCACACAGCCGAGAGGATCTCACTCTCGCTCGCCGTGTCGCACTCCCGTCCCGTATACCACTCCTTGACGACATATTTATTATCCTCCCAGTCCCGGGAGATCAACCCGCCCTCTCGGTTCGGGATGATAACGTCTACCTTTTCATATCCGCCGCTGCGGATCTTCTCCATCACGCAGTTCTGGAACAGCGCCTTATTTTCCGACCCCGTGTAATCGCTCAGAATCCGCAGTCCCTGCGTCGTCTCGCAGATGTAGGAACCTCTGCCCCGCCTGGTGCCCGTGATCTCCAGGTCGTATTGTTCCAGTACCTTCAAAGCTCTGTCGTTCATACCGTTCCCCCATTTCTGCGGCAGTCTCAGGCTCGCGCCACCCGAATCTTATTTCCGGCTGCCTTACGGCAGATCCCGGCTCTGGTCTGACTCTGGCGGCCACGTTCTTTCTATCTTATGAATAGGGAAATGAAAATAGTACGCAGGGTTTATTCAAAAAATATGCGAGGTTTGCACAAAAAAGGAATGCCCGGGAGCAGCCGTCCGGTCTTTACCGGGCAAGCGCCTTTCGGGCATCCCTATTTCTGTTTTGACGTTTTTGATTTGCTTCCGCTCATCTCGATCGCCGAAGCTGCCTTTAGAAGTAACTGTCCCTAGAATTCTTTGTGTTCCAGTAGTATACTCTCCCGCTGGTGTTCTTATTACTTCCTACCTTTTTGACGGTCAGGACATAGACATAATAACTCTTTTTCGCTGAAAACTTTTTCTTTTTAAATTTCGAGATCGTCGCTGAAGACGCGTTTTTCCCGACGGTCTTTACCTTTTTGTAGCCTTTTTTAGGATTGGTGGAAACATAGATCTCGTATCCGGTCGCGCCGGAGACTTTTCCCCACTTGACTACAAGCTTGTTCTTGGACACCTTTGCGGACTTGATCCTCGGCTGCGTAAAGCAGTAGCACTTGTTTGACCAGTCGCCGTAATACTTTTTCCCGCAGATCGTTGCGTAAGAACGCACCTGAACCACATAGATCGTGGAGTTCGATACTTTCTTCGAATAACTTAAGTAATAAGAATACTTTGAATCCAGAACCTTCGAGGCGACCTTTTTGCCATTGCTCTTTGTTATCTTGTACTCATAGCCATCGACACCTGTCTGTCTGCTCCACTCAACAGTGAAGGATTTCAAATAATAATACCACTCTGTCTCATGAACATTTGCTACCTTAGCCGGCGTCGTCCTAAAATCATCACTGCCTACCCTCGACGTGTTGATTCCTCCGTTGTACGATGTTTCATCATACTCGACTTTGACATAATATTCCGTCCCCGGCTTAAGCCCGGTAATCGTCACAGAAGTCGACGAAGCCGGCAGCTCCCGCACCAACGGGGCAGTCGCATAATCCTCCCCGGCATAGACATGATAAGCAAGCGCATCCTTCTCCGGCTCCCAGCTTACCGTGATGGAGTCCGCAGCGGGGTTTGACTGGGTCAAGCCGTACGCCGACACTCCCGCCGGAGCGGCCACAAGGCAAGCAAACAAAGCCAGAAAACATGCTGTCGTCAAGTTCCTCAACCATCGTTTCATCGCTATTAACCTCCCATAAAATAAATTTTTCAGAAAATCTTCGATAAAAATCTTCTGAAATTTAGATTATATGTTCGATCATAGCAAAATTTTTCCTTTTTTTCAACAAATTTTTGTTATCCGGTTATTCTTTCTGCGTATTCGGTGGATCAGATATGCGACCGGCGTACTCATCCAGCTTCTTTTTCGCCTCGTCGATCCTGCCCTGCTCAAGGTATGAGCGCACCGCCAACACAAAATTTTTCACATCGTGGACATTTCTGTTCGCGGCCTGCACGCTGTTCCTCAGCTCCTCATAGCTTTTGACTTGCATGCGATAGCGTTTTTCCATCTCGTCGAGCCGCTTCCAGTATTCGCGAAGCTTCGCCTGCCGGTTGCCGAGGTAAAACACGGCGACGATGGCCGCGCTCATCAGCAGCATGGAGGCGATCGCCAGAACGTTTCCCCTGACCGAATAGACGTCAAGCGTCGCACGCAGAAAGAATCCCATGTGGAACATGATAAACACAAAAACGATCAGCAGAGACGCCGAGTAGCCGCCATCCCCGGGCGTCCGATCCTTTCTCGTGCAAAACAGAAGAAAACGCACAAGCAGAAGATACAGCAGTTTGCTCGCGAAGACATTCGCGGCGTACACAGCCACGGAATCCGCGATAAGATCCATGCTGATCCCTAAAATCGTGACCGTGAGAACCATCGTCGCGACCTCGGCGATATCCCCCAGCACGGAGATCACCAGCACCGTGTATATGCGCCTCGGAACGTTGCACTCGTAGCAGCAGGTGAGCAGAATGATCCAGAGCGCCATGAGCACTGCCCTGACCGGAGTCGACGCCACGAGAAAGGAACCTGCCAGGCAAAGCAGATACGCCGCGCAACGAACAGCCCATACATGAAGGCGGCTCCAGCTTTTCCTCGGAAGAACCGCCTCACAGTAGATACAGGAGATCCCGACCGAACCCAGACAGCCGAAAAGCTCTGTTATAATCCGCGCTGTATTCATATTACGCCTCCCTGGAGGGCTTCATCCGCCTTTTCCCGTTCCCTTTTCACTCTGCTTCTCGTTTCACTCTGCTTCTCGTTCCGCCCGGTTTCTTATTTCACTCTGTTTCTCGTTTTTCCCGCTTTCACTCCGGCAGGAACACGCTCAGCTCAAAACAGCCGCCGCGCTTCTCGATTTCCAGGCTGCCGCCGTATTTTTCACAGATCGCCTGCATATTTCCGATGCCGAAGCCGTGGGCGAGCGAATCATCTTTCCGGCTTCTAAATAAATCCGATTTTGCGCGGACACCGGAGGCCGCTCCGGCACGCCTTCCATGCTTTGACTCCGGCATATCGGCGCGCACATCGCCTGCTCCCCCGTCTACCGCCATCTTATTACGCACGAAGATCGAGAGACCGCCCGCACCCGGGCGCACACGCAGCTCGATCGAGCGCTCTTTGGAATCGGCGATGCGCCTGCTCTCCTCGATCGCGTTGTCGAGCGCATTTCCGAGCAGGATGCACAGGTCGATCTCATCGATGGGCAGCTTCCCGCCCAACACCACCGAGACATGCCTGTCCGAACAGAGCTCTTCCATCTCCTTCTTCTTGGCGTCAAGCAGCGCGTCCACCGTCAGCGAACCCGACGAGCCGCCGGACGTCCGGGCAAGATTCTCACTGTACTCGTCCAGCCGCTTTTTCGCCTCGTCCAGCCGCCCTTGCTCGAGATCGGAACTGACCGCCAGCACAAAGCTCTTCACGTCGTGGACATTTCTTCCCGCCGCACGCGCGTTGTCTCGCAGGTTCTCGTAATTTCTGACCTGCAGACTGTAACGGTTTTCCATCTCGTCCAGCTTGTTCCTGTATTCCCGAAACCTCGTCTGGCGATTGTTGAGAATAAACACGGCGACCATAGCGCTGGCCATCAGCAACATGGAAACCACCGCCAGGATATTTCTCCCGACCGAGTAGACCTCAAGCGTCGCCTGAAGGAAAAACGCCATGTGGAACAAGATAAACAAAGCGACCACCAGCAGCGCGGCCGAGTAGCTGTTATCTTTTCTCTCCCGGTTTCTTTTCGCAAAGATCAAAATGACCCTCACCAGCAAAAGACCAATCAGCTTGCTCGCAAAGACGTTCACGCTGTAAAGGAAGTCCGAGTCACGAACCGCATTGATATCAATTCCCAGAAGCGTGACCGTCGTGACTCCCGTCAACACCTCGGCAATATTTGAGACCACGCAGACAATCAGCGCTGAGTAGACGCGCTTCAGGAAAGGACATTCATAGCAGTACGTAAGCAGAATGATCCAGCACACCGCAAGCAGCATCCTCAACGGGAGCAACTCCACGAAGAACGTATCCGCCAGACAGATCACATACGCCGTGCAGCGGATCGTCCACGCGTGGGCGCCGCTGCGTCTCCGCGGAAGAAACGCTTCGCAGTAGACATACGCGATATAGACGCTCATCATGCAGCTGAACAGATTCGCCAGGGTTCGCATAAGATTCATGACAGGTTCTCCATTGTGTTCGTAGAACCGTGCTAACCGCGAAAAGTCCACGACTTTTCGCGGTCGCGGGCATTCGCCCTATCATCCGTCAACAAACCACAGATGTTTGTGAGCAAGCTCCCACATCTGGGTTTGTCGACGTCTGGCACGGCTCATTGATTTCGCGAAAGGTATACATTCAGATCCGCCAGAAACGCTTTGTACATACGGCGGCTGACAAACTTCCTCTCCCCGTTGTCCAGCTCCACCTGCGTCGGCTCCAGCTTCCGCACATGGCCGAGGTTCACGAGGATTCCCTGCTCCGCTTTCGAGAAGCCGTACCCGGAAAGCTGCCGCTCTGCTTCTTTGAGCGCTCCGTTGTACAGATACTCCCGATCCGCCGTCTTCACCACGAGGTGCCTGTCCCTCGTCTCGATACAGAAAATATCGGAGCACTTAAGCAGAACCTTCTCATGCCCGTGGCTGACCTCAAAGGTCCGGTTCCTGCGCTGCACCGCGTTCGCCGCGCGCTCAAACTCGTAACGGAAGTCCTCAAATTCTATGGGCTTGAACATATACTGGAATGCGTTCACATAGAACGCCTCTTTGACGTACTGGCTGTGCGCGGTCGTAAAAATGATCAGCGGTCCGCTGCCGCCCTCGCTGATCTGCTTCGCCGCGTCGATCCCGGTCATGCTCCCCATCTCGATATCGAGAAAGACAAGATCAAATTTCACACCCGCCCCGTGCTTTTCCAGCAGTTCCTCCGCGCTTGTGGTGAGGAAACGCTCAGTCTGATATTCGCTCAGCCGGTCAAGATATCCGCCGATTCTCTCCAGGCATTCCTTTTCATCGTCCACTACTGCAACTCTAATCACTTTTGTACCACCTTTTCCCCTTTTCTACGCTTTCCGCCTTCGTCCCTCAAGAAATCCCGGCAGAGCCGCCATTCCGGCCTCAGTGACCGGCTTTACCCATTTGCCGGAGTACAGATGAATCTGCATCAGCACATAGCGAATCGGCTCGTCGATGTAACAGCACAGAAAAATCGCCCAGTACGGCAGGTGCAGGACAAAGCCGGAAATCAGTACGCACGGCAGCACCAGCACATACATAAAGACAATCTCCAACACGGTTCCGTAGACCGCATCCCCGGCCGCGCGATAGGTATCGTTCTGGATCCAGTTGCCCATGCGGATCACGGAAGCAACGCCGTAGATGACGAGCATCCACACTCCGGCCTCATAGGACGCGCCCGACAGACTCATCTTCGTCAGGATCGGCCGGTGTACGGCAAACAGCGCGAGGTTCGCCGCCAGGATCACGCCGCTGCACAGATAGACGAGCCGTTTCGCCCGCGCGTACGCCGTATCCAACTCCCCGGCGCCCACGCATTTCCCGACCAGCACCGAAGCCGCGTTGGAAAAGCCCGCGAAGAATCCAATGATCAAACCCTCCAGCGTTCGGAACACCGCGACCGCCGCGATCACTTGCTCCGGCTGCCGCCCCAGGGTGATGTTGATCGCCATATTTCCGATTCCCACCAGAATCTCGTTGCAGAGGATCGGAAAGCACTTCGCGAAAAAGTTTTTCAGATGCTCCCTGCTCCAGCGAAAATGACCGCGCACCTGAAACAGATACGGGTAGCCGTTCTTCCACGAGAGTAGATATATCGTCAATACGTTTACGGCTGCCGCGCAGGTGGTCGCCAGGGCCGCGCCTCGGATTCCCATCGCCGGAGCTCCGAGATGTCCGTATATGAACACCCAGTTCAGGACAAGGTTCGTGGCGACGGACGCAATCGAGGCGATCATCGGGATGCGCACTCGCTCGGTCGAGCGCAGCAGACAGCTCATCGCCATCGAAAACACCTGCATCACATAGGCAAAGCCCACGATGCGCAGGTAAGAGACACCAATCTCCTGAATCGCCGTCTTGTCCGTATAGATTTTCATGACAAACCCCGGCGCAAAAACCGCGAGACAGCCGAAAACCAGCGCCACCGTCATCATGCACACCCAAGTCATTCCGTAAGAGCGCTCGATCCCGTCGTCCTCAGAGGAACCCCAGTACTGCGAGATGAATAGCATCCCGCCGCCGACAAAGCCCCAGTATCCTGAAAACATCAGCGAGGAAAACTGCGCGCACAGCCCGAGCGCTCCCACAGACAGCTCTCCCAGCGGGGCGACCATCATCGTGTCGACCATGCTGGCCGTCGTCGTGAGCAGATTCTGAAACGCGATCGGAAGCGCGATCGCAGCCAGATTTTTCAGAAAAGTGCCCCAGGGGAAGCGGGGACTGTTTTCTTTTGCGTACATGTCTGCGTTCTCCGTAAATCCGCATTTGATTTTTTGAGTATAGCAAAAACAAATTGCGTTTTCAAGCATATCAGAACGAATCTGTTACTGTTCAGACCAGGCCGAAGCACTTGCTGCTGAGGCCGTAAAAACGTGAAACAAGTGGCAGTTTGGGCTTCACGAAGCGAATTTGTATGCCCAAACTGCAGGTTACTGGTCACAGAGTGAACAGTAACACTAATCGGCTTTACTCTTTACATTTGTCCGGAAATGTTTTATGATTTTTCCATAAATATAACTACTATCAACACACACAGGAGAAAAAACATGAGCGATCCGAAAGTATATTCTTTACATATGGGAAAAGCAAAATGCGCCGTGGACTTGGGCGACGGCTCCGAGCGGGGCGAATACGTGAACCAGGACTATATCCTGAACAAGCTGGGCAGGCCCCACCGCAGCATCACTCTGATGTACTGCTACTATCCGCTGGACGAGGGCTGGCCGCAGCGCGCCAGCATCGCGCACGCAAGTCCCGACGTCTCGTTCGCATGGGACTATCCCTACGACGATTACTTCCCCTACCTGGGCGGCCCTGGCGGAAACACCGAGGGCGAGCCGTTCAACTTCATGCGCGACGTGCGCCGTCACGGGCAGGACGTCACACTCACCCTGACGATCGACCCGCATGTGACGGACGACCACCTGATCGCCATCGCCAATGACCTGCGCCCGTTCGGACGCCTGATGCTGCGTATCAACCACGAGTGCACCGGCGACTGGTTCTGCTATACCAAGCGCTGTACTTATAAAGAGATCGGCGAATTCTACAGCCGCTTCCACAAGATCATCAAGGAATACGCGCCGAACGTGCAGACGATCCTCTGCACCGGCGGCGTGGACGAGGGTCAGACCCGGATTGAAAAGGAAGAGGATTTCGCGCAGGCGGTGCGCGACACAGACATCTGGTCGATTGACAAATACTTTGCCCTGCACTGGGGCTGGCCGTACGATGTGGCCGAGCGCGGCGGAACTTCACACAGCCGCAGCCGGATCCGCGACGTCTTTGATTACACAAAGCGCAGCTACGAGCGCTTCCGAGAGCTCTGCGGCGGCAAGGCGAAGCCGATGGTGATGAGCGAGATGAACGCGGACGGAGACGTGACCGGACCCTACGACCAGGCGGCGATGGTACAGGAATTCTGTGATATCCTGCGCAGCAAAGAGGAAGATACGTCCTGGTTCAGCGGCTTCTCTACTTATCAGTTCCGCGACCGCGGCAGGCTCGGACTTGAGATTGAGGATCCGAACAACCCGGAGGTTGGGATCGAGCAGCCCCTGCTGAAAACCTACAAAGAGATCATTCACGACGATTACTTCTGCCCGTCCATGACGCTCGGCGAAGAAGTCTCGCTCCCTGCCACCCTGCGCTGGGGCGGCGCGGAGGACGCGGACGGTCTGGCGATCCTGCTGCACCTCGAGAAAAACCCGCATTTCTGCGAACTGGTCTTCGAGGACGACTCCAATCTGATGATCGAGCTGAACGGCAGATGGTTCTACAAATCACCGAAGGCGAAGACCATCGACCTGATGAGCGCGTTCTTCGAGAAACCTCTTGCCGGGGCGTGTGACCTTACCCTCAAGCTGTTCGCGCCGCCCGCCTCCGGTGAGAACGACCTGAGCATCGCAGACGGCCTGGTGAACAGCTACGCCACGATTGAAAAGCTGCCGAGGATCCGCATCCTCTATGAGCCGGTGGAACTGTGACATACGAGCAACGCACGCAAAAGAGGTCGTTCAGGCCCCTTACTGATTTTCAAGTTATAAACTCAATGTTATTTTGCTAGTCTTTATTTTGAATGAGAAATTCTTTTACATTCTTTTTCCAATAAAGGAAAATTGAGGCAAAGTTTTCTTTTTTGAAACCATTCGCCAGCACAGTATTTTCGGTATAATTCGTTTGCGAGATACTCTATTTCACTCTGATTTGACTGACACCAATCTAATTGTTTGGCACAAAGCCTTTTCCATTTTTTTACAGCGTCAGGGTCACGTTCCGAAATTCTAAGATTTATTTCAACTATATGCTCTTCTCTGACAGGTATCATATTGTTCAGATTTAATGCCGCTAAAACATTTCCCTTTTTATCCCGTACCTTTCGAAACGTAATGTTTTCTCGCATAGCTGCAAAATTCTTATTCTTACCTAAAGAATTTGAAGTCAATGGAATACAATATTTCGCCCCATTTACCATAACAATGACACCAAGGAATGGCCTGTTCTGTTTTCCGGTCTGGGGAGAGACCGAAAAGACGTGTTCGTCTATTTTATGTAAGTTTCGAATATATTTCATATCAATGTAATATAGCTTCAGTCTTCTGCTCACACTAATACCTCTATAGACACACAAAAGACCATGTTAAACATGGCCTTTTGGTAGTACCCGCCGCAGCGAAAATACTCTCTTATCGTTTCCACTTATCGGTAGGACTCACCGGACAATTTCTTATCTTTTTTATTATATAGCCCACCTATCACCATGTCAACCAAAAAATCTTATGAAATTTATGCCTCATAAATTGTATATGCATCCTTAATTGTATATGGTGATGTTTATTTTGTCAAATCTTTTTTATAAGGATTTTAACGATTCATACTATCCACCAGCTCTGCCGGTTTCACGGTCAGCTCTACCCAGGACGGCACAAACCCGCTTCTGACCGCGTTCCTCGCGGAGGGAATGTTCGACCACGCGCAGCAGTAAAACGGCACTTTTTCTCTCTTTAATATCTCGATCGCGAGATTGCCGGTAAGCACCGACGCGATGCCCTGCCTCCGATATTCCGGCAGCACGTCCACGCCGATCTGCCACATGGAATCACAGTCCGCGGAGCAGCCCGCGAACCCGACGAGCTTTTCCCCGTCGTACGCCCCGACGCCCAGGACATCCAGCGCCTTTCGTCTCTCGCACAGCGCATTGCTCCACTGCGGGAGATAAAGACCCTCAAAATCCCGCGGGCCCAGAAGCCTCAGCTCATATCCGCATTCCCGCTTTGCGAGCCTGTCCACGTCCGGCAGAAAATATTCTGCCATAAAGCACACCTTCTGCCCCGACGCCTGCATCCGCTCATTCAGCCAATGCAGATTCGGCGTCTCAAAACAGTGGTACCAGGGAAATTTTTTTATGTATTCCTCAACAGTCTCCCGATACTCCTTTTTCACCGAAGCGACAATGTTGTTCCCGTACGACACCAGATTGCAGGCGATCGGCTCCTGATAGTAGGCTCTCGCCTTCGCCCCGAGCTTCGCCTCTACGACCGCATGCTCACCCTTCTGAAAATCCTCCGGCGCACAGTTGATGTCGATGGCGGACTGCCGCATCGCAGATGCCAATATCTCTTTGTTTGTCATTAAAAACTTTTTCCTTTCATGCTTTTATTTCAGATAATTCAAAATATGTTCTTCAAAAACACGCATGGCTCCTCTCACGAAATTCTCCCGATTCTCCCGGTCAACCAGACGGATCGCGCAGTCATTCATATGCAAAAAATCCGGCACATCGTCATAATACGTGTTCTTCCATTTTCCATTGCTCCAGCACCAGGTCAGCCACCACCCGATTGGCATAAACACGTCGCTGTCCAGATACTGCGCCGCCTCTCCTTTAAGCTCCTCGGATATCTCGTCCAGCTCGCAGCCCCAAACATCCCCGTCTCGCGGCTCTGCATCCGCATCAAACAGACAAATACCAGCCAGAAGGTTGTGCTCTATCTCAATCCGAAACCACATTTGAATCCCATGATTTTGAAATTTTGCCCTTTTTATCACATAATTCAATCCGGGATAAGTACCGCCGCAATCGAAAAATCTCTCGTGCCGTTTTTCCTCATAAGAATAATATCCGGTCTCCGTTTCCAGCTCCAATCCGTATCGCGGAGCAATCCGCTCCATCTCTTTCCTGAAGTCCTCAAACACCAGTCGAATCAGCCGAAGCTCGGCTTTCTTCATATTCTTTTCGATCTCCATTCCGGCGCTGAAATATTCCGGAGACTTCAACAAAATCCCCAAATTTTTATCCGGCATTTTCTCTTCTGTATCCCCTTCTGCATCGCGAATCACATCTATAAACTGCTCCAGTATCTGCCGCATCGGTTCCTTCACCTGCGCAGACAGCTCTGTCAGACATCCGCAGACATCCTTTGTCCAGGAAATACAGCAGATATTCTCCGGTGAAAGCAATCCTCCTCCGGTTCTTGTCTTCCTGCCATGATTCGACGGAAGATCCCCAAATTTCGTTAAATATACAACCGGCGCATTCCGGGCGATCTTGTAGTAATCCCCACACTGTCCCTCCTGATCCGGCGCATTTATTTTCACCTCAATCGGTATCTGAAACTTGCTGCTTTGGACCACAATATCCACACGCCTGCCATCTTCCGTCGCATATTCCCGCCAGACTTTCGTATGCGCCAGCAACGCATCACTCACAGGATACTTCAATATGTGCTGAAGAAACAGCTTCAAAAATAAAATTCCGCAGCCGTGCTGCCCCTCCGGATCGAGCAGATCCGCAAGAAATCGACACATGATCAGCTCTTTTGCCTGCACGTCCAGCACTCGGAAAATATTATAGGAAGGGACATCCGTCCCGCGGTTCACCTCTATTTTTGACAGCAATTCCTCATACAATTCCATCGCTTATGTCCTTTTCATACCCATATTCAGTGAGCCTTCCGAATCTGCACCGCCATATACTGCTTTCCTGGCAATTCCACATGGATCTTTCCCTTGTGTATTCCTCTGTCCTCTATCGTCATTTCCCAGGTATCAATGACCTTTACCTCAAACTCAGTCTCATCGTCGAAATAATAGTCCCGAAACGACGGGCGCATGAAGCTGTAATAATAAAGATAAAAGCTCTTGACCACTGAGAACGGTTCTGTCTCCGGCACGGCACACACCTCGTCCCAGGAACAGCGCTCATAGGGCGCAAACCCACCAGTACCTGCTTCCTTCAGAATCTGAGCCAGCAAAGCAAAACGTTTCCAGCTCTCGCCATGAAGCTTTCCTCCGTGCGACCACCACAACATACCTTCAGGATTCAGAAAAGTCTCCCCGTGCCCGGGATACCCACCGCGGCATACCGCCTCCCAGAATCTCCGGGTCATTTCCTCGCCAGTGATGTTTCCCCAGCCATGCTGAATATCTCCCTCGTATGCAATCTCGTCCAGCACGACCGGTTTCCGATACCTCTCCCGCCATTCGTTCACGAGCTCCGCGCTTTTATAGATATCCTGCCGCTGAATGCTGCAGTGCGTGACCCATGGGCGGTTATAGTCGTAAAAATGGATGCAATTATGAATCGATCGCAAATGGCGGTACGGATCCTTCTCGCCAAGAATAGCCGCGTACCGCTCCCAGTCCTTCGTTGTCTTCGTCGGAAAGATATCGTATTCATTCGCCAGAGACCACCAGACATTGCGATAAGCTGCAAAACGCGCGACCGCATAATTCCAGTACAGGTCATCCTGCTCTTGCGTCATTGTGCAGAAGCCCCAGCGATCATACGGGTGCATCATAATAATATCCGCCTCTATTCCGAGATCCCGAAGCTGCCCGATACACCATTCCAAGTGGCGGAAATGGTCCGGATTGAAGCGGGTATAATCGAAATGATTACCTTCTGACCGAAATGTATATTCATTGAAATTCTCTTTTGTCAGGACACTGGAGTCCATCGGCGTCCCCTCATAAGGATAGGACCGCGGCTCATTCAGGTTATAATCATAGTGCTTCGGGAACACGCAGAATCGGATCTTATTGAACGCGCTCTCTTTCAGCATCTCCAGCGTCTCAGCAATCCTCTCATCCGACTGCAGATCCCACACATAGCAGGTCGTCCCGATCGGATAATACGGCGTTCCGTCCTCATAGGAAAAGTGGTATGTATTCGCCACGCGCACCGGCCCGTGATTTTCCCCGGAAGCTGCGGTCACCAGAAAACTTCCCTCCTGTTTTCCTCCGCCGTATGTCCCATCAATCTGAAATGTGTACTCTCCCTCGAAGGATGGCATAAAGCGGACTTTATAAACACCCGCGCCATCATAGAATCCGTCTGCCTGCACGCACTCCTGTCCGCCCCGGAATGTTCCCCGGACGGTCCGCTCCGTGAAAGGATTCCCCTCGGAGGCGCCAGACAAGGTCACCTCAAATACATCCCATTTTTCTACTGTTTTCCGGTATTCCATATAGTTCTTCCCCACTTTTGCATTTCAAAAATATCAAAAGGCATCAAAAGTACTCCGGCAGTTCCCTCACCGTCTGGCAGATGGCCGCGGCTCCGGCCGTCTCCAGCTCTTTCCGGCTTCCGTAGCCGTACAAAACGCCGACGCACGGCAGGCCGTTTTGCCTGGCTCCGATCACGTCGTGCTCGCGGTCGCCGACCATGACCATCTCTTTCACATGCTCCGCGCCGACCTCTTCGATCACGCAGGCGATCACCTGCTCCTTGCGGCTGAGCTTCTCGTCCATTGAAGCGCCGCGGATCAGCTCGAAATACTGCGTCAGATTGAAATGCTCCAGAATCCTTTTCGCGAAAGCTTCCGGCTTCGAGGTCGCCACGAACAGATGCTTTCCCCTCGCGCGAAGCTTTTCAAGCACCTCTGGAATCCCTTCGTAGACACGGTTTTCCGCCCAGCCCTTCGGCTCAAAATACTCGCGGTACAAAGGAACCATCCCCCGGGCTTCTTCCTCCGGCATCCCATAATATCTCATAAAGGAATCCATGAGGGGCGGCCCGACAAAGGCGCTCAGCTTCGCCCTGTCATGCTCCTCGATTCCCTTTTTCTTCAGTGCATAGAGGACGGAATTGACAATCCCCTCCGCGGAATCCGTCAGAGTGCCGTCGAGGTCAAACAAAAGATATTTGTACATAGATGAGTCCCCTTCTCTTTTTGTCACGTCTTCCTGAGGCTGTCTGTATTGCAGAATCCACAGGGCAGGTTCCTGTTTTCATCTAAAATTGGAATACAACCCCGGCCACCGCCGCGACGAGAAACCAGACCGCCGGGTGCAGCTTCTGCAGCTTCTTCCACTGCAGCAGCGTGAAGATGATCACGCACAGGATGCAGCCCTTGTACTGCGGAATCAGCTTTCCCGCCTCCTCTGTGAAGAGCGTCACGCGGATCATGTTGATGACTGCGGCCGCGATCAGCGCCGTCACCGCCGGACGAATCCCCCGAAACACCGCCTGCACAGTTCGATTCTCCTGAAAACCGTCCAGGAACTTTGCAATGATGATGATCACAATGATGCTCGGCAGCACAAGCGCCAGCGTGGACACGATGCCGCCGAACGTCCCCAGCGTGCGGAAACCTGCGTAAGTCGCCATATTCAGCCCGATCGGTCCCGGCGTGCTCTCGCTGATCGCGATCATGCTCGAAAGCTCCTGCATCGTGAACCAGGGATATTTCTCCGCCATATCCATCAAAAACGGAATCGTCGCCGGTCCGCCGCCGATTGCGAACAAACCGGTCTTGAAAAATTCAAAGATCAGTAAAAGCGCCTGACTCATGCCGCAACACCTCCCGTCATTCTGTCAATGATCACCCCGGCCACCGCCGCGATCACAATGATCAGCACAGTCGGGATCGGCGTGAGAAACGCAAGCAAAAATGCTGCCGCGCAGATTGCCACGCAGATCTTATCCGGATGGAGCCTGCCCTCCTGATCTTTTCGGGTAAGGCTCTTCTTCGCAAGCGTGTAGATCGTGTTGAGCATCAGAGCACAGACGCCGCCGCGAATGCCCATGATCGCATGCTGTACGATGGCATAGCTCATCATCGCCTCGAGGAACATCGCGACCACCGTGATGATCAGAATAGACGGCGTCGCCATCCCGAGCGTCGCGACGATACCTCCGATCACACCTTTCTTTCTGTAGCCGACGAAGGTCGCCGTGTTCACTGCGATGATGCCCGGCGTACACTGTCCGATCGCGTAGCAGTCCAGAAGCACGTCCTCCGTGATCCAGTGCCGCTTCTCCACAAGCTCGTATTTGAGCATCGGAAGCATCGTCAGGCCGCCGCCGAACGTCAAGATCCCGATGCGAAAAAATGCTGCGTACAGATTCCACAGTTCAACCATATTTTTCTTCCTTTCGCGGAAAATTCCGCCGTTATTCTCAATCTTATCGCCGCGGCATCCGGCAATTTGGGTCCGGGCGCCTCCGCAAACTTCATATCAGTTTTTCTGTCAATTCTCCTCGTGCACCGACTGCCGGTTGATCTTCGACGCCAGCACGCCGGCTCCGAAGCCATTATCGATGTTCACGATACTGACGCCGCTCGCGCAGGAATTCAGCATCGCGAGCAGAGCCGCCAGGCCGCCGAAACTTGCCCCGTAGCCCACGCTCGTCGGCACCCCGACAACCGGGCACGCGACCAGCCCGCCGATTACGCTCACCAGCGCGCCCTCCATGCCTGCCACGGCGATCACCGCGTTGGCGTCCTCAAATGCAGAGAGACGGTTCAGCAGGCGATGGATGCCCGCCACGCCGACATCATAGACACGCTCCACATAATTTCCGAACAGCTCCGCCGTAACTGCAGCCTCCTCCGCAACCGGAAGATCGCTCGTCCCGGCCGCCACCACGACGATCTTGCCCCGTTTTTCGGTCTCCTGCCG
>CANQVT010000027.1 GCA_947627365.1 uncultured Lachnospiraceae bacterium | reverse complement strand
TAATTATTATTATACCAGAAAGACGGTTGAAAGTATAGGAAATCCCGGCTTTCGCCGGGACTTTGTCTACAGTCTGACGGGCTGTCTTTCGACAGCCCGGATCTGCGATATAGCAAGATGTGTGTTTTTAATACTCCTCGTATGCAACGCTTCCGTCCGAGTATGTGATCTCGTAATAGCCGTGGCCGCTTCCGTCACAGTCGTCGAACTTCTGACGCTTCACCTCTGTGACTCCGCCGCCCGATTGCTGCGACGCCGCTGCCTGCGCTGCCGCCGCCGCTGCCTGTGCCTGACGGATCTGCTCGCGCGCCGCCTCCTCAGCCTGCACTGCCGCGATCGCCGCCTGCTCATCCTCGCTGATGCATCTGCGCACAGTATATCCGGTCGCATCGTCCGTCTTCACCACATAGTGCGTAGCCGTCTCGCCCAGCACCTCGATCGCGTCTCCCCGCTTGATCACGCCAAGGATCTCCGCCTCGTCGTCCGGCTCGCTGCGGATGTAGACATCGTCCACCGCAAAGAGCTCTGCCGGCTCCTTATAGGTAAGCTCTCCGGTCTGTCCGACCCTGCGCTCCTTGCCCGAAGACAGGCTCGTATAATTGATGAACGCAAACGCGCCGTCCATCACAAGCTCCGGCTCCGACATCGTCTCATATGGGACGTCCAGAAACTCATATTGCTGACCGTCGTCTGCGATCATGACCACATTGATCAGAGTCTCGTCCTCCTGCACCTCCACAGAAGCCGAGCGGATCGGAAGCTCTGCCGTATTTTTGATCTCAACCGGATCCTTGTCCTCGATCGTCAGCGTGATCGTCTCCAGAACCTCCACGGCCTGCGTTTCCGCAGCCGTAACCGCTTCAGACATACCTTCCGTCTCTGCCGCAAGCGCGGACGCCGTCATTCCCATGCACAGCGCCGCAGCGATCCCCATCGCGATTCCTGTTCTCTTTTTCATCATTTTTTCCACCTTTCTTTTATTGCCTTTTTATTTACAATTGAATTTCTTTCCACAGATCATCTCGACACGTCGAGCTCCGTGCGGTACACCCGCGAAAGCTCCCCGCCGGTATCCACATACAGCTCCACCGTGATCTCCTCTCCTTCCAGCCTGCCCTTCTCGATATACGCCGCGTAGCCACAGTCTGTCACCACGTCCTCCGTCTCGATGTTCACGGGGAACGCCTCATATGTATCCTCGCTGTCCACGCAGAGATAGATCATGGAACCCGTGTCGATATAAGACTCGTCGATCCTGCCGCCGAGCTTCAGAAACAGACCCTCGTCGGACGCCTCGCATGTCGTCGCCCCCGGCTTCTCCGTGCAATCCTGTGCCTGCAGGATCGCGATCTCCCGCTCCGGCGACTGGAACACCGGCGGATTCTTGCTCATGTCCGGCAGGAAGCGCTCCGCGCGCTCTACGACGACCGTATCCGCGTCACAGAAGAACATGTCGTCGACATAGTAAGGGACGCCCCTGGAAAACTTCGCGTTCGCGAACTCCTGCGCCATGAACGGAAGCAGCGCGTTACCGAATGAATCCCGGTACATCAGAAGACCGCCCTGCGCATCCGGCTGACTCGTGTCAATCTCCGGATCGAACGTGCTCTCAATCTCGGTGAGATATTCATACGTGAACGGCTCGTCATAGTAGATCTCGTCCTCAGGCGTGACGTCCTCCGGATACAGCATCACATCAAGGTCGCCCTCGAAATCCGCGCGCACCGTGTAGTCCGCATCCTCATAGCTGCGGTGCTCCCGGCCAAGCCCGTCCAGAAGCGCCTCCGCGGCCAGCGCCGCCCCCTTATTGTTCCAGTGAGAATCGCGCGCGTGATACAAAACCTCGTCCTTCGCCTCAAAGACACTGTACAGGTCGACATAATTGACGCCCTGCTCCTCAAGAACCGGCCGCAGACGGTCGATGCTGTGCGTATCGCTCACCTTGATCCGGTCATAATATGGCATGTGCTCCGGATACAGCGAGTTCTTGTTCGGCGCAACCGTGAAGAGAAACGTCCTTCCGGCGTTCTCGATATATTCCTGCATCATATAAAGCGTGTGGGCGATATTGAAAATTCCCCGGTCGCTTAGGACCTCGCTCCCGAGATAGTCCTCCAGCGAATCCATATAGTAGAGCCACCCGTCGGTGCCCTTGATCACGCCGTCCTCCGTCGAGACACCGAACAGACTTCCCCGAAGCCTGGCGTCCGCCGTCACCAGCTCCTGTCGGTAAGCGAAATGCTCCTCAAACCAGTCCCCGGCCTCAGACAGAAACTCTATGTTCCACCCGTCCTCCGCCTTCAGTTCCGGAAATTCGGAGAGCCTCCGGTTCTCCGAGGACTCCGCGCCCTCGTACCAGAGCAGCCCCGCAAGCGGAACCAGACAGATCGCAAGGGCCAAGGCCAGATAGATTGTCATACCAGATCTCTTCATCACGATGTCTCCCCAAACACGCTTCCGTTCAGAACCGGAAATAGATAAACGGATTGTACGTACTTCCCGACAGGCTCAGAATACACAGGACGAGTCCCGCAAGGCTGGCGATCCAGGTCAGCGCTTCATAGCCCCTGCATTTTTCCAGACAACGTTTCACCGGCGCGGATGCGACGGCCGAAACAGCCAGAACAAACAGATACAGCGGCGTCAGCTGCCGCACCGCAAGGCTCATCGCTGCAGGCTCAAAGTGATAGCCCGTAAACATTTCCCGGATAAAAAGCAGCCCCTGCCCCATCGTGTCCGCGCGGAAGATCACAAAGCCGACCGTCACGACCAGCAGTGCATAGATATGCCCCAGAAAACGCTGAGCCATCCCGCTCCCCGCATTCTTTCCCCGCTCGGAGGATACGGCCGCCGCTCCCCCGGACGCCTCTTTTTTGGATTTTCTCCCCGGCCAGTATTCCTCAAGCATCAGGAAGAATCCGTGGTACAGTCCCCAAACCACGAACGTCACATTTGCCCCGTGCCACAGCCCGGTGCAGAAGAACACGATAAATTTGTTGAGAACCGTGCGGGCGCGGCCTTTCCGGTTGCCGCCGAGCGGAAAATACAGATATTCCCGGAACCAGCCGGACAGCGACATATGCCACCGTCTCCAGAATTCCCGGATGCTGCACGACACGTAGGGATACTGGAAGTTCTCCCGGAAATGGAAGCCGAACATCTCCCCCATGCCAAGCGCCATATCGCTGTATCCGCTGAAATCGAAATAGATCTGGAACAGATACGACACCGCCGCGATCCAGGCCGTCAGGATATTGATGCTTCCCGCTTCCGCCGCGAAAAGCGTGTCCGCGGTCAGCGCCATCACATTGGAAATCAGGACCTTCTTGGAAAGTCCGGCGATAAACCTGCGCATGCCCCGCGCCGCATCCTCCGCCGTCGCGTGCCGGTCCTCTATCTCCTTCTCGATATCGTGGTATTTCACGATCGGCCCCGCGATCAGCTGCGGGAAAAACGATATGTACAGAAGCACCTTCGCATAGTTTTTCTGCGCCTGCACAGAACCCCGGTAAACGTCTATGACGTAGGACAACGCCTGAAATGTGAAGAAAGAGATTCCGATAGGAAGCGCGATCTGCGGCACCGGAAGCCTCACAAACCCCGTGGCGTTGACAAGCTCCGCCAGAAATCCCGCGTACTTAAATACGGCCAGCAGTCCGACATTCAACACCACCGCAGCGATGACGCCTGCCTTCTTCCATGCGGGACGGCTGACGACCAGTCCCATGCAATAATTCATCAGGGAGGACGCAACCATCAGGCAGACATAGACCGGCTCGCCATATGCATAGAACACAAGGCTTGCCGCGATCAGCAGTGCGTTTTTCAATTTTATTCCCGGCAGGATCCGGTGAAGCAGGAACACTGCCGGGAGAAAGATACTTAAAAAGGTTATTGAGCTAAAGACCAAGTTCGAACCCTCTCAATCATAGATGGTATTTTACCAGTAGATTATAGTCAGTTTTGTGATATCGGTCAAGAGGGTGTCTTCCTGAATCCTGTTTTCCTGTTATCTGTTTATATTTTTACATGCATGAAGCTGCGCCTTGCGGATATGGCGCTGCGATAGCTCGGGACAGCGCTGTAGCTCGTCCCGTAGTATTTGTATTTCGTATTGCGGTACTCTTCCGGATCATAGATCTTGCCATCGATCTCCGCCCATCCGTGCCCTGTGCTGTTGCAGGCGTATACATTCTCGTAACCGCAGGCCTTCGCCATAAACGCAAATGCAGCCGCGTAGCTGAAACAGTTTCCGCTCCCGTCAAGGAACATATCATTCGCGTAAACCACCGGCCAATCGTCTCCGCAGTAATGCGGCGTCCTCGGCCTGCGGCCCGTGTACGTCTTCATCACATAGTCAAAACAGACCTTGAGCTTCTGTGCTTTCGTCATCTTGTCCGTCGTGATCTGCGCCACGATCGCCTGGGCTCTGCGCATCGTCTTCGTCTTCGCGGAGCCGGTCTTATCGCCGTTGCGGCTTGTATTGACCGTCTTTTTTGTATTCAGGACGCCTTTTGAGTTGAAATAATAGCAGGTCTTCCCGAACATCTGCCAACCTGTCGCCATCTGGCCGGCGTTCTTTCCGGAGGGTATAAAATAATACTTCTTTTTCTCTATGGTCCGCCAGCCGGTCGCCATCTGGCCCTTCTTTTTGCCGGACTTCTCAAAATAATATGTCTTGCTGCCGATCGTCTGCCAGCCGGTCGCCATCCGACCCTTTTTCTTCCCAACCTTGCCGGATTTCAAAAAATAATATTTCTTGCCGCCAATCGTCTGCCAGCCGGTTACCATCTGGCCTTTCTTTTTGCCAGACTTCTCAAAATAATATCGCTGTCCGTCGATCGTCTTCCAACCGGTTATTTTTTCCCCTTTGGAATTGTAATAGTAGACCTTTCCCTTTTTCTCCTTCCAGCCGCCCTTTGACTTTTTGGCCGTGTCTGTCTGTCCCACGCTTTCCGGATTGGAAATCTCCGACACCGTACCTGCTGTCGAAGGCGAAAGCTCCGCCGCCTGCGTCAGGATCCGCTCTGCCGTCACTGTGGAAAAAAGCACCGCAAACGTCATTGCCAGAATCAGGACTCTCTTTCTTCTGCGCATGATTGCCCACCCCCTCTTTGCATTTTAGTGTAGTTCTTTTTTCCGGCAACGTCAAGCTTCCATCACACATTTCTGCCCAGCTCTACCAAATTTGGTTCAAAAAAGAACTGCCGCAAGACGTCCTCTGTCCGAGCCGTTCTTTGCAGCAGTCCCGTTTTTATTTCTTAATCCTTCGCCATCCTGCCGTCTTACAGCACAATGCCCTGCGCCATCATAGCGTCCGCAACCTTCTCGAAGCCCGCGATATTCGCGCCGGTCACGTAGTTGCCCTCCACGCCGTAGCGCTTCGCCGCATCCGAGATCTTCGCGTAGATGTCGTTCATCATCTGCTTGAGCTTCGCGTCAACCTCCTCGAAGGTCCAGCTCAGTCTCTGGCTGTTCTGGCACATCTCAAGAGCGGAGGTACCAACGCCGCCCGCGTTGGACGCCTTGCCCGGCAGGAACAGCATGCCCTCTGCGAGGAAGAAGTCCGTTGCCTCGCGCGTGCTCGGCATGTTCGCGCCCTCGGCCACAGCGACGCAGCCGTTTGCCTTCAGTGTCTTCGCATCGTCCAGATTCAGCTCGTTCTGGGTCGCGCACGGAAGGGCGATGTCGCACTTGATGCTCCAGATGCCTTTGCCCTCGGTATATACAGAGCCCGGAACCGCATCCGCGTACTCTTTGATCCTGCCGCGGCGCACTTCCTTAATGTCCTTCACTACGTCGAGATTGATGCCGTTCGCGTCGTAAATGTAACCGTTGGAATCGCTCATCGCGACTACGTTCGCGCCGAGCTGCTGTGCCTTCTCCGTCGCGTAGATCGCCACGTTGCCGGAACCGGATACAACCACCGTCTTGCCCGCAAGGTCGATCTTGTGATCCTTCAGCATCGCGTCGAGGATGTAGACCAGGCCGTAGCCCGTCGCCTGCGTGCGCACCAGAGAACCGCCCCAGGTCAGACCCTTGCCCGTCAGCACGCCCTCGTACAGGCCCTTCAGTCTCTTGTACTGGCCGTACATAAAGCCGATCTCTCTTCCGCCTACGCCGATGTCGCCGGCCGGAACGTCCTGATCAGCCCCGATGTATTTGGAAAGCTCGGTCATGAAGCTCTGGCAGAACGCCATCACCTCGCGGTCTGACTTACCCTTCGGGTCGAAATTGGAACCGCCCTTGCCGCCGCCGATCGGAAGTCCCGTCAGGGAATTCTTGAAAATCTGCTCGAAACCAAGGAACTTCAGGATGCCCTGGTTCACGGACGGATGGAAACGCAGTCCTCCCTTGTACGGACCGATCGCACTGTTGAACTGTACGCGGTAGCCCTTGTTGACCTGCACCTTGCCATTGTCGTCCACCCACGGAACCTTGAAGGAAATAATTCTCTCCGGCTCAACGAGACGCTCGAGCAGGCTCACTGCACGGTATTTCTCCTCGTTTGCATCGATTACCAGTTTCAGGGAATCAAGCACTTCCTTGACTGCCTGATGGAACTCCGGCTCGCCCGGGTTCTGCGCTACGACGCGCTCATAGATCTCTTCTGTGTAAGACATTCGATATTGGCCCCCTTGCCTGAAATAGATTTGAATTGTACATTTGTGCGCCCTTGGCACACACATCTTGTGTATTATACAACGATGTTTCAGGTTTGGCAACAAAAATTTAGCCATGCAGTGAGATAAAGTGCTCAACCTTGGTCTGCGGAGCTGCCAAGCGTCAGATCCAGCTTCACATTCTCGTACTCACCCTCGTTCGCGCGGCTGACCGTCACCGTGACCTCCTCGCCGGCCGCGTAATAAGCAAGCTTCTCGCGCAGATCATCCATCGAGGACACCTCCTCGCCGTCAAACTTGACGATGATGTCGCCTTTCTTCATGCCGGCTGTCTCCGCAGGGCTGTTTGCCTCTACTTCCTGGACAAAGATCCCCTCCGGAAGGCCATAGAGATATGTGAGCTCATCGGATATCTCCTTGCCCGAAAAACCGATGTATGCGCTCTGATCCTCATCCACGACCTCAGTCCTCGTCTTCTTGTTCATCAGATCCTCCAGGATCGACTTCGCGTAGGAGATCGGGATCGCGTAGCCCATGCCTTCGACGCCCGCCGACGCTACCTTCGCGGAGTTGATGCCGACCACATGACCCTTCATGTCGAGCATCGCGCCGCCGCTGTTGCCGCCGTTGATCGCCGCGTCCGTCTGGATCAGCTCGGTGTTGTCATAGCCCTCCAGCTTGATCGTGCGGTTCAGGGCGCTCACGATACCGGTCGTCACGGACTGGCCGTAGCCAAGCGCATTGCCGATGCACACCACCTGCTGTCCCACGACCAGATCGTCGGAGTCGCCGATCTTCGCGACCTTAATCTTGTCGAGCGTATCGCCCGGAATATCGGAAAGCGCCACCGAGACAACCGCCAGATCGTTGTCGTCGTCTGTGCCCTTCACGGACGCCTGGCACATCTCATCGTCCACAAAACCGACCGTCAGCTCTGTCGCGCCGTCCACTACATGGAAATTCGTAGCGATCAGCAGCTCGCTGTCGTTCTGTCCGATGATGATGCCAGAGCCACAGCTCTCGCTCTCATAGGTGTAGGTCCTGCCTCTGCCGTCTCCCCAGCCAAAGCCGTACATGCCATACATGCCGAACAGATCCTGTACCTCCTGCACCGACTTGTTCGTGATAGACACGACAGCGGGCTGAACCTCACGCGCCACGTCCTCCACGCCGGTGATCGTGCCGGTCGCCTGCACCTCCGCATCGTCCACCTCGGCCTCTTCTACTTTTCCCTCTTCGGCCGCATCCTCCCCGGTCGCGTCCTCGTCATCCTCCGCCGTCGACAGAAGCGTGTACTCCCCGCTTCCCTTCGGATCATCCCCTTTATCCGCAAAGCCAGTCAGTCCAGCGACAGCGCCCGCCGTCAACACTCCAGCACACAACAGCGTAATCAATGTTTTCTTCTTCATGGAAATCCCTCCTTGTCATCCCGGACTGCCTCCATGAATTTTTCACAGTCCGTATGCATTTAAACTCTCGCAGCTGCACTTTCACAACTGCGCCTTTTTCTTCTTTACAGTTTGCAGTATAAAAACTTCCTTTGACGGATTTGTGACAAATTTGTGGTAAATTTGTGAACTATAAAATGGAGAAAACCAGGCTGTCCACAGCCATTTTCAATGGCTCAATCCGTCTGCTGTCTCCACAGGATCAGCCCGAACCAGGTCACGATATTTCCGCCGTTGTCAAATTCGATCCCTGCCTTTTCTGCCAAAAGCGGAACGACAATCCCGAACCCTTCTATGCACGGAATCATGCTTTTTGGATATCGGCACGGCCCGTTCGGATACGCGCAGCTTTCGCAGCGCGCGCAGGAATCTCCGGAGAGCGCCAGCGTCTCCAATCCACAACTATGAAAAAGCGCCCGAATCCGTCCCGTTACTTCCTCATGTCCGCGCCGCGTTGCAAGAGTTTCCTCCATATTTTCAATGTCGGACACCTCGGCGACCGTCGTGAACACAAACGCCCCGTCATACTGATCGCATTTCTCGCGGCATTCCTGTACCGTCCCGACTCCGGGCGGACAAGCCCAGCTCGTCCCATAGCGCGGACATTCCTCACGACAAATTTCCCTGACGCGCTCCGAAAATGTGATCTCCCCGATTTCGAGCCAGGCATACTGTACGACCGGAAGCACAGACAGTCCTTCCTCTATTATTTTCTGTGTCGTCCCTTTTATCATTCATCCAGCCTCGTTCCTATATTTTCCGTTCTCTGCGTTTTTCGCTCCCGGTATTTTCGTTTCCGACATCCTTCGCTTCTGCATTTTCGTTTTCAACCCGATATTGCAAAAACACAGGTACGATGTTTGCCTGCTGCAAAGCCCGGACGCTCAGAGACAAGTATAACCACAAATTTATAATTCTTCAACATTCTTTTCGGCGCAAAAGAATCCCTTGATTTTTTTACTGATAATTGATATCGTAACATGCAAAGGATCCGCAGTTATACGTCTTTCGCGTCTGCGGAAATCAATGACAAGTCAGGAGAATACACATGAGCTTCATTGGAAAAGGATTGCTTGCCCTGATATGGCTGATGGCCGTGCCGGCTTTTGCAGGTGCGCTGTTTCTGCGCAAGAAGAAGACAGCTACACGGATTGAGTGCCTTCTCACCGGATATCTATTCCTGTTCTCACTGTTCGAGCTGCTGACTCTCCCTATGATTTACTTCAAAGCGCCCCTCCATATTCTCGTCATATTCTTCGGGATCCTGGCCGGAGGAACGGCTTTAGCCGGCGCTTTTCTTCTTATAAGGGACATGCGTACCCGCAGACCGGGCATTGTCGGATATCTGCGCGGCAGCTCTCCGTTTTTGTGGGCAGCGCTTCTTGTGATTGCCTTTCAACTCGCTGTCGTGACCGTTTTGGCTCATTTTGACGCAGACGATGCATTCTATGTCGCCGCGGGCACCACCGCTGTCGAGACTGACACGATCTTTGAGATCAACGCGTACACTGGCATTCCATACAGCAGCTTACCGTACAGATACGTCTTATCTCCGTTCCCGATCTTTCTGGCGGTGATCAGCCAGCTCTGCGGCGGGCTGCATCCGGCTATTATGGCACATACGGTCTTTCCTCCGGTCTTCCTGATCTGCGTGTACTGCGGGGTGTATCAGTTGTCCCGGAAATGGTTCAAGGATGACCGAAACGCACAGGCCATTTTCCTGTTTCTGACTGCGATGCTGTGCTGGTTCTCCGCATATTCTGTATATAACGCCGGGAATTTCCAGATGGTACGACTGTGGCAGGGAAAAGCTGTTCTGGCCGCTTTCCTTCTCCCGCTTGTGTTTTATCTGTCCTCCTCTGTCATTCTGGAGGAGCAGCCACAATATTCCTGGCTTCTGCTGCTTATGGCAGATATCAGCTGTTGTCTTCTGAGCTCGATGGGAATCATACTCGCGCCGCTGATGACAGGCATCTTCGCCCTGCTTGGCCTGCTGCGGTTCAGGAGCCTGAAGAGAACCTTGTACGCCCTGTCCTGCTGTATTCCGTCAGTCGTGTTGGGCGTCATTTATCTTTTGATGATCTGAAACTCATTACAATTTATGCCGCCAGATGAAGGGCGGCGGAATGGGGATTCATATGAAGACTATATTAGAATGGATCGGATTTTCATGGAAATGCTACTGGGGCGGCGGATATTACCAGTACCTTCTTCTTGCCGCCGGACTTTATCTGCTCATTTTTCACAGGAAAAAGCGCTATGTCCGGCAGACGCTCGCATTTTGTACCTGCCTGCTGTTTGTCTTTCTCTTTCCACTCACCGCCAAATGTATTTCTTTCTGTATCGGAGAGAACGTTTACTGGCGGGTTCTGTGGCTTCTCCCGACGATTCCGGTCGTCGCACTGGCCGCGACAGAATTTCTCCGCAGCAGACATTCCAGGCTTGTACAGACCATTCTGCTGCTTTGCTGCTGCGGCGTCATCGCGCTGAGCGGCAAAGATATGCTGAGCGCAGGTAATTTTACCCGGACGAACAATCGCATGAAGGTGCCGGACGACATCGCCCACATCGCCAACGCGCTCAAGGAGGCCGCCGCGAAAGACAACATCCCGGAAATCTGTGTCATAACCGACGATGATTATCCGGTAACCTATCTGAGGGTGTACGATCCTTCGATCAAGCAAGGATACGGTCGGCGTATGGGCGGCGTAAGGAACCACGCCTGTTATCGCGTATACCGCCTGTTGTTAAGGCCTACGCTTAATTATCGCAAATTCGCGAAGCTGTCAAAAAGGGGCGGCTGCAATTTTATCGTGATCCGCGTCCCTGAAAAGAAAATGAAGAAAATCGAACGATTCGGGTATGTGAAGATCGGAGAGGTCGGATCGTACACTATCTTTGAGCTGAAAGAACCCTAAACCTACAGCCGGCCCGCCCGAATGCGGGCGGCTTACCAAAACGGCCGTGCTATGGCCTCATTCCTTCTAAAGATACTGCTTCAACACCTGATACAGGGCCGCTACAGGCAGACCGACTACATTGTTGTAATCCCCTTCAATCGACTTCACCCACGCGGCAAACGCTCCCTGGATCCCGTATGAGCCGGCCTTGTCCATCGGCTCTCCGGTGTCCAGGTATTTTTCTGTCTCCTGCTCCGTCATCGGATACACGTGAACCTTCGTCTCGCACGAAAAGACATGGCGCTTCACATCCGCACCCTCCTTCACGAGAACCGCGACTCCAGTGTAGACAGAGTGTGTGCTGCCCTGTATTTGGCGGAGCATCTGACGGGCGTCTTCCCTGTCTTTTGGCTTCCCCATAATATGGCCATCCTGCCACACAATCGTATCGGAACCAATCACAATACCTTCCTCAACGGCCGCCGCCACGTCCTCCGCCTTCTGCAGGGCGAGCCCCTCCACCACCTCGGAGGGAAGCTGACCCGCTGCCTTCTCCTCCGCCTTGCTCGGTATTACGTCAAACTCCAGCCCTATCTGCCGCAGAAGCTCTCTCCTTCGCGGCGAGGCCGATGCCAATATGATCTTCTTCATAAAAAAATCTCCCGGACACAAAACAAAACCGCCCTCAGCTTACTCTAAGGACGTCGCAAAGCGCCTGCGCCTACTGCCTGATGTAGATCCCCTGTGACTCAATAAATTCATCGAGATCCGCGATTGTCTCCTCTGCCCAGGTCTCGCTGATCTCAGACCTTTCGCTGTCTGATGTCCGGTGCATCTCTCGTTTTTCCTGCGTTTTCTCCTTCTTCTCCTCTGACATTGCTGATTCCTCCCTCCGGCTTTTTCTATACATTGGCACTCAGCCCTTCCAGAATCCCTCCTGACCGAGCTCGGTCATGCGCACGCGCCCCTTGATCTGGAGCTCCGGGTTCTTGATACTCACCCTGGTGCCTCCCGGAACCGAGGATGTGATAAACGCGTTCGAGCCAATCGTCGCGCCTGCGCCGATGACCGTCTCTCCTCCGAGGATGGATGCGCCCGAGTACACTGTGACATTGTCCTCCAGCGTCGGATGCCGCTTGGAACCGCGCAGATTCTGCCCGCCTCTCGTGGAGAGCGCGCCGAGCGTCACACCCTGATAGATTTTCACGCCCGTGCCAATCTCAGTGGTTTCACCGACGACAACGCCTGTGCCGTGATCGATAAAAAAATAGCTCCCGATCGACGCTCCGGGATGAATGTCAATCCCGGTCAGACTGTGCGCGTGCTCCGTCATAATCCTCGGGATCATTGGAACTCCAAGAATATGCAGCTCATGCGCAATCCGATACACCGTGATCGCGAAAACTCCCGGATAGGAAAAGATCACCTCGTCCGTGTTGAAGGCCGCCGGATCTCCGTCATATGCCGCCTGCACGTCCGTCGCGAGGATCGCGCGCAGTGCCGGGAGCCGCTCCAAAAACACATCGACGGCGTGCTCCGCCTTTTCGAATGCCTCCTGCCCGCTCTTCGGGAGCTCCGCCCTGTGGTACAGCGCCCTCGTCACCTGCTTCGTCAGCCGATACTTGATATCCTCCAGCAATTCGCCCACATGGTATTCGATGGAATCCCGGTTGAGATTCTTGAATTCAAAAAATCCGGGGAACACGACGCAGCGAATCTTCTCAAGCAGGTCTATGATGACTTCATTGCTCAGCCTGTGCTCCATATCTATGCTGCAGGTCTGCGGGTATTCCTGATAGCTTTCCAGAATCATCCCCACCAGCCTGTCGATCTTTCTTTTGCCGGAATCCTGCATTGTAGAGCTTCCTTTCTCCAGATCGGACTTTTTGGCTTTATCACTATTTATCACTAATATGCCATATTGCAAATCTGGTAAAGCATTGCCTCCGTAATCTCATAAGGCACGTTGCGCAGCTTAGACTCATTGGACATGATGCCTCTGACCGCGCGCGTCACCAGCTCGTCGTCGGCCTCCAGCGGACCGATCAGATTGTGCATGAACGCAGAGAAATACTGCATGTCCGGGAAGCCGATCAGCCCAAGCACTTTTTTTCGCAGCAAAGGACCTGCCATCGAAAGATAGCCCGGCAGGAAATATCCGACCGCTTTCCCGTGCGGTACGCCCTTCTCGTATGTGAAATAATAGCTCAGCCCGTGCGGCAGGGACGTCCCTGTGTGCGAGATCGCCATGCCCGCCAGTGTGGACGCAAACAAAAGTGTGTCACACTCCTCCACCGTAAGGCTGGCCCCGATGAGCACATTCTTGGCACTGCTCCAGATCCCCATGCCATACTCACAGAGCATACGGCTGAAATCGGTGGCCTGCGCATTGATATAGCTCTCGATAAAATGTCCGAGTGCGTCCACCGCTGTATTGACCATAATCTGCTTCGGCATATGCTGCAGATATTTTCCATCCACCAGCGCGTATACCGGATAGACCTTGTGCGGCAGACTTGCCTTGATGCGCTGCTCATGAATCGTCAATATCGCGTAGGGAGTCACCTCCGAACCTGTCCCGCAGGTCGTCGGCACCTCCACGACAGGAAGCGCCGCAGCCTTCCCGCCTTTCCTGTAGAGGAAGTCCGCGCCTTCGTCCTTCTGCGCGATCATCAGTGCAACCGCCTTCGCCGCATCCATCGGAGAGCCCCCTCCGATCCCGATCACGAAATCCGCCTGCTCCTTCACGCCCAGATCCCTGAGCTGCATCACCACCTCCACTGACGGATTCTCTTCCACCGCGTCAAAAATGACATACTCCACGCCCTGCCCCTTCAGGACATCCGTAACATCAGCAAGCGAACCGTTCCCGGCTGAGCTTTTGCCGGTCACGATCAGCGCCCTGCGCCCGAGCGACGCCCACTCGGCGCCATGTTTCTTTACACAATCCCTCTCGCTGTAAATCTTTGTCGGCAAATAAAAATACATTCCTTATCTGCCCTCCCCTTTCTCAGAACAGTTTTTCCACGTCTTCCTTCAGATCCTCTGCCGCTTCCCTGAGCTCGTCAGCCGCATTTCCGGCAATCTCCTTCGCGCCGTCCGCGAGCTCTTCGGCTTTCTCCTTCGCACCGTCCACAAGCTCCTCCGCCGTGTCCGCCACCGCTTCCTTCGCGTCCTCCGCCGTCTCAGCCGCAGCATCCTTCAGATCGTCCACCGCCTCTTTTGCCATATCCTTCACATCTCCGGCAATGTCCTCTGCTGCCTCTTTCGCATTCTCTGCCGCTTCCTCCACTTTCTCTGTCACATCCTCGGCGTCCACAACCACAGCAGACTCATCCTCTGCATCGGCCTCCTCGACCGGCTCCGGCATCTTTCCGCCACAGTTCGGGCAGAAGCGCTCGTCGGTAGATACCTCCGTATTACAGCTCGGGCAGAGTACCACTCCCTTTACCTCGCGTACCTGCTCCTTCAGCTGCTCAATCTCCACCAGCTTGTCGCTGATCGTCTGGACGAGCTCCTCAAACCCTTCCGGGACGCTGTCCTTATGGAGCTCATAAAATTTCTTTCCGATCTCAGAATATATATTCTCGATCTGCTTCTTCGCGTCATTGGCCTTGCCGTTGAGCTGCCTGATCTTATTCAGCTTTTGAACCTCTTCTGCCGTATCCTTGCCCAACTGTTTTACTTTGCTTGTAAACTTTTGTGTAAGTTCATTGAAATCCATAACGTTTTCCTCCATGAATTGTTAATTATAAAATTTTGTCCTCTATTACATAACTTTATTCATTGTAGATCAATGCCATAAACACCAGGTCGTCGTCGGAATCGTTCTCGATCGCATGTCCCTGCCCCACCTCGATATAGCACACATCCCCTGGGCCGACCTCATTCCTGGAGCCGTCGTTGTCGACAAAGATTCCATGTCCTTCCAGAATAAAATATGGCTCCGTATCGCCAATGTGCTCATGAAATCCGATGCTGCACCCCGGTCTCAGACGAATGCGCGCGTAAAGTCTTCCGTGACCGTTCATTTCCTCCTTCGAGACAATATGCTCCAGCGTCACCTTTCCATTGCCCCCGCGCATATTTTCCCTTTCCTCCACAGTTGGCTTTCTTACCATAGAGACGCCCCCCCTTTTCCTGATTTATATCTGAGCCCTGCCGACTCTTTTCGATAGTTTCATATTAAAAGAGTTGCCATAAAATGTCAACTTGATAAAGAAAGATTTCAGAAAAGTTTTACAGTACAGCCTATCGTAGTTTTTTAAATTTCTATCGATCTATTGTTTTTCCATCACTTTTCCTGATTATTATTATAATTTATATAAGAATGCTCAGATGCGAGAGGGGTATACAAACAATGAAAAAAAAGGAAAAAATATACATAGCATTCAGTCTGTCTGTGCTCGCTGCCAGCTTTGTCGCCGGCAACTCATCCGCAAAGGACATCGAAGTAAACATCGGCTACTTTAACAACGTGACGCACGCGCAGGCGCTCTACATGAAAGCGCAGGGGACGCTGGAGGAGGCGCTTCCCGACGACGTGACAATCAACTGGACCGCGTTCAACGCCGGACCCGCGGAGGTGGAAGCGCTCTTTGCGGAGGACATCGACATCGGTTACATCGGACCGGTTCCGGCCATCACCGCGAACGTGCGCTCCGAGGGGGACGTGACCGTCCTGTGCGGCGCGGCCCAGGCTGGCGCGATCCTCGTGAAGTCCGCGGACGCCGAAATCGCGTCCGTAGCCGATCTCGACGGGAAGACCATCGCGATCCCGCAGCTAGGGAACACCCAGCATCTGTGCCTGCTGAAGCTTCTGTCCGACAACGGTCTCGCGCCCGTGGAGCAGGGCGGAACCGTCACCGTGGCGGCTGTAGAAAACGCTGACGTCCTGAACATGATGGATCAGGGCAATATCGACGCCGCGCTTGTCCCGGAGCCGTGGGGCGCCACGCTGCTCGATGGAGGAGCCGAAATCGTTCTTGACTACGACGAGGTCTATCGAGATGGCGATTACCCTGTAACGGTCGTGGTTGTGCGCAATGAATTTCTGGAGGAGCATCCGGACATTGTCGATACATTCCTCGAGAAGCACAGCGAGACAACTGCTCTTCTGTCTGAGAATGCCGAGGAAGCCTCCTCTGTTGTGAACGAAGAGCTGAACGAGGCGACCGGCAAGTCGCTGGAGCCGGCGATCCTCACAGACGCGTTCGGGCGCATTGTCTTCTCCGACGAAATCAGCGAGGATGCAATGCAGGACTTTGCAGATATTTCTCTAGAGCAGGGCTTCATTCTAGAAAGCTACGAAAATCTGTTCACCGAGCGCTGAGCGCCACTGTCTGATCTGTAAGAACGTGATCCAGATCTACAAAAATGCCGTCAATGCGACGGCGGAATGGAGTCTGAACTGAAATGTCCCTACAATTAAGGAATATAACAAAAACCTTTCAGGATTCCGGACAGGATGCGGTCCGAAACGTTGACCTGGAGATTGCGGACGGCGAGTTCGTCTGCGTCGTCGGAAAGAGCGGCTGCGGAAAGAGCACGCTTCTCAACCTTATCGCCGGTCTGGAAAAGCCGACGGCAGGGGAGATCCTGCTGGACGGTGCTCCCATCACGGGTCCCGGCGCGGACCGCGTCGTGATGTTTCAGGAGCATGCGCTTTTCCCCTGGCTGAACGTCATCCAGAATGTAAAGTTTGGCATGGAGATCGCCGGACTTCCAAAGCAGGAGCAGGAGGAAAAGGCGATGAAATATCTCCGCCTCATGCAGCTTGAAGAATACCGGGATTACGCTGTCCACCAGCTCTCAGGCGGAATGCGCCAGCGGGTCGCGCTTGCGAGGGCTCTGACTCTGGATTCCAAGATCCTGCTGATGGACGAACCGTTCTCCGCTCTGGACAAACAGACCTCCAACCGGCTCCGCGCAGAGCTTCAGGACATCTGGATGAAAACCAGAAGAACGATCTTTTTCATCACGCACAGTGTAGAAGAGGCCGTCTATTTGGCAGACCGCGTCATCGTCCTGTCTTCCGGCGCAAACAGTGTACAGGATATTGTACCGATCGAACTGGAGCGCCCGCGCCATGTCTACGACAATGCCTTCGTAGAATATCGCCACAGAATTTTGGACGAAGTACAGAAAGAGCTTTGAATACAGGTATCAGAAAGGTATGGAAATATGGCTGAAAATATACAAAAGGGCAATAGCAAAATCGCAAAACTGCTGCAGCAGCTTCTCTTCCTGCTCGGCATCGTCGTTCTCTGGCAGCTTTTGTATTTCGTCGGAGTCGACGTGCTCGAATTCTGGAAGCCCTACGCAATGCCGTCGCCCGCGGGCGTCTGGAAAAGCCTCTTGCGACTGATTGAAAACGGCTCGCTGTTCGCTGCCATCGGCAACAGCCTTCTGCGCGGCATGATCGGCTTCGCGATCTCGGTCGTAATCGGAACGCTGCTCGGCTTCCTGATGGAGCATTTCAAATTCCTGCACCAGAACATGCGCCCGCTCGTGATGGGAATCCAGACCCTGCCAAGCGTCTGCTGGGTGCCGTTCTCCATTCTGTGGTTCGGCCTCTCCGAGCAGGCGATCATCTTCGTCGTGGTCATGGGCTCCGCATTTTCCATCGCCATCGCAACTGACAACGCGATCCGCAACGTGCCGCCGATCTACCAGAAAGCAGCCCTCACGATGGGCGCAAACCAGAAGCAGATCTACCGGAAGGTGATCCTGCACGCCTGCCTTCCGGAGCTGATCTCCGGCCTGAAGCAGGGCTGGTCCTTCGCCTGGCGGGCGCTGATGTCCGGCGAGGTTATGACGACCTGCATCGGCCTCGGCCAGACGCTGATCACCGGCCGCAACCTCGCGGACATCAACCAGGTCATGCTCGTGATGATTATCATCGTGCTCGTGGGAATCCTGATCGACCAGCTCTTCTTCCGGAGCCTGGAGCGGAGCATTTACCGAAAGAGAGGGCTGCTCTGAAAATCTGTCTGCAAGACAATTATAATTGAAAAATAAAAAAAGTCCCGATCTAGGGACTTTTTTTACAGGTGCCACCCGGATTTGAACCGGGGATAAGGGTGTTGCAGACCCGCGCCTTACCTCTTGGCTATGGCACCATATAAATGACTCCTACGGGAATCGAACCCGTGTTACCGCCGTGAAAGGGCGATGTCTTAACCGCTTGACCAAGGAGCCTTATTGGAAAAGATTGCTCACTGGTCTCTCGACAAGCTGTGAAATACGGCTCCTCCCAATCCATATATCTCAGGCAAACCGAACATCCACTGCATCAGCGGCAAACTAGATAATAGCATACCTCAGAACTTTTGGCAAGCATTTTTTATTGCTTTCCATTTCGCGCAATGTTAAAATCATAAAACAATATCTGTAGAAGGGAAAGGATTGATTCTGCAATGAAAGTCATCGCTGCGATCGATTCATTCAAAGGGAGCCTGACCTCCCTTGAAGCGGGTGAAGCAGCCCGGCAGGGAATCCTCCGGGTCTACCCAAATGCACAGGTGAGCGTGAGGCCGCTCGCGGACGGAGGCGAGGGAACCGTCAATGCCCTCACGCTCGGAATGGGCGGACGCATAGAAAAAGCAACCGTCACTGGCCCGCTCGGAAAACCGGTGGAATGCGCCTACGGAATACTAGGTGACGGCAGTACAGCTGTCCTGGAAATGTCAGGCGCGGCTGGAATCACGCTTGTCTCCGCAGATGAGCGCAATCCCATGAACACCACCACCTACGGAGTCGGCGAGGTAATCCGCAACGCCATCGCAAAGGGCTGCCGCCGTTTCATTGTCGGGATCGGCGGGAGCGCCACCAACGACGGCGGAATAGGAATGCTCCAGGCGCTGGGTTACGGCATGCTCGATGCAACTGGAGAGCAGGTCTCTTTCGGCGCAAAAGGACTCGGAGAGCTTCGGACGATCACAGACGACTCCGTGCTCCCGGAGCTTCGTGAGTGCAGCTTCCGCATCGCCTGCGATGTGACAAATCCCCTGTGCGGGAAACATGGTGCCAGCGCTGTCTACGGTCCGCAGAAAGGCGCCACCCCAGCTATGATTTCTCAGATGGATCAATGGCTTAGCGCGTACGCGGATCTGATATCTTCCAAAAAATATCCCCGCGCTGACAAAAATCAGGCGGGGACAGGAGCCGCGGGCGGTCTCGGATTCGCGTTTCTCACCTTCACAAACGCAGTGCTTGAGTCCGGCATCCGGATCGTGCTGGAAGAAACGCATTTAGAAGACGATATAAAGGACGCCGACCTCATAGTCACAGGCGAGGGCAGGTTGGACGCCCAGACTGTGATGGGAAAGGCCCCGGTCGGCGTCGCGCAGATCGCCAAAAAATACGGCAAACCGGTAATCGCTTTCTCCGGCAGCGCCACGTCGGACGCAGGCGCCTGCAACAACGCCGGCATCGACGCGTTCTTTCCTATTCTCCAGGACGTCGTCACACTTGAGGAAGCCATGGATCTCGAAACCGCCGCGCGCAATCTGGCCGACACCGCGGAGCAGGTCTTCCGGCTTGTAAAAAAATTTGCTCGGGAATTTACGTGATAGACGAGAAACCTTACAATGATTGTAAGTGGCATTCTGCGCCTTCCTCTGATAAAATGGTGGCAGAAAGGAAGGCGAATCTCTTTATGGATACAAGAAAAGATCTTTTGCAGGTGGAAAGCCTCACAAAAACCTACGGCAAAGGCGCAAATCAGACGGAAGCCCTAAAAGGCATTTCTTTCCGTGTGCTGGAGGGAGAATTTTTAGGAATCATGGGAGCCAGCGGCTCTGGAAAAACTACCTTGCTGAGCTGCATTGCCACCATGCTGAAACCCACATCAGGAAAAATTATCCTCCGGGGACAGGATATCTCCGGCTTCCGCGGTGGAAAGCTGGCGGATTACCGGGGCAAGGAAATCGGATATCTGTTTCAGGAATTTGAGCTCCTGGATAACCTGACGGCAAGGGAGAACATCACGCTCCCGCTGGCGCTGCATGGCGTCACAGCCAGGCAGGCAGAGCAAGAAATCCAGGCGATTGCCTCTCTGCTGGACATTGTCCCGGTTTTGGATAAATTCCCATCCCAAATGTCCGGCGGTCAGAAACAGCGGGTGGCGGCGGCAAGGGCGCTGATCTCTGATCCCGACATCCTGCTGGCCGACGAGCCGACCGGAGCGCTGGACAGCAAAAATTCCAAGATACTGCTGGACAAACTGGCGACAGTAAACAGCACGCAGAACAAGACGATCATGATGGTGACCCACGACGCAAACGCTGCGAGCTACTGTTCCCGGATACTCTTTATCCAGGACGGCCAGCTGTTCCATGAATTGCGCAGGAACGTGGAAAGCGAGTCGACGGCCGATTTTTATGAGCGCATCGTGACTGTTATGGCACAGTTGGGAGGGGGCAGCGCAAATGCTCTTTAAGCAGATCAGACGCAATGCCGCCAAAAACCGAAAAGGGAACGGTCTGTTCTTTGGCTCCCTCGTCATCGCCATTGTCGCCTTTTATACGCTTCTGTCCCTCGGAGAACAGGACGTCATGCAATTCCTCGCCACGATAGAGAGCGACGCCGTCGGGAAATTGATGCTGCTGCTCCCCGTCGTGTATGCGGTTTCCCTGTTTTTTGTCTTTTTCCTCGTCTATTTTGCCTGTCGCTACCAGATCGACAGCCGCAGGCAAGAGCTTGGAATGTATCTGATGCTGGGGATGAAGCGGAGCCGTCTGTTCGGGATGCTTTTTGGAGAAACGCTGTGGAACAGCATGATCTCCCTGATCGTCGGCCTTCCCGTGGCGCTGTTTTTGACCGAAGGGATCAGCCTTGCCACGGCAAAGATCGTCGGCCTCGGAATTATCGGGCATCGCTTTTCACTCTCTCCAACCGCTGTTTTGTGGACGGTGTGCGGCTTTGTCCTCGTGCAGCTTTTCTCCATGCTGATCATCTGCGTCAGCCTCGGCAGAACTGAGCCGGCGGATTTCTTCCGCGCAGGAGATACCGAAAAACAAACCGTCTCCTCCGGCGCAGGGAGCATGGGATTTCTGTGCGCAGGACTTGTCCTTCTGCCTTTAGCATACTACCTCGGCATATTCTGGCTGCGGTCGATGGAGCTTACGGTCGTACTTGTCACTGTCTTCTTGGGAATTTCCGGCACGTTCCTTCTGTACCGTGGTCTGGGCGGTTTCTGGGGACTGCGCATCCGCAGGAAGTCCCCTGACGCGATCGGCCTTCAAACCTTTACGGCCAGGCAGGTGCAGGAAAATGTCCTGTCCCAGCACAAATCGCTGGCCGTATCTTCTCTGCTCCTGATGACGGCGCTGGCCTGTATCTCCTTCGGCATCGCTATGGGGATGATACGCACAGTCAGCAGCCGCAGCGTGGATTTTTCTCTCTTTGGGGAAGAAGCGCAGATTGACGCCGTCCTCTCTCAGGACAAAATCCGTGAGATGGTGGGGGACAGTTATCCGCTGTACCTTTCCCATGTGAAGGACGGATATTACAGAGATCAGGAAAATGCCTTTGACACCGGCGAGATGGTGGAGGCCCTCACAGACATCGACGGGTCCAACAACATCGTAGAAAATCTGCATTTCGAGTATGTGATCGCCCAGAGCTCCTACAACCGCATTCTGGAAAACGCCGGAAAAGCGCCGATCGACCTGTCCGGCGGGAGAGTCGCCATGTACTCCTCTCTGGCAAAGGAGGGAGATTTTGGAACAATGATTCAGGAAGCCCTGGAGCAAAATATATCCATCGGCATCGATGGGACGGATTACCCTGTCCTGCCCACGCTCTATTACGACAACATCGTTGCGGACCGGGCCATCACCCTCTATCTGGGATTGATCGTACCGGATGAGCTGTATTCGCAGCTTGCCGGTGAACAGGCGGCGTACTGCCGGAATGTGCGGATCCGCGACGAGGATGTGGAGAAATCTGGGTTGATGCAGGCTGTGCGGAAAATGGGCGCGCTGCTCGACGACATCGGCATTGAATATGACAGCTATCTCGGTGGAATCGGAAGAAACCTTTTCTATACAGTCGCGGCAAGCTATCTCACGATCTATCTGGGCATACTGTTCTGGCTGATCGCCAACACAGTGATCGGGATGAAATATCTGATCGGACAGCGCCGGACAAAGCATCGCTATGAAACCCTGGCAATGCTGGGCGCGGATCTGCCGTCCCTGTGTCGCTCGGTGGGAAAACAGATCAATCTTTATTTCTCACTGGTGCTTGTCACGGCACTGCTCAGTGGTACCGCAGCCATCTTCTCGATGTTTACAAGCTTCGCGAAGCTGCCGATGGGCGTATCGGTGGGAAAAACGATCCTGCTTTCCATCGCAGCGCTGATCGTTTTCGCGGGGCTGGAGATCCTTTATATCCGCATTGTGACGCGGACGGCCTGCCGTGAGATCAACCGACTTGAACCTGCCGGGCGGAGGTGATGCATATGTTTCGGATTGTGATTGTTGAGGATGACGACTATCTGAGGGAAGAACTGGTCCATACCTTCCAAAAGGCCGGCTATGACGCCGCTGCTCCCGTTTCCTTTGAATCGGTGGAGGCAGAAATTGCAGCACTGCGCCCGGATCTTGTCGTGCTTGACGTAAATCTTCCGGGGAAATCCGGCTATGAACTGTGCAAAAGCATGAGACCCAGATCCTCCTTCCCGATCCTGATTTTGACGGCGCGCGATACCCTTGCCGACGAGCTGACCGCCCTCGGCCTGGGAGCCGACGACTTTCTCACAAAGCCGTGCCATCCGGACAGACTGCTGGCGCGGTCAGAACGGCTTCTGCAGACATGGAAGTGCCTGCGCTGTGTTCTCACCGTCGGGGAGCTTTCGCTGGATACGGATACCTATAAACTTATTTACAAAGACCGCATGCGGCTTTTAACGGAAACCGAAGGAAAAATTCTGGAGCTGCTGATGAAAAACTCCCCGGACGTTGTCGGAAAGGACGCGCTCTGTCCCGCCGTCTGGGGTACGGCTGAATTCGTAGATGAGAATATTCTCCAGGTCAACATGAGCCGCCTGCGGAAAAGCCTGGCGGAAGTCGGACTGGGTGACGCCATCCAAAATATCAGGGGAAAGGGATATGTGTTAGAGGTGGACAGACTATGAAAAATTTTATTCGGAGGTCGTGGCACTGGCTGCTTCTGTTCCTGCTGCTCGACGCGTCGGCGCTCTTTGCCGTGTGGATCATACGTCCCGCGGCATTCGTATATTTGTCACTGTTTTTGTCTTTGTCCAGCGTCATTTTCCTGACAGCCGGGATTTTTCTGGAATCCCGCCGCGACAGGAAAGACGCGGCGGCGCTTCAGCGCTTTCTGGAGTTGCCCGGGGAACGGACGAAAGCTGAGCTCCTGGCGCATTTTGCAGGAAATGAAACCGTCGCGGACCTTTGTTCACAGGTTCTCACCTTGCAGTCCCAGGTGAATGAAAGGACGATTGACCTGGCGGAATACCGCGACTATATCGAGGCGTGGGTGCATGAGGCGAAAACGCCGCTGTCGCTCTCCACAATGGCTCTGGATAACCACAAGGATGAAATACCGCCCTACCTCTACACCCGGCTGCAATATGTACAGCATCAGCTGAATGAAGACGTAGAGCGGATTTTATATTACGCGCGCCTGCAGGCGGATCACCCGGACATACGGCTCACGCGCTTCCTGCTGGACGAGTGCCTCCGGGAAGTCCTGTCGGAGTACGAGCCGCTTCTGGAAGAAAAGCAGATCTCCGTCACACTTGAACTCGAACAGGCCGAAGTGGATTCTGACCGCAAGATTGTTTCCTTCATGCTGTCCCAGCTTCTGTCCAATGCCGTCAAGTATGCTGACCCCAAAGATGGAAAAATAACGGCCGGCATCTGTCAAACCGAGGACAAAGTTTATCTGAGCCTTTGCAACAACGGTGTCCGCGTACCGCCAGAGGATGAACCGTTTCTCTTTGACAAGGGCTTTACGGGCAGTTATCCGAACCGCCAGAAGGCAACCGGAATGGGCCTATATCTCGTCCGCAAATACGGGCAGAAGCTGTGTGTCGAAGTACGGCTCAGCGAGAAGCTTCCCTACGAGAGCGGGTTCGGGATCGAGCTGATCTTCACGCGATAGGTTTTCCGTTTGATCCGATGCCGGAACGCAGGCTTTTCATTCATGCGGAAATCCCTCAGCGGTGCTCCTCGAGCCAGCGAAGCGCCATCTGCACATAGGCGGCGCTGCCGCAGTACAGCACGGAATCGTCAAAGCGAGTCTTCGGATTGTGCTGGCTGTAGAGATAACCCTCGTTCGAGTTTCCGGCTGTCAGGAACATACTCACCGTCGGCACCTTGTGGCTGACGAAAGCGAAGTCCTCGCTGCCTCCGCCAGGCTTTCCGCCGGAGATCACGTTCATGTCGAGGACGCCCTGACCGAACAGCTCTCTCATATATTTCATCGCGTCCGACGAAAGCTCTGGATCGATCACCATGCAGGGACAGTAATCAAAGAATTCCACCTCCGCCTCGCAGCGCAGCGCGGTGGCGACGCCCTTGCAGATCTCAGTCATGCGCGTGCGGATCATCTCTCCCACAGCGTTCTCGGCGTCCGTCGTGCGAATCGTCCCCCACATCTCGGCTGTATCCGGAATGACGTTGGACGTTTTGCCCGCCTCAAAATGACCGGTCGTGAATACGCCGAACTCGTTTCCGTCCAGCTCGCGGCTGTTGATCTCCTGCAGCGCCAGATGAATATGCGCCGCCGCGGTGATCGGATCAATCGCCAGATGCGGCGTCGAGCCGTGTCCGCCCTTTCCCTTGACCGTAATGTGATACTGCTCGCAGGAAGCGTTCGCGATCCCGCCACCGGAGATCATCAGCATGCCCGCGGGCAGCGGCATCCCCGCCACCACATGGATCATCATCGCCGCGTCTACCTTCGGGTTCTCCAGAAGGCCGGACGCCATCATGTCAAGCGAGCCCTGGAAGATCTCCTCCGCCGGCTGAAATTCCAGCTTGACGATTCCCTGGATCTCGTCCTCATGCTCTTTCAAAATCCGCGCGGCGCCCAGCAGCATTGCCGTGTGCATATCGTGGCCGCAGCCGTGCATCTTGCCCTCGATCCGGCTCGCGAACTCCACGTCCGCCTCCTCCCGGATCTGAAGCGCATCCATATCCGCGCGCAGCAGGATCGTCCTGCCCGGATGCTTTCCCCCGGCCAGTACGACCAGTCCGCATTTTCCCATCTCCTGCGGGGTATAACCCATCTCCTCCAGTTCCTTTTTGACAAGCGCCTTTGTCTGGGGCAGCTCAAATCCGATCTCCGGGTTTTTGTGCAGCTCCCTGCGGATCTTCTGAATTCTCTCCTGAACTCCGGTTGCTTCCTGTAATAATGCTTTTCCGTCCATCCTGTGACCGTCCTTTCCTCTCCCGCTCAGTAAGATGTCGCGTCAAATTTCTTGTGTCTAAGCCGATTCGTTACTGAATCGTGATACGACCCTCGCCATTCACATCTGCGTAACCTGCCACGTTCGGCAGACCGTCGCCGTCGGTATCCTCAAAGGACTGCACATAATTCGCGAGCACCATATAATCCTCCATCACGTAATCGATGATGTTCGTCGCGCCGTCGAACATGGTGAATCCGTCGCCCTGATCACGCAGTGTGTAATTGTAGCCCGCAAGATTGTACTTCGCATTCACATCTAAAGGCTTGTATTCGCCGCTCTCGTGGTCGAGGATCTGCACGTCCTTCACGCGGTAGTCGCCCGCAACGCCTGTGAACACGCCCTTGTCGTCTATCGTGACCGTGGACTCAACGCTCGTGTCGACCGTGTATTTCGCACCCGCGATGTGCAGGAAACCGCCGCTTTCCTCTCCGCCGCCTACGCCGCGCACGCCGAACTCCAGAGCGTCGAGGAGCTGCTGCCCCGTCACCTCGATCATGCAGGCCACATTGCCGAAGGGGTGCATGTTCTTGCAGGTGAGGTAGCTGATGTCACCAGTGATTGCCTCGTTGCGGATGCCGCCGCCGTTCATAACCGCGACGTCCACCGGGTAGCCGTCCACCACATTTGTCTTGTCAAACAAGTAATACAGCGCATCTGCCGTAAAATCGCCGGAGTTTGTCTCCTGCCTGCGCACCAGACGATTGCCGTCCGCGTCGAAGTTGTCAAGCACATCATCGACGGTGCCGATCACCTGTCCCAGCTCGTCACTCACCTGCGTGATCCACGCGCTCTCAACCTCCGCGACCGCGTCGGCCGTCTCATCCGCGATGGCAGCCTCCATGGACTCGCCCGCAGCCGCCTGCGCCATATAACCGTCAAAAAGCCTTGCCTTCACATTGTCCGCTTCGAGAAGCTCGGTCGTGATCTCGCCCTCCGGAGAAATCGTCATCTGTCCGAGCGCGCCGAAATAGCAACCGGTCTGCGTCAGGACGACCTCGTTCTCCTCCTCATCGAGCACTACTTCCATCGGAAGCGTCGTGTGCGAATGTCCGTCGATGAACGCGTCAAAGCCCGTCGTGTTCGCGATGACTTCCTCGGACGTCCACGGAATAGAGGATGGATCTACACCCAGATGCCCGAGTCCGATGACGATGTCCGCTTCCTGGGAGGCCTCATCGATTGTCTCCTGCACCGTATCATACAGATCGCTTCCGTCGTTCCCGCCGGCGATGCCATAGATGTAATTGCCGTTCTCATCCTGGAAATAAGCAGGCGTTGACTTCGTGAAGGATTCTGGTGTGGTGATGCCGATCAGCGCGATCTTCTGCCCGCCAACCTCGAATACCTTATAGGAATCGAGCACATTCTCACCCTTCTCGCCGTTCTCCTCATGGTAGAAGTTGCAGGACAGGTATGGGTACTCCGCCTTTTCGATCGTGGCGAGCGCACCCTCCATGCCATAGTCAAACTCATGATTTCCCAGTGTGGCCGCGTCATACTTCGCCGCGTTCATCAGATCTACAATAGACGAACCCTTATCCATGGAGCCGTAGGCCGTACCCTGAATGTGGTCTCCTGCGTCCACCAGAAGCACGTTGTCAAGCGTATCGCGGTAACGCGCAACCAGGGAATAGCTGAGCTCGCCGTCGATATATGTGTGCACGTCGTTGGTGTAGAGAATCGTGACCTGCTCCGCGCCCGTAACCTCAGTCGCATCTTCAGCGGCCACAGCGGGCAGCCAAAGCGCGGAAAGGATAAGCGGAAGTGTCAAAGCAGCAGCAAATTTCTTCATGTGAGTACCTCCTGTTTTTTATTATGCAGCCAAAATCGTGCTTACGAAAGCATTATACTACAGTTTTCCATTTTAGCCTACAAAATTTTGCGGATGTAAAAAAGTATGCCAATCTGCTCCATGTCACACTTCCCGATCCGGTTTCATTTTTATCGTCGGATACGTCGCATTGATCTTCTGATAGCAGGGGCAATCCCTTGCATGGTCATTGATGATGCCTCAGTCTTGCAGGTGCATAATTGCACAAAAATCCGCAGGCGCAAACGTACCTGCGGGTTTTAAAATTCCATGTGCTTAGCTAGAATCAAAGTCAATTACAGCGCAAACCAAAATAATATCTGTTTGCGATGGACATTATTCCTCAACGGAAAACACCGCCGTGATACTGCCATCACCGAGCGCTTCCTCCCATCCTGTCAGATCGTTGATGTGGCCGATCCTTGTATAGCTCCATGAGTTCGAACCGTAAAACATCACGATATGATCGCCGTTGTACAAAACGATGTCGCCCGCGCCGGTTGTGGTCTGGCGGTTGTCCGTGGTAAGGCTCCGTCCCAGAGAACCCACCTTTTCAAAGCCAGAGTAATCGCTCATATCGATGGACACCGGCGTTTCTCTCATCATATCGACCAATTCCCGTACCGCGGCGTTATCCTCCAGCGTTGCGGTAAAGGACTGATTTCCGATCTGAACCTTCATTTTCATTACTGTATCAACCTCCGTTTCTTCTCTTTCATCCGATGCCACACGTTTCAAATCATTCGATTCCGTCTGTTCGGATATGCTTTCTGTCTGCCGGATCGTTTCTACGGATGTCGATTCTGCTTCTGATGCTTCTGATTCCTGACCGGCCGAGCCGCAGGCAGCGACATTCATCATAAACATAAGCGCCATGAAAATAATCAATATCTTTTTCATGAAAATCCTCCATACAGATCAGGGTTTTCCATCCATAAACGATGATTCTTCGGTCATAAAAAAATCTTCAACGTATGGTATTCACCGTCTTATTTCATATACTTGTGGAAGAATTCCTCCAGCTTATCGAACGGAATAGCGTCTTTTTCGCCGCCGTCGTACAGGTCAGTATGCACCGCGCCCGGAATCAGCAGCAGCTCCTTGTTATCCGCGTACATGCTGTCTTTTATCATGGCCGCGTAAGCGTCTTTCCCGAAATAGCAGGAATGCGCCTTGTCGCCATGCATGACCAGGACGGCGCTGCGGATCTCGTTGCTGTACTGGTTGATCGGCTGGTTCAGGAAGGATTCGCAGCCGATCACGTTCCAGCCGCCGTTGGAGTTTAGGGAGCGGGCGTGGTAGCCGCGATCCGTCTTGTAATAATCATGATAATCCTTTACGAAGAACGGCGCGTCCTCCGGCAGCGGATCGACCACGCCGCCGCCCAGCGCGTACTCGCCCGCTTTCAGATCCGCAAGCCTCTGCGCACACATCGCTGCCCTTTTCTGGTAACGCGCTTCCTCGCTGTCCTCGGCGTCAAAATAGCCGTTGGCGTTCACCCTCGCCATATCGTACATCGTGGAAGCAACCGTCGCTTTAATCCTGGTGTCGATCGCCGCGGTGTTGATCGCGAGGCCGCCCCAGCCGCAGATCCCGATGATGCCGATCCTCTCCGGATCCGCGCTCTCATGCAGGGACAGATAATCCACCGCCGCCATGAAATCCTCCGTGTTGATGTCGGGCGACGCCATATAGCGAACATTGCCGCCGCTTTCTCCCGTAAACGAAGGGTCAAATGCGACCGTCAAAAAGCCCCTCTCCGCCATCGTCTGCGCGTAGAGTCCTGCGCACTGTTCCTTCACCGCGCCGAACGGTCCGCAGACGGCGATCGCCGGGAGCTTGCCGGACGCGCTTTTCGGCGCATACTCATCCGCTGCCAGCGTGATCCCGTAGCGGTTCACAAACGTCACTTTCCGATGGTTTACCTTTTCGCTCTTCGGGAATGTCTTATCCCATTTCTGTGTCAGTTCCAGTTTCTCAACATTTGCCATATTTCCATACCGTCCTTTCCTGCTTGTTTTCATGATTTATTTTTACCCTTTTCCTTCTGCCTGCCCAAACTGCCACTTGTTTTACGTTCTTACAACCTCAGCAACAAGTGCTTCGGCCTGGTTTGAACAGTAACAACGTAGGACAAACTGTCCTTTAATTTTATTATAGTCCCTTGATTTCTTTTTTACGAATAGTTATAATTTATATCATGATATGAATTTTAAGAATTTCAGAAAGGCGGACAGTTATGGAACTGAGAACCATGCGGTATTTTCTCGCGGTCGCGAGGGAAGAAAACATGACGCGCGCGGCGGAGCTGCTGCACGTCACTCAGCCCACGCTCTCCAAGCAGCTAAAAGCATTGGAGGATGAGCTCGGAAAGAAGCTGTTTCTCAGGCACAGCTTCAGCATACAGCTCACCGAGGAGGGCATCCTCCTTCGGAAGCGCGCGGAGGATCTGGTCAAAATGGCCGACAAGATCACGGAAGAATTTCACACGATGGACGATCTCACAGGCGGCGATCTCTATCTGGGTCTGGCGGAATCCTACCAGATCCGGTATCTCGCCGCCGCGATCAAAGAGCTGAAAAAAATCTGCCCGAACCTGCATTACCACATCACCAGCGGAGATACGGAACAGGTGACGGAAAAGCTCGACAAGGGCATCATTGATTTTGCGGTGCTGGCGCAGGAACCCAACACCGCAAAATACCGTTGTCTGAAATTTCCGGGCGCCGATCTCTGGGGTGTCGTCATGCCCGCCGACTGCCCGCTGGCAAAAAGGGCGGCAGTTTCCGTCGAAGATCTGAATGGTCTGCCCTTATTCTGCTCCGAACAGGGCTGGAACCACGATCTTCCCAGATGGTGCGGCAGCCACATGGATCAGCTTCACCTGGAAGGCTCTTTCCGCCTGTCCTATAACGGCGCTCTTTTTGTACGGGAAGGACTTGGCTATCTCCTGACCTTTCAGCACCTGATCGATACAAGCCCGGAGAGCGGACTTGTGTTCCGTCCGCTCACCCCGAGCCTGGAGACCCGGATATATCTCATCTGGAAAAAGCATCAGGTATTTACGCCGGTTGCGGAGAGATTGCTGGAAATTTTGCTTTCTTCCAGCACAGTCCCATCTGCCAGAGTGATGGTATAGCCATTGAAATCGATCGTCCCCTGGTTGGTCAAACTTGTGAGCGAACAGTCTCCGGTCAGCGTCCAGACACTTCCGCTCTCCACGGTAACGACGGCATTGTCAGCGACCGCCGCTCCGCCCTGCGCGTTGTCAACGATGTTGATCGTGCCTGTAAAGTCACTGCTACCGGCAAGGGTCAAATTCAGGTTAGAAATGCTGTCGACTATGATGTCGCCGTTCATCGTCTGGTCGGTCGCGGTGAATTCCACCTGCCCGCCGTTTGCCCCGGCAGTGCCCCAGCCGCGGGACGCGGAGTTGCCGCTCACGTTCAACAGATAACCGTCGCTGTCCTGATTAACGAGCTCCACGCCGCAGAGGTTCACGGCGCAGTGGGTGTTTGTCACATAGAACATATCTCCGTTTTCAGAAATCAGCATCCCGCCGTTCATGGTAAATTCGGAGGTTCCCACGTCGGCGTCTCCGGACATGGACTGGTAGATCATCACATTGTGCACGTTCTCATCCGAGCTGCTTCCCTTCGTATCGCTCATATTTCCGATTACGGTGCAATTCTCAAGCGCGATTGAATTCTTCCCTTCAACGACAAGCGCCTCGGAATTGTTAGCGGTAAGCGCGGCGTTTTTCACGGTGATCGCGGCGGTGGAATACACCGCGGGAGAATTGTATCCGTTTGTCGTATAGCTGCCACCGTCCACATTCACAGTTCCGCCTCCCCGGTCGGAACGGATCGCTGCGGAAGAATTCCCGGACGTCTCAACGGTCAGGTTTGCCGCATTCGTCGTGCCGCCGCCGGTCGTCTGGATCCCGCCGGAATTGTCCGCAGTGGTCGTGATCGTGGAATCGGAAATGTTGACCGTCGTCCCGCTGCCGTAGCTGAACACACCGTTTCCGTTCTGCGCAGAGGAACTGACCGAGGCATTTTTGATCGTCACCGTCGCGCCGTTTGTCGCAAGCAGCGCCGCGTTCATTCCGTAAAAATCCCCATCCTCCGTGTTGGAGGATTTTCCGGCGGACTTCTCCACCGTAATCCCATCCAGGGTGGCTGTCGCGCCGTCTATCCGCAGAGCGTTTTCGTCATCACCGGAAGAAATATACTCGAAGTCGTTGTATGTTCCGTCCTCAGCAAGCGTGTTGGCGGCGGTTCCCTGCGTCACCTCGCCGGAGCCGCCAAAACCGCCCGGCTGGCCGCCTCCCATACCGCCCGGCTGTTCTCCGTTTGGCTGCTCCCCGTCCGGAAGCTCCGGCGGCGTCTGTCCATTCCCTGGCTGCTCTCCGCCCGGAAGCTCTGGCGGCGTCTGCCCATCTCCCGGCTGCTCATCCGCCGAAAGTTCTTCCTCTGCCGAAAGCTCTTTCGACGATTCCCCGCTCTCCACAGAAAGCAGCGGTTCAAGGGTGCCCGCATGTTCCTCAAAAATATCAAGCAGATACGTATCCCAGTGCCGCGCGTCCTTTTCGGAGCTGCCGAATACATAATCCTCCTGTCCGTAATCAATCACGTCAAACCCTGGCATCGCCTTGCTCGCGCCTTTCGTCCTGTAAGCCGCTGCGTCGGAAAGACTGAAGGATACAGCGGTCGTATCCTCATCATTTACCCATCCACTGATGTCCGTCCCGGTCGCCGTTTCCGCTGTTCCGTTTGTCGTCTGCTTTGTCGCCGCGGCTTTTTCGATCGCGACCGCACCTTCCACATACTTCCCGTACATCTGGTCGACATAGAGGGAGAAAGAATTGCCCAGTATCTCGGAGGGAACATGGCCTCCGTCCCACTGCCATTCGATCACCGCGTCAACCCCGGCATTCAGCCACGCGATCTGCAGGTTCAGGGAGGAAAACATCGACATATCTCCCTCCGAAGCGCCCATAACGATCTTTGTCCAGACGGGATC
>CANQVT010000026.1 GCA_947627365.1 uncultured Lachnospiraceae bacterium | reverse complement strand
TTTAACATAATAAATCAAACCGGGGAGGTGAAAGAGATGGCAGTAAAGATCAGACTGAGAAGAATGGGAAAGAAGAAGGCTCCTTTCTATAGAATCGTTGTAGCAGATTCCAGATCTCCGAGAGACGGCAGATGTATCGAGGAAATCGGCACCTACAATCCGAGCGCTGATCCGAGCGAGTTCAAGATCAACGAGGAGCTTGCGAAGAAGTGGCTCGCAAACGGAGCCCAGCCGACCGAAGTCGTTGGCAAGCTTTTCAAGATTGCCGGTATCGAGAAATAAGACAGGTTGCAGGCCGTCGGGATAGCGTTGCTTCAGTTTTCTGCGCACGCTGTTCAGGGGACGGCAGCATACAGAGGTGAGCTGAATGAAAGAGTTAGTAGAAGTGATTGCGAAATCTCTGGTCGAGCACCCGGACGAGGTAACGGTTACTGAAAAGCAGAGTGGCAAGACGCTCGTGCTGGAGCTGAAGGTTGCGCCTTCTGATATGGGAAAGGTGATCGGCAAGCAGGGCAGGATCGCGAAGGCAATCCGCTCGGTGGTGAAAGCCGCGGCATCCAGAGAGGACAAGAAGGTTGTAGTTGACATCATGTAAAGTCTATGAGGCTGTCGAAAATAGTTGACTGAGGCTATTCTTCGGCAGCCCTATTCATTACAGGCCATACCTGTGCGCGGAGGTCGGATGCAGACAGCACGTCGAACTGTGCAGAAAAGGTATCAGAGTCAAAAATCAGGGTGACAGTTCTGGAGGAGACATGGAGGCTATGTTTCAGGTGGGCGTGATCTCGTCCACACATGGAATCGCGGGTGAGGTGAAGGTTTATCCGACGACCGACGATCCGAAGAGGTTCAAAAAGCTGAAGAACGTCCTGCTCCACACGGGAAAGGGCATGCAGGAGCTCGAGATCGCCGGGGTGAAATTTTTCAAGCAGATGGTGATCCTCAAATTTCGCGGATATGATAAGATTGAGGATATTCTGCCCTATAAGGGAAAAAGCCTGTACGTGACGCGCGAAAATGCGGTTCGATTGGAGAAAAATGAGTATTTCATTGCCGATCTGATCGGAATGAAGGTGTATGAGGAAGACGAAAGCTGCCTCGGCGAGTTGACAGATGTGTTGCAGACCGGAGCAAATGATGTATATGTGGTAAAGCTTGAAAATGGAAGGGATGTGCTGATCCCGGCGATCCGACAGTGCATTCTCGACGTGGATGTGGAAGGCGGTCGGATGAAGGTGCACCTGCTGGAGGGATTGCTCGAATGAATTATTACGTATTGACGCTGTTTCCGGAAATGATTGAGAACGGGATGAGCACGAGCATTATCGGACGCGCGATCGCGGGAGGCTATTTGTCGCTTCAGACTGTGAACATTCGGGATTACTCGCTGACCGGCAACGGCAGGATCGATGATTATCCCTACGGCGGGGGTGCTGGCATGGTGATGCAGGCGGAGCCGATTTGCCGCGCATACGAGGATCTCGTGCAGCAGATCGGGAAAAAGCCGCGTGTAGTCTACCTCACGCCGCAAGGCCGCGTGTTTGACCAGCACATGGCTGAGGAGCTGGCCCGGGAGGAGGATCTGATCTTCCTTTGCGGGCACTATGAAGGGGTCGACGAGCGCGTGCTTGAGGAGATTGTTACCGATCATGTCTCGATCGGGGATTACGTGCTGACCGGAGGAGAGCTCCCGGCGATGGTGATGATGGACGCTATCTCGCGTATGGTGCCGGGGGTGCTGAGCAATCAGGAGTCCGGGCAGTATGAGAGCTTTCAGGACGGGCTTCTGGAGTATCCGCAGTACAGCAGGCCGGAGGAGTGGCGCGGAAAGCAGGTGCCGCCCGTGCTGCTGTCCGGACATCACGGAAACGTAGACCGCTGGCGGAGGGATCAGTCGCTGTGGCGTACGCTGAAGAACCGCCCGGAGCTGCTTGCAGGCGCAGAACTTGACAAGAAGGACCGCAAATTTCTGCAGGCTTTGCTGGATGGATCGTCTGCGCGGCAGAATGCTTCAGAGCCCGGCGCCGGATGCGAAGATTCCGGAACAGCGGACCTGGGGGACGGCGACGGCACAGGGCTGACCCCGGAAGAAAAGAAGTTTTTGACAAAACTTCTTGCATTTTAAAACAAAGCATGATAAAATAAAACGCGTTGTGAGAAGGAGACGGTCCTCTGCCGCGGAATTTGCGTGACTGTACACAGAAAACAGTACTATGGTTCGCGTTAAGAACGTCCGAGAATAGAAGGAGGCACACACAATGAACGAGATTATCAAAAACATCGAAGCCGAGCAGCTGAAGGCTGAGGTGCCGGAGTTCAATGTCGGTGATACCGTCAGAGTCTACGGCAGGATCAAAGAGGGAAACCGTGAGAGAGTTCAGGTTTTCGAAGGCATCGTGCTCAAGAAGCAGGGAGGAAGCGTGAGAGCGACCTTCACAGTTCGTAAGAATTCGAACGGTGTCGGCGTTGAGAAGACATGGCCGCTGCATTCCCCGAACGTCGAGAAGGTAGAAGTCGTGAGACGCGGTAAGGTAAGACGTGCGAAGCTGACCTACTTAAGAGGGCGTGTGGGTAAGAGAGCCAAGGTCAAAGAACTGGTGAAATAATGAATCGGTAGGGGCGTTGCAGGATCTGAGATATTTCTTTTGCAACGCTCCTTTTGCATTGCATGGAAGAGATCCGTTTTCGGGCAGGTGAGGAGCAGGATATGAGAAAAAAAGCACAGGGAGTGCAGGATGTGAGCGAGATGGAGCTTATGCAGCCGGCCTCGATTCCCCAGAAGAAGAAATCCGTGGTGCGCAATATCCTGTTGTGGACGTTTGAGATCCTTGTGGTGATCCTGTTTGCGTATGTGGTGGTTTATTTCTTCGGACAAACCCGCACAAATGTGGGGCAGTCGATGGACGTCACTCTGTCCGGCGGCGATACCGTGCTTCTGAACGTGATGGCGTACCAGCTTGGCTCGCCAAAGCGGGGAGATGTGATCTCGTTCAAGCCAAATGGCAGCACGACCGGGCATTCGAGCATCAAGCGCATCATTGGGCTTCCCGGTGAGACCATACAGATCAAGGACGGGATGATCTATATCAATGGCGCTGTCTATCTGGAGAAGAAGAACTATCCGGCAATCACCAATCCGGGGATTGCGGCCGACGAGATCAAGCTTGGGGACAAACAATATTTCGTGCTTGGAGACAACCGCAACAACAGCGAGGATAGCAGATTTGGAGATGTGGGCCTTGTAGAGTCCGACTATATTGAGGGCAAGGTCTGGTTTGTGCTCTCCTCACAGGGACACAGGGGATTCCTGAAGGATTGAGGCACAGGCGACAGGGCGGTGCCATCAGGCTGGAAGCGGACAGTTACACAGATTGTGAGGGAATATATGAACTACCAGTGGTATCCGGGCCATATGACGAAAGCCAGACGGATGATGCAGGAGGATATCCGCCTGATCGATCTGGTCATCGAGCTTCTCGATGCCAGAGTGCCGTATTCGAGCAGAAATCCGGACATCGATGAGCTGGGGAAAAATAAGGCGCGTCTGGTCCTTCTGAACAAGGCTGACCTTGCGGACGAACAGTGCAATCGCGTGTGGGCGGAGTATTTTCGTGGAAAAGGTCATTTTGTCGCGGAGATTGATTCCAGGAGCGGCGCAGGCATGAAGCAGATTCAGGAGCTGATCCGGGAGGCCTGCCGTGAGAAGACGGAGCGTGATCGCAGACGGGGGATTCTGAACCGTCCGGTGCGTGCGATGGTTGCGGGCATTCCGAACGTGGGAAAGTCCACCTTTATCAATACATTCGCGGGCAAGGCGTGTGCGAAGACCGGAAACAGGCCGGGTGTGACGAAGGGAAAGCAGTGGATTCGCCTGAACAAGAATGTGGAGCTTCTTGACACGCTAGGGATTCTCTGGCCGAAGTTTGAGGATCAGGCCGTTGGACAGAAGCTTGCGGTGATCGGTTCGATCAGGGATGAGATCCTTCAGGCAGAAGAGCTGGCGATGTGGATCCTGGCTTTTCTGCGTGGACGATATCCGGGCAGGCTTCAGGAGCGGTATGGGATTTCGGAGGATGGCACAGATGCCGAGCTGTTCGGAAGGATCGCGGAATCGCGGGGATGCCTTCAGAAGGGCGGGCAGCCGGATTTTCAGAGGGCTGCTGCATTTCTTGTTGACGATCTGAGAAGCGGAAGGCTCGGGAGAGTCACATTGGAATTGCCGGAAGAAGACGGCAAAAATACAGGCGACGGAATTTGACGCATGGAGTGTGAATTTGGCCGGATGGAGCAGAGGGCCATTGCAAAAGCAGAAAGAAAGCGGGGGCAGTAAGCATGCAGGAGAAGCAGGATGTCCGGAAGGACGCCGCAAAGGAAGAAGAGAAGCTGGATATCAAAAAGGAGATTATGAGCTGGATATTTTATATTTTATTTGTGGTTGTCCTGACGTATCTGATCATCCACTTCGTTGGACAGAGAACGGTGGTGGACGGCAGATCTATGGAGAATACGCTGCACGACGGGGACAACCTGATCGTCGAGAAATTATCCTATCGTTTTGGAGATCCGAAGCGCTTCGACATCATTGTTTTCCCGCCGAAGGGATCCCCGAAGGAATTATATATCAAACGCATCATCGGACTTCCGGGCGAGACGGTGCAGATCGACGATGACGGAAACATCTATATCGACGGCGAGCTGCTGGAGGAGAATTACGGCAAGGAGACGATCCTGAATCCGGACGGGGCGGCCGAGCCGATTACGCTTGGGGACGACGAGTATTTTGTGCTCGGCGACAACCGCAACAACAGCACCGACAGCAGGAACCGGGGACAGGTTGGAAATATCAAACGCGAGGATATCGTCGGAAGAGCCTGGGTACGCATATGGCCGCTGTCCGATCTCGGGGTGCTGAAGCATCAGTGACGCAAAGACAAAGATTTGTCTGTGGGGCGAAGGTGCCCCCTTTTGCAAAACGGCGGGGAAGAATGGCGAGAAACATTGAGAATACGGTGGTGAGAGAATTTGCGCCAGAAGAATAAAAAGAAAAAAAGCGTGGTACGGGAATTTGTGAACTGGATTCTTATTCTTGTACTGCTTTTGGGCGCCACGTTTCTCATCGTGCACTTTGTCGGGGAGCGGACGGTTGTGAGCGGGGAGTCGATGTACCCGGCGCTTGAAGATGGTGATAACCTGATCGTCGACAAGATCTCTTATCGCTTCACCAATCCGAAACGCTTTGATATCGTTGTATTTCCGTTCCAGTACCAGGATGGGGTCTATTATATCAAGCGTGTGATTGGACTTCCGGGCGAGACGGTGCAGATTCAGGATGGAGACATCTATATCAATGGCAGGATACTGCAGGAAAACTATGGCAATGAAGAGATCCGAAATCCGGGATTCGCGTCCTCGGAGATCACGCTGGCGGAGGATGAGTATTTCGTGCTCGGCGACAATCGGAACAACAGCCGTGACAGCAGGGAGCCGAGTGTCGGGAATATCTCAGGAGAGGATATCATCGGCAAGGCGCTGTTTTGCATCTGGCCGTTTGACAGGATTGGATTGGTGAAATAAAATATGAAAAGTATAGCTGAGATAAAAAAGGAATTTGCACAGGCCGGAGACAAAGAGCTCTCTGCGTTGTTCGAGAGATACGCGGATGATGGGAGGGCGGGCGTCGCCGGCCTGATCATTCAGTATCAGAAAAGGCTGGAAAAGCTTGAGGCGGAGCGTAAACGGCTCGACGCGATGCGAAGCTATGAGCGGGAGTACGCGCGCTGCGGCCTTATCTGCGGGATCGATGAGGCGGGACGAGGGCCGCTTGCAGGCCCGGTGGTCGCAGGGGCGGTCATTCTGCCAAAGGATTGTGAGATTTTGTATCTCAACGACTCCAAGCAGATCTCAGCGAAGCGCCGGGAAGAGCTCTTTGACGAGATCAGGGAGAAGGCGGTTGCCTGGGGGATTGGGATGGCCTCTCCAGCGCGTATCGATGAGATCAATATCCTGCAGGCGACCTATGAGGCGATGCGTCAGGCAGTTGGCGCGCTTGATCCCGCGCCGCAGATTCTGCTAAATGATGCTGTGCGCATTCCAGGCATAGAGCTGCCTCAGGTGCCAATCGTCAAGGGGGACGCGAAAAGCCTGTCGATCGCGGCGGCGAGCGTGCTCGCGAAGGTCACAAGGGATCGCCTGATGGTGGAGTACGACAAGGTCATGCCGGAGTACGGCTTTGCGGCCCACAAGGGCTATGGCTCGGCAGCGCACATTGAAGCATTGAAGAAATACGGGCCGTCCCCGATTCATCGGAGGACGTTTATCGGGAACTTCGTGTGAGTGAAGGCTTATATGGTTTCGAAAGCCGCAGGGGCAGGGCGTCTCCGGGTGGACGCCCCTACAGGTCCTTGTCTCTGCGGGTGCTAACGAAATGATACCGGCGTACATTGTGGAAAAAGGGATTGATTACATTTTGAATAAGCGTAACATCGGGAGCCGATACGAACAGAAGGCGGCACAGTATCTGGAAGAGCAGGGGTATCGGATCCTGGAACGCAATTACCGCTGTAAACTGGGAGAGATCGATCTGATCGCCCGGGATGGCGCTTATCTTGCGTTTGTCGAGGTGAAATACCGTATGGACGCGCGCGCCGGGTACGGGCTGGAAGCCGTGGACGTCCGGAAGCAGCGCAGGATCATCCGCGCGGCCTCATGGTATCTGTATGAGAAACATGCCGGTGAGGAGCAGCCGTGCCGTTTCGATGTGGTTTCGTTTCTGGGAGAGGAGATTACTCTGGTGCGGGATGCGTTTGAGACGTGAGCTGTTCGACTTGCCGGATAATTCCGGACCATGCAGAGAAAGACTGATTTGACTTGATTTGGGATATTGCAGGAGGTCGAATTCCAAAGAATTCCAATTTCGTGACGGGACAGGGAGGGCTGAAAAGTGATGCTGGTGAGAAAAGCAGGGAGACATTTGCTTCAGGAAAACAGAAAAGGCGGGGTGTTGTATTTTACGTTTCCACAGCTCGGCGCGCAGCCGGGCTTTCGTCACGGGTTCAGCAGCCGACTTGGCGGGGTGAGCCGAAATGAGTTCGAGCAGATGAACCTGAGCTTCACCAGAGGGGACGATCCGGAATGCGTCCGGGAGAACTACCGCAGGCTTGCGGCAGCGATCGGCTTTGATGACAAGAGGATTGTCTGTTCGGATCAGACCCATACGAACAACGTCCGGGAGGTCACGGAAGAGGACTGCGGCAAGGGATATCTGCGACCGCGCGATTACACGGACGTGGATGGGCTTGTGACGAACAGGCCGGGCGTAGTGCTTGCGACCTTCTACGCGGACTGCGTGCCGCTGTACTTCATCGATCCGGAACATCGAGCCATCGGCCTTTCGCACTCCGGATGGAAGGGCACGGTCAGCGACATCGCCGGCGTCACCGTGCGGACGATGCGGGAGAAATACGATACCCGGCCGGAGGCGATGTTTGCGGCAATCGGGCCGTCGATCTGTCAGGACTGCTACGAGGTGAGCGAGGATGTGATCGCGCAGGTGCGTGAAAGCTATGTGGAAGAGCTGTGGCCGCGCCTGTTTTATCAAAAAGAAAACGGCAGGTACCAGCTGAATCTCTGGGAAGCCTGCCGTCAAAATCTGCTGCGCGCCGGGTTGCGCCCGGAGCACATCGAGGTCACGGACGTCTGCACCTGCTGCAATCCGGAAATCCTCTTTTCCCACCGCGCCTCACACGGAAAAAGGGGAAATCTTGCAGCGTTTCTGTCTGTCTGCGAGCACTGAGTCGGTTGTCCATGTGCCCGCTGTCTAGAGCTTATTTTCTTTCTGCCCGCACCGATTCGAGCAGCTCATTGATCTTCTCGGTGGGCGTCTCCATCTTGCCGAGCGTCGCGTCGTGGTTGAGTGCTTCGATGATGATTGCCAGGAACCTCGTCATATCTGCCTCCGCATAGTAGGGCTTCGTCAGAAGCTCCGGGCTGCGGTAGTTCAGATTGGTCGTGACGACCTTTGAGATATAGCCTTTTTCATAATATTCGTCAAACTTGTCAAACCCGTCTGTGAACAGTCCAAAGGTAGTGCACACAAAGACTCGTCTGGCGCCGCGCTCCTTAACCTGGCGGGCCACGTCGAGCATGCTCTCGCCGGAGGAGATCATATCGTCTATGACAATGACGTCTTTGCCTTCGAGGGAATCACCGAGGAACTCGTGTGCAACGATTGGATTCTTCCCATTTATGATAGTTGAGTAGTCGCGTCTTTTGTAGAACATTCCCATGTCAATGCCGAGAATATTCGAGAAATAGACGGCGCGTCCCATCGCTCCCTCATCCGGACTGATGATCATCAGATGATCGTTGTCGATGTGGAAATCCTCTACATGGTCCAGAAGAGCTTTCAGGAACTGATAAGTCGGCATGAAACTGTCGAAGCCCTTCAGCGGGATCGCGTTCTGTACGCGCGGATCGTGCGCGTCGAAGGTGATGATATTCGAAACGCCCATGTCGGTCAGCTCCTGCAGGGCGAGCGAGCAGTCGAGCGACTCCCGCTTGGCGCGCTTATGTTGGCGCCCCTCGTAGAGGAACGGCATGACAACGTTGATGCGCTTTGCCTTGCCCGTGGCCGCCGAGATGATGCGTTTCAGATCCTGATAGTGATTGTCCGGCGACATGTGGTTTTCGTGGCCGCAGACTGTGTAGGTCAGGCTGTAATTGCAGACGTCAACCAGAATATAGAGGTCTGCGCCTCGCACGGACTCGTTGATCTGTCCCTTGCCTTCTCCTGTGCCGAAGCGCGGGCATCTGCAGTCCAGCAGATAGGAATCCTCCAGATAGCCGGGCAGGGAGGCGAGATCGGCATTGTCTGATACTGACTCGCGCCTGGATGTGACGAGATGGCGGTTTACGGCTTGTCCGAACTCCCGGCATCCTTCAAGCGCCGCGATCTTCAGTGGGCCAACCGGTAAAATGTGCTCGTTGTTCTCGTATTCTGCCATAGTTTCCTCCGTCGTATGTAGATTATGAAATAAGCTTCGCTGATAGTCTATTTATATCATTCCCACATTTTCCAGTCAAGAAAAAGCAGACCCCAGGCTGCATTTTGTTTTTGGTTTATTGCGACTTGGATGGCTGCCTGACAGGGCGTTTGTAAAGCTTGTCGGTTGCATTTTCTGGAAAGAGATAGTATGATGAAAAAAGTTACAAATATGGCAGGCCAGGGAACAGACGGACGGGAAGGACCAGGCAATGAGAGAAAAACAAACGGAACATAAGATCAGAGAAGTGCTGCCGGGAAGCATCGCGCAGGAGCTCGAGCTCGAGGCCGGGGATGTGCTGCTGGAGGTGAACGGCCAGCCGGTGGAGGATGTGTTCGACTATCATTATCTGACAAATGAGGAGTACCTGACCGTGCTGGTGCGCAAGCCGGACGGCGAGGAGTGGGAGATCGAGATCGAGAAGGAATTTGAGGAGGATCTCGGGATCGTGTTCGAGAATTCTCTGATGGATGAGTACAAATCCTGCCGGAACAAATGCATTTTCTGCTTTATCGATCAGATGCCGAAGGGCATGAGGGAAACGCTGTACTTCAAGGACGACGATTCAAGGCTGTCGTTCCTGCAGGGGAATTATGTGACGCTGACCAATATGAGCGATCATGATATTGAGAGGATCATCCGCTATCATCTGGAGCCGATCAACATCTCCTTCCACACGATGAACCCACAGCTGCGCTGCAGGATGCTGAACAATCGCTTCGCGGGAGATATTTTTCCGAAGGTGGACGCTCTGGCGCGAGCCGGGATCGAGATGAACGGACAGATTGTGTTGTGCAGAGGCGTCAACGATGGCGAGGAGCTGGAATATTCGATCCGAAAGCTTACGGAATATCTGCCGAGCCTGAAGAGCGTCTCGGTCGTGCCGGTCGGACTCACGAAGTTTCGGGACGGTCTGTATCCGCTGGAGCCCTTTACAAAACAGGACGCGGAACAGGTTATCGACTGTATCGAAGCGTGGCAGGAGAGGCTGTACCCGGAATACGGGCTGCATTTTGTGCACGCGTCGGATGAATGGTATCTGCTGGCCGGGCGGGAGTTCCCGGAGGAGGAACGCTACGACGGTTACCTGCAGCTTGAAAACGGCGTCGGCATGATGAGGCTGCTGCGCGAGGAGACGATGGAGGCGCTCGGGCAGATGTGCGGGGACGCAAACGCGCCCGGGTCCGGGGTGGCCGGAGAACAGCTGGATGAAGGCGGCGCGCAGGCGGATACGGAGGAAAGCGAAAGCTCTGGCCGGCGTGAGCTTTCCGTCGCGACGGGGCGTCTGGCAGCGCCGCTGATCCGGGAGCTCTGCGGGGAGATCGCCCGCCGGTTTCCGGGCCTGAGCGTTCACGTCTACGAGATCCGCAATCATTTTTTCGGTGAGCTGATCACCGTCTCCGGGCTGATCACCGGGACGGATCTTATGGAGCAGCTGCGAGGAAAGCCGCTGGGGACGGAGCTTTTGCTGCCGGTGAATATGCTGCGCAGCGGGGAGCAGGTATTTCTGGACGACGTAACGGTGGAGGAGCTGGAAAAGGCTTTACAAATAAAGGTGCGTATTGTAAAATCAAGCGGACAGGATCTCGTCGCGGCTGTGACGGGAAGAGAAGAAGGAGGACGCGGATGAGCAAGCCGATCGTAGCGATCGTCGGACGCCCGAACGTGGGAAAGTCGACGCTGTTTAACGCGCTGGCTGGTGAGAATATCGCGATCGTGAAGGATACGCCGGGCGTGACGAGAGACAGGATCTATGCCGATGTAGAGTGGCTGAATATCAATTTTACACTGATCGACACCGGGGGCATCGAGCCGGACAGCAACGACGTGATCCTCGCGCAGATGAGGGATCAGGCGCAGATCGCGATCGACACAGCGGATGTGATCCTTTTTATGGTGGATAACAAGCAGGGACTGGTAGACTCGGACGCGAAGGTCGCGGACATGCTGCGCCGCTCGCGCAAGCCGGTCGTGCTTGTCGTGAACAAGGTGGACGACTTCAACCGCGATATGGCGGACGTCTACGAATTTTACAATCTGGGTATCGGCGATCCGACCCCGATCTGCGCGAGCAACAAGCTGGGCGTCGGGGACATGCTGGACAAGGTGGTCTCATATTTTGATGGGGAAGGGGCGGACGAGGAAGAGGATGAAAGGCCGAGGATCGCGATTGTCGGCAAGCCGAATGTCGGAAAATCCTCTCTGATCAACAAGCTGCTCGGCGAGAAACGGCTGATCGTTTCCGAGATCGCCGGGACGACGCGCGACGCAGTGGACACCGCGGTGAAGTGGGACGGCAGAGAATATGTGTTTATCGATACGGCTGGATTGCGCCGGAAGAGCAAGATCAAGGAAGAGCTGGAGCGCTACAGCATCATCCGCACGGTCACGGCGGTGGAACGTGCCGATGTGGTGGTGCTTCTGATCGACGCGCTCGAGGGCGTGACGGAGCAGGACGCCAAGATTGCCGGGATTGCGCACGACCGGGGCAAGGGTATTGTCATCGCGGTGAACAAATGGGACGCCGTCGAGAAGGACGACAAGACGATCTACAAATACCGCGACGATATTCGAAACGTGCTTTCCTACATGCCTTACGCGGAGATCCTCTTTATCTCGGCGGAGACGGGGCAGCGCATTCCAAAGCTGTTTGAGACGATCGATATGGTCATCGCGAACCAGTCGATGCGCGTGGCGACCGGGGTGCTCAATGAGATCATGGCGGAGGCCGTGGCGCTGCAGCAGCCGCCCTCGGACAAGGGAAAACGTCTGAAGCTGTATTATATCACACAGGTTTCGGTGAAGCCGCCGACCTTTGTGGTGTTTGTCAACGACAGGCAGCTGATGCATTTTTCCTATACAAGATACCTGGAAAACAAGATCAGGGATACGTTCGGATTCAAGGGAACCTCTCTGAAGTTCATCATCAGAGAGCGAAAGGATAAGGAGAGATAACGATGGTGCGTTTGCTTTGCCTGGCGATCGGCTATCTGTTCGGGCTGTTTCAGACGGGGTATATCTACGGCAGGCTGCACGGGATCGACATCCGTGAGTACGGGAGCGGAAACGCCGGCACGACGAACACGCTGCGCACGCTTGGAAAAAAGGCCGGCGCGGTCACGCTGCTGGGCGATGCGTTCAAGTGTGTGTTTGCGGTGCTGCTTGTGCGCTTTTTGTTCCGGGAGAAATACGGAGATATGCTGCCGCTTTTGAGTCTCTACACGGCGGCCGGGGTGATCCTCGGGCATAATTTTCCGTTTTATCTGCATTTTCACGGAGGCAAGGGGATCGCGGCGACGGCGGGATTGATCCTGGCGACGAGTTGGATCATGACGCTGCTCGGCCTTGTGACGTTTGGCGCGGCGCTCTGCCTGACCCATTACGTGTCGCTCGGCTCTCTGCTGGTCTACGTCGGCTTTGTCATCGAGCTGATTGTGTTCGGACAGTGCGGCATGTTCGGCATGACACAGCCGCATTTGAATGAGATGTACGCGGTCGGCATCGTGCTGATGCTCCTCGCGTTCTGGATGCATCGCGGGAATATTAAGCGGCTGCTGCGCGGGGAAGAGCGGAAAACGTATCTGCGGAAGCATGAAAGCTGAAGAGGGAGCAGTATAAATCTTAGGAGGAGTTATGGCGGACATAGCTGTGATCGGAGCGGGAAGCTGGGGGACGGCCCTTGCGATCCTGCTGCACGAGAATGGAAACCAGGTGACGCTTTGGTCCCACCGGAAGGAAGAAGCGGACAAGATCCAGTCGACGAGACTGCATGAGTCGAAGCTTTCAGGCGTAAGGATTCCGGACGGTATTCTGGTCACGTCAGATCTTGCGCTCGCGGTGCGGGGAAAACCGGTGCTTGTGCTTGTGGTGCCGTCCACCTGTGTCCGGGAGACGGCCGTGAAGATGCGCCCGTTCGTCGACGAGGGCGCGGTGGTTGTCTGTGCTTCGAAGGGGATCGAGGAGGAGACACTGGACACGATGACGGATATCGTGGAGGAGGAGGTTCCACAGGCAGATGCGGCGGTGCTGTCCGGTCCGAGCCATGCGGAGGAAGTCGCGAGAGGACTTCCGACGACCTGTGTGATCGGGGCAAAGTCTGAGGAGACGGCGCGGATGCTGCAGAAGCTTTTCATGAGCGCCTGCTTCCGCGTGTATATCAGCTCGGATATGCTCGGGATCGAGCTCGGAGGAGCGCTGAAGAATGTCATCGCTCTGGCGGCGGGCATTGCGGACGGCATGGGCTACGGCGACAACGCGAAAGCGGCGCTGATCACACGCGGGATGGCGGAGATCGGGCGGCTTGGCATGAAAATGGGCGGCAGGCTTGAGACCTTTTCGGGGCTGACCGGGATCGGCGATCTGATCGTAACCTGCGCGAGCATGCACAGCCGAAATCGTCGCGCGGGTATCCTGCTCGGCAGGGGCTACACGATGGAGGAGGCGATGCGCGAGGTGAACATGGTTGTGGAGGGCATCTATTCCGCGCGCGCGGCCATGCGTCTCGCAGAGAAATATGATTCGGAGCTCCCGATCATCGAACAGGTCAATAAGGTGCTGTTTGAGGGAAAGGATCCGCGGCAGGCGGTCTCGGATCTGATGCTCAGAGATAATAAATTAGAGAATTCCTTAATCCCGTGGTGACAGGCCGAGACACTTGCTGCCAGGGCCGCGGGAACGTGATGCAGGAAACGATACAATTCAGAATATATTACATCAGGAGGACATACGAATGCCAAAGAGAACGGATATTCACAAGGTGCTCATCATCGGCTCCGGCCCGATCGTGATCGGTCAGGCGTGCGAGTTTGACTACTCCGGCACGCAGGCCTGCAAGGCGCTTCGCAAGCTTGGCTATGAGATTGTGCTGGTAAACTCCAACCCGGCCACGATCATGACCGACCCGGAGATCGCGGACGTCACCTACATCGAGCCATTGAATGTGGAGCGCCTGGAGCATATCATCCGCAAAGAGCGTCCTGACGCTCTGCTGCCGAATCTGGGCGGACAGTCGGGACTGAATTTGTGCGCAGAGCTGAACAAGGCCGGGATCCTGGACAAATACAATGTGAAGGTGATCGGCGTGCAGGTGGACGCGATTGAGCGCGGAGAGGACCGCATCGAATTCAAAAACGCCATGAACGCCCTCGGCATCGAGATGGCGCGCAGCGAAGTGGCTTACAGCGTGGACGAGGCGCTCTCGATCGCGGACAAGCTCGGCTATCCGGTAGTGCTGCGCCCTGCCTACACGATGGGTGGCGCAGGCGGCGGTTTGGTATACAACCGTGAAGAGCTGAAGGTGGTCTGCGCGCGCGGCCTGCAGGCAAGCCTTGTGGGACAGGTGCTCGTCGAGGAATCTGTGCTCGGCTGGGAAGAGCTGGAGCTTGAGGTGGTGCGCGACGCGGACAACAACATGATCACCGTCTGCTTTATCGAAAATATCGACCCGATGGGAGTTCACACGGGCGATTCCTTCTGCTCGGCCCCGATGCTCACGATCTCTGAGGAGACGCAGAAGCGGCTGCAGGAGCAGGCCTACCGCATCGTCGAGTCCGTGCAGGTGATCGGCGGCACGAACGTGCAGTTCGCGCACGACCCGAAGAGCGACCGCATCGTCGTCATCGAGATCAATCCGCGAACTTCGCGCTCCTCGGCGCTTGCATCCAAGGCAACCGGTTTCCCGATCGCGCTGGTTTCCGCCATGCTTGCCTCCGGGCTGACTCTGGCGGACATCCCCTGCGGCAAATACGGCACTCTGGACAAGTACGTGCCGGACGGCGACTATGTTGTGATCAAGTTCGCCCGCTGGGCGTTTGAAAAATTCAAGGGCGTCGAGGACAAGCTTGGCACGCAGATGCGCGCGGTCGGCGAGGTCATGAGCATCGGAAAGACCTACAAGGAGGCCTTCCAGAAGGCGATCCGCAGTCTGGAGACCGGGCGCTATGGCCTCGGCCACGCAAAAAATTTTGATACTCTAACAAAAGAACAGCTTATGCAGAAGCTCATTACGCCTTCCAGCGAGCGACACTTCGTGATGTACGAGGCGCTGCGCAAGGGCGCGACCGTGGACGAGATCCACGAGACGACACATGTGAAGAAATGGTTTATCGAGCAGATGAAGGAGCTGGTCGAGGAGGAAGAATTGCTGCTTCAGTCCAAAGGCTTCCTGCCTGCGGACGAGCTGCTGATCGCCGCCAAGAAGGACGGCTTCTCGGATAAATATTTAAGTCAGCTGCTTGAGATCCCGGAGGCGGACGTCAGAGAGCGCCGCATCGCGCTCGGCGTCGAGGAGGCCTGGGAGGGCGTGCATGTCAGCGGTACGCAGGATTCCGCTTACTATTATTCGACTTACAATGCACCGGACAAAAATCCGGTGAACACGGATAAACCGAAGGTGATGATCCTGGGCGGCGGTCCGAACCGCATCGGGCAGGGCATCGAGTTCGACTACTGCTGTGTGCATGCGTCGCTTGCCCTGAAGAAGCTGGGTTTCGAGACGATCATCGTCAACTGCAACCCGGAGACGGTGTCCACCGACTACGACACCTCTGACAAGCTGTATTTTGAGCCTCTTACCCTGGAGGACGTGCTCAGCATTTATAAAAAAGAAAAGCCCCTGGGCGTGATCGCGCAGTTCGGCGGACAGACCCCGCTGAACCTGGCGGCGGATCTGGAGAAGAATGGCGTGAAGATTCTCGGCACCTCCCCGTCGGTCATCGATCTGGCGGAGGACCGCGACCAGTTCCGCGCGATGATGGAGAAACTGGACATCCCGATGCCGGAGTCCGGCATGGCGACTACCGTAGACGAAGCCCTCGCGATCGCCGCGAAGATCGGTTATCCGGTCATGGTGCGTCCGTCCTACGTGCTTGGCGGACGCGGCATGGAGGTCGTCTACGATGACGAGAGCATGACCGAATATATGCAGGCCGCCGTCGGCGTGACCCCGGACCGCCCGATCCTGATCGACCGTTTCCTGAACCACGCGATGGAGTGCGAAGCGGACGCGATCAGCGACGGGACGCACGCCTTTGTGCCTGCCGTCATGGAGCACATCGAGCTGGCCGGCGTCCATTCCGGCGACAGCGCCTGCATCATTCCGAGCGTCCATATCTCGCAGGAGAATGTGGCGACGATCAAGGAATACACCCGCAAGATCGCGGAGGAGATGCATGTGCGCGGCCTGATGAACATGCAGTATGCGATCGAAAACGGCAGGGTCTTCGTGCTGGAGGCCAACCCGCGCGCGTCCCGCACCGTGCCGCTGGTATCCAAAGTCTGCAACATCCGCATGGTGCCGCTGGCCACCGAGATCATCACCTCGGAGCTGACCGGACGTCCGTCGCCCGTGCCGGCATTGAAAGAACAGGAGATCCCGAACTACGGTGTGAAGGAAGCCGTGTTCCCGTTCAATATGTTCCAGGAGGTGGACCCGATCCTCGGGCCAGAGATGCGTTCTACCGGCGAGGTGCTCGGACTTTCACGCTCCTACGGCGAGGCCTATTACAAGGCGCAGGAGGCGACGCAGTCCCGCCTGCCGCTTGAAGGGACCGTGCTGATCTCCGTGAACCGCAAGGATAAGGCGGAGGTGGTCGACGTCGCGCGAAAGTTCGCGGAGTGCGGCTTTAAGATCGTGGCGACCGGCAACACCTGCGACCTCATCAACCAGGCGGGTATTGCGGCGGAAAAGGTGAAGAAGCTATACGAGGGGCGCCCGAACATCTCCGATATGATCACAAACGGGCAGATCGATCTGATCGTGAACTCTCCGGTCGGCAAGGACAGCGTGCACGACGACAGCTACCTGCGCAAGGCCGCAATCAAGGCGAAGGTGCCGTATCTCACTACCATCGCGGCCGCTATGGCGTCGGCGGAGGGCATTTGGTACGTGAAGCAGCACGGCAACAGCGAGGTGCGATCCCTGCAGGAGCTGCACAGCGAGATCCACGATAAGGCGTAAAGAAAGACAAGGCTATGAACGCCAGAAAGGTTGAGAACATGGAAAATAAGGAAAACAAGGAATATGAGGAAAGCGAAAAACCGGAGCGGGGGCAGTGTGAACTAGACGACAATGTCCTTGAACAGGCTGCCGGAGGAGGGTTCCAGCAATGGGTGAAAGACGCTTGGGATCGGATTGAAAACAACGGCTGATAACAGCTGGGGAGAGCCGCTGGGAGTCTGGAACCTGCGGGGAGAAGTCCGGCAGGCGTATCCTAAAAGCGAAATAGCAATATATCGAAATAGCAATGCATTTAGAAAAAGAACCGGGACTGTTGATTGGGCTGTCCCGGTTCGTTGCGCTCTACTTACATTGTAACAGTATAGTTAGCCATTTACTGACTTTCTGCGGGGATGATCCCATATTCTCTCATCAACTGCTCCTGATAAGCGGTATCGGAGACAGAACGTGTCAGATCATCCATACGGCCGTCTCGGATTAGGTAGGTGGTAAGCTGGTTGGTTTCTGATCTGCCTTCCGCTTTGCCTTCTGCTCGGCCTTCATTGCGTATTGTTGCTATGTCATGCTCATACATTTCGCGTGCTTCGCACTGCAGGCGAATCTTTTCATCTTCGGTAAGGATATGCAGGTGCGCAGATGCTTCCTGGATTGCTTTGTTTTTCTCTGCCAGCATTCTAATCTCCTCCCATGTGGTGGCCCGGAACAGTCGCGCCCAGATGTACTTCTCCGAGGAACGCTCATCTTCCGGGAGGTTGTCTATCTGGCTTAAGTCTAGCACACGGAGCGAGAAATTGCCAGTGAAAACGTTGATATTTTCCTTGTCTTCTATATCTGCAAGTTCATATTTGCTGTAAAACTTGTTTACACCCGGGAAAGGGGACTCATTCAGGATGCCGATATGTACAGCGGGCAGAACTTCGCTGTAGTCCTGTCCGCGCTCAATGTTGCAGTAGAGACGGCAGAGATAAAACAGAGCGCGGTTTGGCCATGCTTTGTATGGATACATCTGCATTTCGAGATTGATGAGACGATCATTGTTCATGCAGACGCGGACATCCATGATGCAGGTCTTCTGGTCGATGGCCTCGCCGAGGACGATCGGGTTGAGAATCTCGCAGGAGCGAATCTCCTCGTAGGGGACGGGGAGAAGCGCAGCCAGCAGATGTCGAAGCGTGTTGTTGCTGCTCTGCATGAGCGCGCGGAACATATAGTCGTTTGTGAGCGGATAGTCAAGTGGACCGCTCATGTTTTGTAGAAAATCTGTGTTTGGGTTCATAAAGACTCCTTTCTTTCATGAATTGTGCAAGATCATGGATCATAAATTAACGTCATTTTTTCATTTATCGTTTGTGTCTATCTTTTGTAAGGGAAGAGCGGCAGAACTGCCGGTGAATTCAGAATTCAAGATAAGAGCACAATAGCATAATTCAAAATGAATGTCAACATTAAAATGTTATAATACATAAAAATAATGTGATAAATTAGAAACATATATGGATGATTAGGGTCGTTGCTCAGACAGATGATTCGGAAAGCGCGCAAGAATAGGAGAAAGAATTCAAAAGATGGAACGATTTGACAAAGTGAAAAGTCGCAAAGTGAAAAGTTTCGAAAAAAATACAACACGCTCCTTGTAGCATATCCCGAAATGTGCTATAATGCACCCAAATGTAAAAATGCATTTTGGAATGTGAAAAAAATAACAAACATTATGTTCAAAAGGAGATCAGATATGCATTTGATTCAGGATGAAAACGGCAATCTCTGCCCGCATTCGCATGAGCATGAACATGCGCATACACACACTTACGAACACACACATCCGCACAGTCACGAGCATGGACACGAGGATGAGCACGACCACGTCCATGAGGGAGAGCAGGGTCATTGCCACGGGCATGCGGAGGACACGGGCTGCGCAAGTCACTGCGGAGGCTGCGGCGGACATGCCGGGCATGAGCATGAAGGACATACCCACGCGCATGGCGAGGAAGTATCCGGCGACAAGATGACAGCACTGCTGGATTACATGCTCAAGCACAATGAGCACCACGCGGCGGAGCTCGACCAGGTGGCCGGGAAACTGCAGGCGGAGGGCAAAGGCGCGGCGGCGGAGCAGATCAGGAAAGCCGTCGACGAGTTCCATAAGGGAAATCTCTATCTGAGCCTCGCGCTTTCTATGGTGAAGGAGCCATAATGATTTTATAAAACGATAGGTTGTGCAATGGCAGGATATTTCCGGGAAGGATCTATAGAGGTGTCCATTGGGGGATGTCCTATTCATGCAGCAGGCGAAAGTCGACAGGAGGTGGACGATATGTGCCTTGCAACAGCGTACCGGACAAATGTTCCGGACAGCATCATCCTTGAGTATGTCAGTAAGGTCGAGGTGCACGGTGATCAGATCACGCTCACGGATGTGATGGGTGAGCAGAAGACCGTCGAGGGGACGCTCGCGATGGCGGATCTGACGGGCGGAGTCGTGAAGATCGACTGTGTGGACGACTGAAGCCGGCGGATGATGACTTAGATTTATGCGCGCGCGGCCTGAAACGGCAGCGGCGATGCAACAGTATTATTTCAGGAGGCACACAATGGCGCATGTGATTGCGGTTGCCGGAAAGGGCGGAGTTGGAAAGACGACGCTTTCCGGTATGTTGATTCAGGCTATGTGCAGGATGGGCAAGACGCCGATCCTGGCAGTAGACGCCGACGCGAACTCGAATCTGAACGAGGTGCTCGGCGTGGAGGTTGAGATGACCCTCGGCGATGTCCGCGAGGAGATCGCGCAGGATGAGCATCGGGTGCAGGAGGAGAAAAAGATTCCTGCCGGGATGTCGAAGGCAGATTTCGCGGAGGTTATGTTCCAGCGCTGCCTGATTGAGGATGACGATTTCGATCTGCTTGTGATGGGGCGCACGCAGGGGAAAGGCTGTTACTGCTATGTGAACGGCCTGCTCCAGGCGCAGCTGCAGAGGCTGCTGCCGAATTACAAATATATGTTGGTGGACAACGAGGCCGGCATGGAGCACATCAGCAGGGGCATCCTGCCGAAGGTGGACACGATCATCCTCGTGAGCGACTGCTCCAGAAGAGGCGTGCAGGCGGCCGGGAGGATCGCGGAGTTGACGCGCGAGTGCAATATGACGCCGAAGACGATGGGGCTGATCGTGAACCGGGCGCCGGGAGGCAAGCTCAACGAGGGCACGCTGGAGGAGATCGAAAAGCAGGGGCTGACGCTCCTTGGCGTCGTTCCGCACGACGAGCAGGTGTACGAGTACGACTGCGACGGCAAGCCGACGGTCAGCCTGCCGGAGGACTCGCCGGTGCGCAGAGCAATGGACGAGATCATCGCCAAGCTTTCATTTTAATTGTTATTTATCCCGCGGTGATTCTGACTGCGGGCATGAAATAAAAAAGTAATACCCATTACAAAATAAAGCACAAGGAGGTTACTAATGGGAGAGTTTAAGTTGACGACAGTAGAAGAGTTTGAAGCCGGTACTAACCGACTTCTGGAGACTGGCGCTAAGGTGGGCGCGGACGCGTGGCAGTTCCGTGTAAAGAACCAGACTCCGCACTGTAAGTTCGGCGAGCAGGGTATCTGCTGCCGTATCTGTTCGATGGGTCCGTGCCGCATTACGCCGAAGGCTCCGAGAGGCATCTGCGGCTGCGACGCGCACGGCATCGTAGCTCGTAACTATCTGAAATTCACGGCGGGCGGTTCCGCGACGCACTCCGATCACGGACGTTCAATCTGCCACACGCTGTACTGCGCGGCTCCGGACGGCAACTACAAGGTGAAGGATCCTGAGAAGCTGATCCGCATCGCGAAGGAGTGGGGCGTGGAGACCGAGGGCAAGGACATCTACGATCTGGCGCATGAGGTCGCTTACATGGGCCTCAGCGAGTACGGCAAGGTGTTCGGCTATCAGAATTTCCTGAAGAGAGCTCCGAAGCACACGCAGGAGATCTGGGAGAGAGAAGAAATCGCTCCGCGCGCCATCGACCGTGAGGTTTCCTGTTCCTTACATATGACGCACATGGGCTGCTCCTCCAAGCCGGAGGCGCTGATCCGCCAGTCCTTCCGTTCCGGACTTTCCGACGGCTGGGGCGGATCCATGGCAGGCACGGAGTTCTCCGACGTCCTGTTCGGCACGCCGAAGCCAATCGACACCGAGGCGAACTTAGGCGTCATGAACGCTGAGAACGTCAACATCGTCGTACACGGCCACGATCCGGCACTTTCCGAGATGATCTGCGAGTACGCGGACAGTCCGGAGATGATCGCATACGCGAAGGAGCAGGGCGCGAAGGGCATCACCGTATCGGGCGTCTGCTGTACCTCCAACGAGGTGGCAATGCGCCGCGGTATCCCCATGGCGGGCAACTTCCTGCAGCAGGAGAACGTCATCCTGACCGGCGCCTGCGAGGCGATCGTTGTGGACGTGCAGTGTATCTTCCCTGCACTTGGGCCTCTGGCGAAGTGCTTCCACACGAAGTTCGTGACGACCTCCGAGATCGCTCAGATGCCGGAGTCCGATTACATCCGCTTCGAGCCGGAGACCGCCGGTGAGAACGCGAAGGCGATCGTGAAGCTCGCGATTGAGAACTTCAAGAACAGAAAGCCGGAGCTCGTACATATCCCGGATATGAAGCAGAAGGCTACGGTCGGTTATTCCTTCGAGGCGATCGTCAAGACGCTCGACACGGTCACAAACTCCCAGGTGGACGAGACCGGTACGACGAAGCCGCTCATCGAGTGCGTGAAGTCCGGTGTTATCCGCGGCGCTGTGGCCATGGTTGGCTGCAACAACCCGAAGATCCGCCCGGATACCGCTCACATCGAGCTGATGAAGAAGCTGATTGCGAACGACATCATCATCGTTGCTTCCGGCTGTGCGGCGCAGGCTGCGGCAAAGGCTGGATTGATGGACAAGAGGGCGAAGGATCTCTGCGGCGACGGCCTCAAGAGAGTCTGCGAGCTGGCGGACATCCCGCCGGTGCTGCACATGGGTTCCTGCGTGGACATCAGCCGTATGATGATCCTCGTGGCTGAGCTGGCGAAGGATTCCGGCTGGAAGATCTCCGAGCTTCCGGTAGTCGGCTGCGCGCCTGAGTGGATGTCCGAGAAGGCAGTTTCCATCGGCAACTATGTCGTGGCGACCGGTATCGACACCTTCCTCGGCGTCGATCCGTACATCAGCGGTTCCGACAAGGTCTACGATCTGCTGACCAACGGCGTCAGAGACTGGGTCGAGGCTGCTTACACGATCGAGACCGACATCGACAAGCTCGTCGATAAGATGATCGAGCGCATCGAGGAGAAGAGAGATCATTTAGGGATCTAAGTTATATTACATGAGGTGACGTAAGAATGAAGATTGCTGTTACCGGAAAAGGCGGCGTGGGTAAGACCACGTTCGCCGCGACTCTTGCAAGGCTGTACGCGGATGAGGGAAGGCCTGTTCTGGCGGCCGACGTGGACCCGGATGCGAATCTGGGCCTGGCGCTCGGTTTTTCCGAGGAGGAGCTGGAGCAGATCACTCCCATCACGAAGATGCGCAAACTGATCGAGGAGCGTACCGGGGCAAGCGCCGACAACAAATTTTACCGTATCAACCCTCAGGTGAGCGATATTCCGGACACATACGGAAGGGTGTGCAACGGGGTGAAGCTCTTAGTGCTCGGCACGGTCGACACGGCCGGAAGCGGCTGCGTCTGCCCGGAGCATGTGATGCTTAAGCGCATCATCAACAACCTGGTGCTTCACCGCGAGGACGTTGTGATCCTCGACATGGAGGCAGGGCTGGAACATCTGGGGCGAGGCACAACCGAGGGCATGGATCAGTTTGTTGTGGTGATCGAACCGGGCGCGCGGAGCATCCAGACGTACCAGAATGTGAAGCGTCTGGCCTCCGGCCTTGGGGTGAAGCAGGTGCGTGTAGTGGCCAACAAGGTTCGGGATGAGAAGGATGAAGCATTCATTCGCGCGAAGATCCCGCCAGAGGACCTGCTCGGATTTGTTCATTACAATCCCGAGGTCATCGACGCGGATCGAAATGGTTCCTCACCCTATGATTTCAGCAAGACCACGGTCGATGAAATCAGAAACATCAAAAGCCTGATCGACAAATCGGAAGAATGAGTCCGGTTTACGAGATAAATTTAAAAAAGTGAGGCGATAGAAATGAGTGATTCAGCATTACCGAAACTTGAGGTGGGTGATATCATCCAGGCACTTGACGGGGTGTGCAATTCTCAGGTGGATGCAACCGGTACGACAAAGCCGCTGCTGGCGTGCGTGGTCTCCGGCGTCCTGCGCGGGGCGGTCGTGATGCTCGGTGGCGAGGGCTCGGAAGTCCGGGACACGGATGAGTATGTGGCTCTGATGAAGAAGCTGATTGCGGGCGACCTCGTGATCCTTGCGATCGGGTATCCGGTCACAGTGGCGCAGAACGCCGGCCTTCTGAATCCGGAGGCGAAGGAGCTCTGCGGCGACGGGCTGAAGCGGGTCTGCGAGCTGGCTGAGATTCCTCCGGTGCTGCCGCTTGGCGGACTGGAGAACATCGGCAGTGTCGTGACGATCGCGCAGGCGCTGTCCGCGGATTCCGGGCTTACGGTTCCGCAGCTCCCGGTGGTCGGCTGCGACGCGGCGGGCGTATCGGCGCAGGCGGTCGAGCTTGGCAACACGTTCGTGGGGCTCGGCGTAGACACCTTTATCGGCATTATGCCTTATGAGGGTTCTCTTGAGGATGTGATCGCCGCAAGCGGCCTGAAGGACGGAGCGGAGGCGAAGCATACCGTATCCGCGGATCTTGAGGAGCTTGGCGACGCGATCATTGCGGACATCGAGAAGAAGAGAAACGCGATAGCAATCTGATAATACCAGAGTCATAAATCATGAAACACGATGCATTTATGCAGGAGTGTTTCTATGATTTAATGACTCGCCCAAACATGAGGAAGTAGTGGGGCGGGGGCCCCACGGATTCCGAATGTTGGGGCAGGATTGCGAGAGTGCGCAGCACGGAGCAATCCGTGGTATTATAAAAATAATAACTAAAAAAGTGGAGGTAGAGAAAGTGAGATTATTAGATCTTATATTTAACGGTAACGACACAGTGTATGAGCGCGTAGAGAAAGCGGTCAACGAAGCTGTTGAGAAGTACGGCGCTGACAAGGCGGTTGCTTTCCCGGATACGGCTTACAGCCTTCCGAGCTACTATGGCATGACCGGCAACAAGGTCGGCAACCTCGACGAGCTGAAGGAAGCGCTCGGCGTTGTGAAGTCCATGATGACGAGAAACCAGAGACTGCACGACGGGTTCCAGTCCGGCTGGGCGACCCTGCTGTGCGCGGAGTTTTATGAAGTTCTGAAGTACATCGACGGCGCGACGCCGTACGAGGCTCCGTATACGGGCCACTTGAGCGACGCTTACGTGCGTGAGCAGGGCGTTCCGCTTGTTACCGGCGATATCCCGGGCGTAGCGGTTATCATCGGGCCTGCTCCGACGGCAGAGCAGGGCGTTGCCCTTGTGAAGAGCTATCAGGGACAGGGCATGCTCGTCGCCATGATCGGCGGCATCATCGACCAGTGCGTCGAGAAGGGCGTCAAGACGGGCCCGGGCGTGCGTATCCTTCCGCTGGGCGACGACATCCTGAGCGTTGCGCATGTCATTTCCGTAGCAGTCCGCGCGGCACTGATCTTCGGCAACATCACGCCGGGCGATGCGAAGGGCCTGAACGAGTACACGATGAAGCGTGTGTTTGCGTTCGTTAACGCGTTCGCTCCGCTTGACAATGTGACGCTTGCCTGCGGCGCGGGCGCGATCGCGATGGGCTTCCCGGCAATCACGAACGATTATCCGTTCACCGTTCCGAAGAGCCTGATTGTGCAGCCGGATGTAGACAAGTGGAACGCGACGTCTCTGGAGGCGCGCGACATCAAGATCAAGATCACAAAGATCGATATCCCGGTAGCGTTCGCGTCCGCGTTCGAGGGCGAGATCATCCGCCGCGGCGATATGCAGATCGAGTTCGACGGCTCCCGCGTGGACTGCTTCGAGCTGGTGCAGACGAAGGAAGCGAACGAGGTCGAGGATCACAAGATCGAGGTCATCGGACCGGACATCAAGGATTTCCCGGAGGGCAGCAAGCAGAGTATCGCTTATGTCGTGCAGGTGGCAGGCAAGAACATGCAGTCCGACTTCGAGCCGGTTATCGAGCGTAAGTTCCACTCCTACCTGAACTGTGTAGAAGGTATGATGCACACCGGACAGCGCGATATGATCCGTGTCCGTGTGAGCAAGGATACGTTCAACGCGGGCTTCGGCCTCAAGCATCTCGGCGAAGTGCTCTACGCGAGAGTGAAGAGCGAGTTCGCGGCGGTTGTTGACAAGTGCCAGGTGACGATCTACACCGAGGCTGAGCAGTGCACGAAGCTCCGTCACGAGGTGGCGATCCCGACGTTCGACAAGCGTGACGAGCGTCTGAATACGCTGACCGACGAGAGTGTGGACGTATACTACAGCTGCATCATGTGCCAGGCATTCTCCCCGAGCCACGTCTGTGTGGTTACGCCGGAGAGACTCGGACTTTGCGGCGCCGTTTCGTGGCTGGACGCGAAGGCGACCAACGAGCTGGATCCGCAGGGACCGTGCCAGGTGATCACGAAGGAACGTCCGATCGACGAGCGTATCGGTGAGTACGAGGATGTCAACGAGGCAGTCCGCAAGTTCTCCCAGGGCGCGCTGGAGGATGTTTCCCTGTATTCCATCATCGAGAAGCCGATGACCTCCTGCGGATGCTTCGAGTGCATCTGTGGTATCGAGCCGCTGTCGAACGGCGTATGTATCGCGAACCGTGAGTACGCGGGCATGACCCCGATCGGCATGACCTTCCCGGAGCTGGCTTCCATGACGGGCGGCGGCGTGCAGACACCGGGCTTCATGGGCCACGGCAAGCACTTCATCGCTTCCAAGAAGTTCATGAAGGCTGAGGGCGGTATCGAGCGTATCGTGTGGATGCCGAAGGATCTGAAGGAGCAGGTGGCCGACAGATTGAACGCGACCGCGAAGGAGCTCTACGGAATCGACAACTTCACGGATATGATCGGTGACGAGACCGTTGCGGAAGATCCCGAGACCCTGCTGGCTTTCCTTGAGGAGAAGGGCCATCCGGCGCTTAGCATGGAGCCGATGATGTAAGGCCCGCAAAGGGAATGCGTGCTTGCACAGGCATTCCCTGGGGCCTTAGCGATAAAAAGTTCAATTGCGGGAAGCGCAGCTTCGTCAACGCAGTTGACAGAAAGCAATTGAACTTTTTAGAGCTGGTATGTCGAGCGAAGCGAAGACAGACCGACGATTGACGATCGATATAGGAATTGCCATTTTATGGCAATTCCTATGAGAATGTCATGGATTTCTTAACGAGGGAAAATGCGCAGCATTTTCTCGAGTCTAAAATGATAAATTACGTGAATCATTTAAAGATTTTTATAAATTAGAAACCACAATGATTCAAGACAGTGGACTTTTACTTAATTTTGTTATACTTTAATCCATTGTTATTATTTTTCAAGTGCGGTACCGGGTATCCATTACCCGAAAAAATAACCTTACCCCTGCGGTCTGTCACCCCAGGCACCCGCATCGGTATATAATCACGAGGAGGTAAAAGAGAAATGCCGTTTACTGCAAAATCAGGAAAATTCAATGCAAAGATCAACGCTGTCACGATGGGTACCGGCGACAAAGCGATCACGATCGGAGGAGAGAACGTACTTCCGTTTTACACCTTTGACGAGGCGATCGAGAACGCGCCGAAGGTAGGCATCGAGATCACGGACGGCGGCATGGAGGCAGAGCCGGAGTGCATCCAGAAGTGCTACGAGGGCTGCGCATCTGTCGTCGACATGGCGAAGAAGGCCGCTACCTTTGAGGGCGTTGACTTCCTCAGCATCCGTTTGGAGGGTGGAGACCCGAACGGAAAGAACAAATCCACGGAGGAGCTGATCGCTCTGGTGAACGATGTTGCGGCTGCGGTTGATCTTCCGCTTGTCGTCTGCGGATGCAAGAACGTGGAGAAGGACGCGGAGCTGCTAGACAAGGCGGCGGCTGCCCTTGCCGGAAAGAACGCTGTGATCCTTGCGGCAAAAGAAGAGAATTACAAGACGGTAGGCGCTTCGGCGGGTCTTGCTTACAAGCAGGTCGTCGGCGCGGAGTCCGCTGTTGATATCAACCTTGCAAAGCAGCTGAACGTTCTGCTGACACAGCTCGGCGTGAGCGGACAGAGCGTTGTCATGAACGTCGGTACGGCTTCCGCCGGCTACGGTTTCGAGTACGTGGTTTCCACGATGGACCGTGTAAAGGCCGCGGCGCTGTCCCAGAGCGATGCGACGCTTCAGATGCCGATCATTACCCCGGTAGCTTCTGAGGTTTGGAATGTAAAGGAAGCGGCTGCTTCCGAAGCTGATATGCCTGAATGGGGAAATCAGGAAGAGCGTGGCGTGGACATGGAGATCGAGACTGCAGCTGCAGTACTCGCGGCCGGTTCCAACGCTGTCATCCTGAGACATCCGGAATCTGTTAAGACGATTTCAACCCTGGTCAAGGAATTAGTATAAGCAAACTGAAGCATAAGGAGGAAAAATGATATGGCATTGAAAGGTCTTGATATTTTCAAACTGTCACCGAAGAAAAACTGTAAGGAGTGCGGCAGCCCGACCTGTATGGCTTTCTCCATGAAGGTCGCGCAGGGCGCGGTATCCGTGGACGCCTGCCCGTACTTCTCTGAGGACGCGAAGGCTCAGCTCAACGAGGCGACCGCTCCGCCCATGAAGACCGTCAAGATCGGCGCGGGCGAGAACGAGATGACGCTCGGCGGCGAGACAGTGCTGTTCCGCCACGAGAAGACGTTCGTGAACAAGACGAGATATGCGGTGTCTGTGTGCAGCTGCATGGACGACGCAGAGATCGACGCGAAGCTTGCGGCGGTTCCGAAGGTAGATTACGAGCGTATCGGTGAGAGAATGTTCGTAGAAATGATCTATGTAAATTACGATGCGGCTTCGGGCAAGGACAAGTATCTTGAGCTGGTGAAGAAGGCTGCGGCTGTCGGACGTGTGCTGATCCTCGGCTGCGACGATGCGGACGTCGCGAAAGAGGCGGTTGCGCTGGTGAAGGATGCGAAGCCGGTATTGAACGGCGCGAACGCTTCCAACTATGAGGCGATGAACGCGGTGGCGACCGGAGCGGGCATTGCGCTCGGCGTACAGGGCAAGGACATCAACGAGCTCTACGATACGGTGGCGGCTCTCGAGAAGCTTGGCAACAAGAACCTGCTGATCGATGCGGGCAGCAATTCCATCAAGGATGCGTTCGCGACGGCAGTGCAGTTCCGTAAAGCAGCGATCAAGGACGGCGACCGTACCTGCGGTTATCCGTCGATCGTGCGCGCCTGCTGCCTGGCAAAGGGCAACGCGCATCTGCAGGCGGCTCTGGCTTCCCTGTTCACGATGAAGTATGGTTCGATCGTAGTGCTGGAGCAGCTCGGCTACGCGGAGGCGCTTCCGCTGTATGGCCTGCGCCAGAACCTGTTCACCGACCCGCAGAAGCCGATGAAGGTCGAGCCGGGCATCTACCCGCTGAACGGCGCGGACGAGAATTCGATCTGTGTCACGACGGTAGACTTTGCTCTGACTTATTTCGTGGTATCCGGCGAGCTGGAGCGTTCCGGCGTGCCGCTCAACCTGATCATTAACGACGCGGGCGGACTTTCCGTTCTGACGTCCTGGGCTGCGGGCAAGTTCTCCGCAGGTACGATCGAGAAGTTCTTTAAGGAGCAGGATATCGAGGGCAAGATCAAGTCCAGAAAGCTCGTCATCCCGGGCAAGGTTGCCGTTCTGAAGGGCGAGCTCGAGGCGAAGCTTCCGGGCTGGGAGATCATCATCGCTCCGAACGAGGCGGTACAGCTCGTGAAGTTCATGAAGGATCTGACGGCATAAGATTCAAAATGTATCAAAGCCAACATGGCGTCTCCCGCGGATACAGTCCGGCATGTGAATTTGCCGACTGTACCGGCAGGGGGATGGGGCTTTATTAAAAAACTAAGAGAGGTGATTTGCAATGGGAAAATTCGTTACAATTGGTGAGAGACTTTCCACGACTGCCCCGGCGGTCAACAAGGCTTTTATGGAGAGAGATCCGGAGCCGATCCTTGCGCGTGCGAAGCAGCAGCTTGACGCGGGCGCTGTCTATCTCGACGTCAACATCGGACCGGCAGAGGGTTACGGCGAGGACCTGATGAAGTGGGCCGTTCAGCTCCTTCAGAGCAACTTCGACAATGTGCCGCTTGCGCTGGATACTTCCAATAAGAAGGCGATCGAGGCAGGCATTTCTGTCTACAATCGTTCCAAGGGCAAGCCGATCGTGAACTCCGCGGACGCGGCGGGCAGGATCGAGAACGTGGATCTCGCTGCGGCGAACGATGCGATCGTTATCGCGCTGTGCAACGGCGAAGGCATTGCGAAGGACAACGATGAGCGTATGGCTTACTGCCAGACACTGCTCGAGAGAGGTCTTGAGCACGGCATGGAGCCGACCGACCTCTGGTTCGATCCGCTGTTCCTCGTTGTGAAGGGCATGCAGGACAAGCAGATGGAGATTCTGGAGTGCATCAAGATGTTCTCCGACATGGGTCTGAACTCCACCGGCGGACTCTCCAACAATTCCAACGGTATGCCGAAGCACATCCGTCCGATCATGGATTCCGCGCTTGTCGCGATGTGCATGATGCAGGGACTTACCTCCGCGATCGTGAATCCGAACGATCTGCGCCTGATGGAGACGATCAAGTCCTGCGACGTATTCAAGAACAATACGCTGTATGCGGATTCTTATCTTGAAATTTAATCACAGAACATACTGCATCCGGTCATAGGCTTACGGCTTCGGCGGTAGGGCATCGGCCGGGGCGGAAACCGTACACCCGGAGCCGTTTCGGTATCCGGGTGTATCACTAAAAGCGCTGCTGTTCATCGCATGACCGATAGCACGAAGTCTGAATTGCTTTTTGCGTCACACCTGCGGGTTCGGAGACATGCGCTTCAAATCAGTATGAACTGTAATGAAAAATAATCAGTGGGGGAACTTATGTACAAGGTAACGTTCAAGTTTGAGAACGGCGAAAGCGTGGAGGTCTTCGCCGGTTCCGGGGAAAATCTTCTAGAAGTCGCCAGAAAGGCGAACGTGGCGATCGACGCGCCATGCAGCGGAAATGCGGCTTGCGGAAAATGTAAGGTGAAACTGACGGGCGGAGAGCTGGACTCGAAGCAGACGAGGCACATCACGGACGAGGAGTACGCGCAGGGCTGGAGGTTGTCCTGTGTCAGCAAGATCATCGGGGACGTGGAGGTGCTCGTCCCAGACATCGCGTCCGCCTATCGGAGCAGGATGAAGGTTGCGGATCTTGGTTCTGCGGAGGAACTGCAGATTTTTGAAAAGACGAAGAACGATATCGCATCTGCCGGGATCGCTTTTAAAAATGATTTGGAAGTCGTCGAGATCACGATGGAGGAGCCCTCTCTGGACAACACGATGCCGGACAACGAGCGCCTGACCTGGGCGGTGGAGGCTGCCTGCGGCGCATCGGAAGTGAAGCTGTCGTTCGCTGTGCTCATGAAACTCGCGGAGGTTTTGCGGAAATCTTCGTTCCGGGTGCAGTGCGTAGTCAGCAGGGATGGAGAGCGAGCGGAAGTGCTCGATGTGCTGTCGGCGGAGGAGAAAGCGCAGGTCTGCGGTCTTGCGGTGGACATTGGAACGACCACGGTATCTGCTTTGATCATCGACATGACAAACGGTGGGATCCTGGCGAAGGCTTCCGCAGGGAACGGGCAGATTCGTTATGGCGCGGACGTCATCAACCGCATCATCGAGCAGCAGAAAGACGGCGGGCGGAAGAAGCTTCAGGACGCGATCATCAAGGAGACGCTGAACCCGCTGATCGACGCGATGTGTGCATCCGCGGGCATTCACCCTGAGCAGGTTTACCGCATGTGCGTCGCGGGCAATACGACGATGAACCATCTGTTTGTCGGCGTCGACGCGGACCCGGTGCGCATGGAACCGTTTATCCCCACATTTTTTGAGACGGATTCCATCTGTGCGCAGGATCTCGGCATCCACATTTACCCGCACGCGCGGATCCTCATGGCGCCGAACATCGGAAGCTATGTAGGCGGAGATATCACGGCCGGTACGCTGGCGAGCACGATCTGGAACAGCGAGGAGATGTCTCTTTTCATCGACCTCGGCACGAATGGGGAGCTTGTCTTCGGCAACTCCGAGTTCATGATGAGCTGCGCCTGCTCAGCAGGTCCGGCGTTCGAGGGCGGCGACATCAGCTGCGGTATGCGCGCGACGGACGGGGCGATCGAGGCGTGCACGATCGACAAGGATACGATGGAGCCGACGTTCAAGATCGTCGGGGACGAGGGACAGAAGCCGGTCGGCATCTGCGGCTCCGGCATCATAGACATCATCAGCGAGCTGTTCCGCTGTGGGATCATCAGCCCGAAGGGAAAATTCATCCGCGAGGGCGAGCGGATCCGGCATGACAGCTACGGCATGGGAAGCTATGTGCTGGCGTTTAAGGAGGACGCCGCTTCGGTCAAGGACATCGAGCTGACCGAGGTGGACATCGACAACTTCATCCGCGCGAAGGGCGCGATCTTCTCGGCGATCCGCGTGATGCTCAGCTCCCTCGACTTTGACGTGAGCATGATCGAGCGCGTGCTGGTGGCCGGCGGGATCGGAAGCGGCATCAATATGCGAAACGCCGTCAACATCGGCATGTTCCCGGATATTGAGCTGGAGAAGTTTACCTACATCGGAAACTCTTCGCTCTCGGGCGCCTACGCGATCCTCTATTCAAAAGAGGCGGAGGCGAAGGTGGCGGACGTCGCGCACAACATGACCTACCTCGAGCTCAGCAATGAGCCGTCGTACATGGACGAGTTTGTGGCGAGCTGCTTCCTGCCGCACACGGACGCGACGCTGTTCCCATCGCTGGAGATGAAATGACCGCGACCGACACATTTATCACCTGGCGAGGGTATTTCGAGCCTGACGATCAAGTTGAACCCTCGGCGGGAAAGCCGAAAGCCTTACGAGGCGGGTATGGCTTATCGTACAAATATGAACATAAGGAGCGACCGGTATGGATATCGCATACGAGAAGGACAACAAGGAACGGGTCCCGTTTGAGCACTACAAGGATGAATATCGGAAGAAGGATCCGCAGGAGATCAGTGTGCGCACCGGCTTTCCCTATTCTGAGGAGAAGCAGTGCTTCACGGTACATTTTCTTGGAAAGGATTACGAGGTCGGCTTCCCGGAGTTCACGGTGAAGCGCACGGAGGAGGACGACGGCTATTGTCCTCTGCTTGCCATGAACGCGGCGCAGATCTTTGTGATCCGTTTTCTGATCGAGGGAGCGCAGGCGAGCAGTACCGGGAAGTTCATGACGTACCGCGATATCCCCTGGGGTGAGGTCTATTACCGGCAGTTCAATGGCAGGTGTATGATGCGGCTCGCGTTTTCCTATGGAAATAAGCTGGATGCCTTCCGCGCCGCGTGCGAAAAGCTGGGCGCGAAAGAGATCAAAGCCGGGGACGCAGGCTATGAATTCGAGGTGTTCGACGGATTTTTTGTCCGATTCCAACTCTGGGGCGGAGACGACGAATTTCCGCCGTCCTCGCAGATTTTGTTCAGCGACAATTTCCCGGCGGTGTTTCACGCGGAGGATCTGGTCGTCGTGTGCGACATCATCATAGGGACGCTGAAGTCCGCATAAGCAAACTATAAAAATATAATATATAGGTAATTGCGAAACTCGTCGACAAATTGACTACTGACAAGCAGGGGGCTCAAAAAAGGGCTGATTTTTGAGGAG